>CAZSSN010000074.1:0-1510 GCA_964609785.1 uncultured Candidatus Saccharibacteria bacterium | reverse complement strand
CAGAGCCAGAGACTCCTGAAGAGGTGAATCTTAGAATTAACGAAATATTACCAAACCCAACAGGAAGCGATACAGGTGCAGAGAAGATTGAAATCTACAACGCAGGTAGCGAATCCGTAAACTTGTTGGGCTACAGATTAGATGATGTATCTGCAACAGACCCAATTAGTAGCAATGCATATACTTTTCCAGAAACAGAACTAGCAAGTAATAGTTACATTGCAGTCACTATTCCAGTGGGGAAATTCTCTTTAAATAATACTACTGGTGATGTAATAACTTTATTCAACGCTAATGGCGAAGCTATAGACTCTATGTCGTACACTGAGTTCACCCCCGAAGCCAAATCCCTCAGCTTTTTTGAGGGTGTCTGGGAGTTGGCAGACTCCACATTTGGCCAAGACAATGGTAATCCTCCAGAGGAGCAAGAACAAGATGATGAAGCTGATGAGGAAGAAGAGAATGAAGAAGAAATCGAAGACTTAGGAGATTATGATAATAGTAATTTAGAAATTAGCGAAATATATCCGGATCCACAAACAGGTGCAAGCGAATTTGTAGAAATATATAATGCAGGCGAAGAAGTAGCGCAACTTTCCAAAGTAACTATTTGGGTGGGCGAGAAAAGTAAGTTGCTACCTAGCATATCTCTGCAACCGGGGGAGTATTACGTTGTTGATCAAGAAGATTTGCCTGCGCAACTGCGAAATTCAGGACAAATTATCAAGTTGCAAGATGGCAGTGCAGTTATAAGCACTGTCACATATTCGTTAGCAATTGATGGCTCGTCATTCTCTAGGTTTGAAGATGGGTTTTTGTGGACCACCTCAGTAACTCGTGGTGAGTTAAATCTTTTAAAGATACCCGAGGTAGTAAAGAAAGAGGCGGTAGCGAAAGTATCGAAAGCTCAGGCGACGAAAGCAGTAACGACTAAGTCTGCCGCTAAAACTCCATCTAAAGCAGTAGCAACGAAAGCTATGGCAAAGCCAACAGCAGCCCTAGCAAAAACTGAAACCACTCCTAAGCCAGAGAATCTGGAATCAACCCAAACCGAAGACAATACACCTTCTGAGGTGAAAAAGAAAGAATCTATGGGAAAAATAATCGCTATGGGCGCGGCTGCCGTTGTTGCAGGAGTAATAGCATTGTATAAATTGGTGTTCGCAGCTGGAATAGAGTAAAATATCTCTATGAGCGTTATTAAAAAAATCTGGAAATTCATAGAAATAGGCATTGCTTTTGTCATTAATGGCATCGGGAATATCTTTCTGAAATAAGCAGTTTCTTTATGTTTTCTTCACATCTGTGCTATAATTTATAGACGATAGAGCATTAAGCAAACCTACACATTATATGAGCTTAAATAAATCTGATTTAATTGAACAACTGGCAGCCCGTATGTCAGTTACTTATACCGAAGCAGAGCGCATGCTAAATACATTCATTAATTTGGTGTATGAAACTTTAAGAAGTGGGGATAAAGTAAATATTAGTGGTTTCGGCCAATTTA
>CAZSSN010000073.1:0-1518 GCA_964609785.1 uncultured Candidatus Saccharibacteria bacterium | reverse complement strand
TCCCCTGCTTCACGAACTCGTGAGTTGGATTATCCAGGAAAGCTCTCGTGACGGGCTTGTCTTGGATTTCAGCGAAGAGAAGTCTTATGAAGATTTGCTCTCCATGTGCTTAATACACATTAAATTAAGTAAGACTTATTTGAATGTAAAGAACCTGAAAAAGGTTGTTGGGCATATTCAAAAGGAATCCGTTTTAGTTTAGCCTTCTGTTTCAAACAGAAAAGCCGGTTGTGCAAACACGTTTTGCATCAACCGGCTCTTTTTTTATGAGAAATTACTCTATGAAACGGAATTACTATCCCATTTATCCATAAATAATTTGGAAGCTGTTGCCTCAACGTCGTTCCAATTTAAATTTTTGAAGAATGTTTCAATATAGTCTGCTCTGGCGACGCCGTAGTCTATCATGTAGGCGTGTTCGTAAACATCCAGCGCTACAAGAGGGGTGGCGTGCCAAATTGGAAAGGCATCGTGAGCATCTCCTAAGTAGTTGAAGATGCTACCATTCTGCCAGTCAAATGCAAACCATACCCAGCCACGAGCAGCTATTCCAGTAGCTTTCATGTCGGCCATCCAGTTCTCGTAAGAACCAAAAGTCTTTTCTATTTCTCCAGCAATCCAACCGGTCGGTTTAGCCCCATTACCGGAAAGATTTTGGAAATAAAGTTCATGGCTCTTTATGCCATTAACTGCGAAAGAGTAACCCATTTTTAGTGATCGCAAGTCAGATTGAGTTGCGTTAGCTGTGCTCAAGTCAACGGTCTTAAGTTTTTCTTGAATCTCGTTAGCTTTTTTAACATAGCCTTCGTAGAGTTTGTAGTGCTCGCCCATTAAACGTTCAGACATTCCGTCTATCCCGTTAATAGATTCGAATTGTTTTGCTTCAAACATGGGTTTGTTTTTAATTCTTACCTAAAGTTTTGTCGCCTTTTTTCCAGTTAGCTGGGCAACGTTCGCCAGTTTGCAAAGCTTCAACCACACGAAGTGTTTCCGCAGTGTTGCGACCTACGCCGCCATCTGAAACAAGGGCATAACGTAGCACACCTTCTGGATCGATAATGAAAGTTCCACGTTGGGAAGCGCCATCATCATCAAGAACGTTGTAAATATCGGAAAGCTCTTGAGTTGTGTCGGCAATAATAGGGTACTTGATGTCCTTTAGGCGATCATCAGTTTCGTACCAAGCTTTGTGAGAATGTTCGCTATCTGTGCTTGCCGCAATTACTTCACAGTTCAAAGCTTTAAACGCTTCGTAGTGTTCGCCGAATTCTTGAATTTCAGTTGGGCAGATAAAAGTGAAATCTCTTGGATAGAAAAACAGTACTAGCCACTTTCCAGCGTAATCACTTAGAGAAGCTTTTTTAAATTCGCCAACATGATAAGTCGTCATGTCGTCGAAGACTGGTGCGGGTTGGCCAACTTGTGGGCCAAAGCCATAGCTACCATCGTAGCCAAAGTTTTCGTCTAATCCGCAGGAGTCACAGTTACAATCGTGCATAAAAATCCTTTCAAAGGTTA
>CAZSSN010000072.1:0-1520 GCA_964609785.1 uncultured Candidatus Saccharibacteria bacterium | reverse complement strand
TGTCGGAGGCTACGTGTTTAGCCCGGATATTTTCCCTGCAATGGAGCAAGCCATGAAGAATCTTGAAGAGAAGAATACTCCAGATGAACTCTATTGGGCTGACGGCATGAATATTATGCTAGAACAAGGTAAAAAAACTTTTGCAGTAGAGATCAAAGATGGAAGATATTATGATTGTGGAAACAAACTTGAGTATCTAAAAGCGGTAGTGGAATTCGGTTTAAAACATACTGAAATTAAAGATGAGTTCTCTGAGTTCCTGAAGAAAATTTCAAGATAAATTCAAATCTAAAATTTAGCCCTAAAATAAACAAAAAAGTAAATCATTCCTCAAAATGGTACAAATAAAAATGAAAAATTATTTTAAAAAGATTAGTAAATTTTCAGTGATCATGGCGGTCGCTGCTTTGTCATTGATATCAGCAGGGTGTGGCGGTGGTGAACAGTCAGCAGATCCAGTAACTATTAAAATTTGGAAGCCATTTGTTGATTCAGATAAAATGCAGTCAATCATGTCAGCGTATCAAGCTAAACATACGAACGTAACTTTTGAATATACAAAGAAAAATATAGAAAACTACGAAGCTGATTTGTTGAATGCACTTGCTGCTGGAAATGGTCCAGATATCTACTCTATCAATAATACTTGGGTACCAAGATATATGGATAAGATTACTCCAGCACCAGACAAAGTTTTTACAGTGAAAGATTATAGAGAAGCTTTTGTGGATTCAATGGTAACCGATCTGATTAAAGATAATAAAATTTACGGCACAGCATTGTGGGTAGATTCTTTAGGGTTGTATTACAACAAAGACTTAATGGGAACAGCAGGGATCGCAGTTCCTCCAAAAACCTGGGATCAACTTGCTGAACAATCAAGGAAAATTACACGCCAAGATTCTAATGGCTATTTTAGCCGCAGTGGTGTTGCAATAGGTACAAACTCGAATGTTAATCGTGGTGTGGATGTTATCTATCTATTAATGCTCCAAGCCGGAACAATTCCTTGGACTGCAGATGGAAGCTCTCCTCAATTTGCTGGTAGCGTTAACAAGGGTGGAAACCAAGTAAATCCAGGTGAAGAAGCAGTTAGTTTTTACACCTCATTCTCTGATCCTTCAGGAGGAAACTATACCTGGAACGAAGACAGTGATTACTCAACTGATGCATTCGCAAATGGAAGAGCTGCATTCCTGTACGGGTACTCATACGCTCGTGAGCAAATAGATGCTAAAGCGCCAAATTTAAATTACGATGTTGCACCAGTCCCTCAAAACAATCTCGATAACCCAACTGTTAACTACTCTAATTACTTCGCAGAAGTAGTTAGTAAGCAAAGTAAGCAGTCAGCTTGGGCGTGGGACTTCTTGAAATTTGCTACTAGCAAAGATTCTTTGGATAAATACTATAAGACAGACAAGCAACCATCATCACGCCGTGACTTGATTGAGTTGCAAACAAGTGACGTTGAAATTGGGGTATTTGCTCATGCGAACTTAACCGGCAAAACTTTTTAT
>CAZSSN010000071.1:0-1594 GCA_964609785.1 uncultured Candidatus Saccharibacteria bacterium | reverse complement strand
CTTTAGCTTGGAAGGAAGTCCAAAAAAATTGGTCAATGTTGGATAAAAAGTTTGGCGCAAGTAAAATGCTAGGACGCATAATTTCTGGAGCTAGTAGTTTTAATTCTCAAAAGGAGTTGGGAAGTTTTCTTAATTTTGCACAAACTCACGATCTTACTACTGCAAAACAGACCACTGCCCAGACTGTCGAAAAAATTAAGATAAAAGTTGCTTGGAAAGACCGTGATTTAGGGCAAATAAGCCACTATCTTAAATCTAACAAAAAGGCCAAATAACCTTTGCAAATTTTGCTAGAATTGAATATAATTCCTAAGTAATTATCTAAGAGATTAAAAAATCCGTATGAAACCATTTATGAAGCGAATCTTGGTTTTTTTGTTTGTAATTTTACTAGGCGCTGGTGCGGCATGGATAGCTTTTCCACAAGGTAGTAAAATTGACCTAAATAAACTAGGAATAAACTATAAGAAAGACTTTGCGGTCCAATTAGGGCTAGATCTTAAGGGTGGGGCGCATTTAGTCTATAAAGCTGACTTTAAAGACATTGCTCAGGCCGACCAAAAAGATGCTATAAACAGCGTTCGAGACACAATTGAGCGTCGTGTAAACAGTTTTGGTGTATCCGAACCTTTGGTTCAGGTTCAAGGAACAGACCAAATTGTGGTTGAACTTCCTGGTATCACAGATGTTAACGTTGCTATCGATCAGATCGGGCAAACACCTTTGTTAGAGTTCAGAACCCAGGGTGATCCTAGTGCTGCACAAAATGCCACTGTTGATGCAAATGGCCAGGTTACAATCGATCCACTTGCTGCATGGAATAAAACTGGATTATCTGGAAAGCAATTAAAGAAAGCTACAGCTGACGTTCAGCAAGGCAGTACATCACTCAGCTCTAACATTATTGTACGTCTTCAATTCGACGAAGAAGGGACAAAACTCTTCTCCGAAATGACCTCTGCCAATTTGAATAAGCAAATTGCTATTGTTCTTGATGGTCAAGTTATTAGTGCACCAACTGTACAAAGCGCTATCACAGACGGAGAAGCAATCATTTCTGGAAGCTTTACCGCAGAAGAGGCAAAACAATTAGCTACTCGTTTAAACTCCGGAGCTTTGCCAGTACCAATTAGTTTAATCTCTCAACAAAACGTTGGAGCAAGCTTAGGTCAAGAGTCGATCCAAAAGTCATTAATTGCTGGTTTAATTGGATTGTTGTTAGTTGTTCTCTTCATGATCTTCTACTATCGATACCCAGGGTTACTAGCAGTTCTTGCTTTAGTAATCTACATTTTACTTTCTATCGCTGTATTTAAAATCGGAATTTCTATAACCGCAATTATTCTTGTAGGTATATTCTTCCTACTTGGTATAGTTGTCAGTGGTTGGTTTGGAATTTTAGCTTTAGTCAGTTATTTAGCTTTGATGTTCTTGGGTGGTGTACAACCAGTTACACTAACCTTGGCTGGATTCGCTGGATTTATTTTATCCATTGGTATGGCCGTTGATGCCAACATCTTGATTTTCGAAAGAATGAAAGAAGAAATCCATAGCGGTAAAGAACTAACAAAAGCTATTGAAGATGGATTCGACA
>CAZSSN010000070.1:0-1615 GCA_964609785.1 uncultured Candidatus Saccharibacteria bacterium | reverse complement strand
GAAGGGTTAGCATTAGTTACCGCCAGCACCTAATTTTTTTAACTGATTGCGCTGGCTGGCGCATTGCTTTTTGAGTTCAGCGTTTTGCACCATGTAGCCATCACGGGATGATTTGACTGCACTTAGTTCTGCTTCTAGTGCTTTAATTTGGTGGCGTAGATCAGCGATTATTTCCGCAGCGGATTGAATTTCATCTTCGGGCAATTGATTTGCCGAGATAGCGTCTTTTAATCTGGTGTTTTCTTCATCCAAAGAAACTACGGTATCTTTTAGCTCATGGATTATTTGTTCTTTTTCGTCGTATTCGGCATCTTCTTCTTGTTCTGCCTTTTGTGGCGTAATTGATCTAATAGCTTTTGGTAGGCTTATTTCACCGTGGGCTACTTGCCTTGATAGCTCTGGATCAGCTTTAGCTACTTTATCAGCCATACGTTGGGTTTTGTCACTAGCCCCTGATTGCGCCATCCGATCTTCAACCCGATCTAATCCGGTAACGTTACCGGATTTAGGCTTTCCTACGGTTTGAGCTTTCGCCCAATCTTGCGCGCTCGACACAATCGCAGCTTGCTGCCCTGGTGTCATGTGGCGACGATGCAAATTAACCGACAGAACAAATGAAACTAAATTACCGCCTCCAAACTCAACAAAGTCTGGCTCTATCCCTATTTCAATACATGCTCTGTACCTATTACCACCATCAAGGATCATGCCTTCATGAATGACTATAGGATTACGCAATCCATTGTTTTTAATATCCGCACAGAGAGAATCAAATTCAGTTCCAGATAATCTTGGAAATAGTGTGCAAAGTGGGTGAAGTTCAAATTCCATTTATTGAACCCCTTTGTAATCTAACACCGCTAGCGAATACCTCTAGTGTTTGTTTAATATAATTGGAGAAAGAGCGAATGTCAGAGTTAGTGCAGCTATTTAATCTAATCCATTCTCGCGTATTCTCTACAACACATTTCCTTAGGAAATAGCAAGTATCTCTTTCCGCTCTGTAAGCATTTTCTTTTGTTCGTAGATCACTTACATAATAAGTAACCACACCAAGCTTTTTATTTTGCAATTTTTTCTTAACAACCTCTTTGACCCTCTTGGTATGTCTGCAAGTTGTCCCAATTTTTACAGTTCCGTCTGTGAAACTGATAATGTAATTTTCGTGCGTTCTTTGAGTATTAGTTTTCATTTATTCACCAAAAAAAGCCAGCGAGAAAAGGGAGAGGAAACCCGCTGGCCAAACAGTAATGGTTGCGAGAATCCGACTATGCTTGCGCACTTCTCGCTGCGGTTTGCTCTTCAGTAAGGAGGGAAGAGAATTTTTCATTTTTTAATCTTCCTACGTAGTTTCCTGTGAAGATCCTTAATTCTATTGTATCTTTTAACTAAGCGTTCGTTCTCAGGTGATCCTTCGCGCCACTTGTAAATTATGCACTGGTTTATAGAATCTCCATCAACAGACAATTTATCCGCCAATTCTTGGTCTTTAATACCAGTACTTTTAATTTCTTTTAATAGTTGTTTGATTTCCATATCGACAGCTTACTTTCCCTCAATAAAGAAGTCAATATAAATTTATTTAAAATAATTGTTGACATAACTTTCTTTTAAG
>CAZSSN010000069.1:0-1699 GCA_964609785.1 uncultured Candidatus Saccharibacteria bacterium | reverse complement strand
CCCGGTACGAATGCAGACTCAGAGCCTCCTCCAGAGCCACTACCACTATCACCGCCATCACTACCAGAAGATTGCGAAACAGGAGCCAAACCAGTTGGTGTGAAAGTATTTACTCCAGCAACTAAGTTTGTTGAGGTGGAACTACTAGACGAACCAGAGCTTCCGGACGCACCTGCTGAATTTCCTGTAATCGCAGTGCCTATACAAAACTTCAAAGAATACGTAGTTCCATCTGAAGTATACAAATATTTATTTTGCTCATCTGTACAGCCCGATCCTGCAGGAGATGGTGATGTTGGCAGCGAAGTAATATATGTCGGTGCTAGACCAGGGATCGATTCTGTTTCAGTAGCAGATATTGGATATGTCCCATTTTGCAATTGGTACAATTCCAAAGCTGTAGACATCTGCTTAACATCTGCGAAACGTCTTGTATCTCTTGCTTTCTCTCTTGTAGTAGTAAGAACCGTCATGACAATAGAAGACATAAGTCCAACTATTGCTATAACAATTAACAATTCAATAAGCGTGAAACCTTGTTGATTTTTGTTTCTTTTTTTCATTTTCACTTTATTTAAGTGTGAAATCTATCTTTCTTTAATTATAACCTAATTCTTGAAAAATCCAAGAAAGTTATGAACAGACTAAAAAATCCCATTCAAAAATGGTATAATATATAAAATAAACAATCTGACTATGGCTGATGAAGATGAAGTAATTGACTTCAGTAAATTCGGGCAAGAAACAGAAAAACCCGAGAACGAAAGCCAAAACGACAACACGCATCAAATTTCAGCATTTAAAGATTCGAAATATGCTGTTTTCGAGGCTGCAAAGGTACGAAAACCAATTATTACCAAAAAAGGTTTAATTCTTTTGGGTATACTGGTTTTACTTATTCTAATTCAATTGTACGTTTCTCTAATCTGGAAACCAAAGCAAATTAAATCCATAGAAGAGAGAAATTCCAAGCAAAACACAACGAAGAAAGTTCAGAAAAAATAATTAAAGACTTAAAACATGACTTACGATACAATCGCTTCAGAAGAATCTATAGAAAAAACAATTGTCGCTCTTAAAGAGCATGGCATTACTGCTTATGTTGTAGAAAGTAGCGAAGCAGCGCAAATGAAAGTTCAAGAATTAATTCCTGAAGGATCAGAAGTGATGACTATGACTTCTGTTACTCTAAAAGAAACAGGGATTGCAGACTTAATAGACGCAAGTGGAAAGTACGATTCTGTTCGCAACAAATTAAACGCCATGGATAGTGCAACCCAAGGTCGCGAAATGCGTAAACTAGGTGCAGGTCCAGACTATGCTATTGGCAGCGTTCATGCTATCAGCGAAACTGGTGAAGTACTTGTGGCTTCTAATACTGGTAGCCAACTCCCAGCATACATTTACGGAGCAGGTAAAGTTGTGTGGGTTGTAGGTGCTCAAAAAATTACAGAGAGCCTAGAAGAAGCCAACAAGCGTGTAGTTGAATATGTTCTTCCGCTAGAATCTCAGCGTGCGCATGAAGCATACGGAGTTCCTGCTAGCGCTATCAACAAGCTTGTAACTTTCTACGGCGAAAGCAACCCCGACAGAATTAGCATGGTGATTGTAAAAGAAAAACTGGGTTTCTAAATTTACCAAAACGTGCTATAATACCACAGATATAGCATTAATTGTTAGCAATAAATAAATGGCTAAA
>CAZSSN010000068.1:0-1720 GCA_964609785.1 uncultured Candidatus Saccharibacteria bacterium | reverse complement strand
TCCGGGTGGACCTGTGGGGAATCGAACCCCGAACATTCTGGTGTCGACCCAAATATTGCTACCTGCCAGGCCCACTATATTTACTATAGTTATGTACCGATAAAGTCCATGTAAATTTTCTCTGAAGTTTTGCTGAATTTAATTAGTTTGACCAACTTCTTAGAAAGTGGTACAGTAAAGCCATAAAATCAATTTTAAATTTCCGTTACAGGTTAAGGCAAATTCACTGAATTTCACGAAAATGCGACTAATTTCAACTTTTTCTACGTTAGAAACCACAACCAGCTCAAACACTCTCGCACTCGAATAATCACGAGCTAGTTTTTCGCATACAACTTTAATTCACTAATCAGCCTTACTCCAGTGCGGATGTAAGGTATTTATGTTATTTATATATTTAATCATTGGAGCTGTGGTAGGTCTTGTGGCTGGCTACTTCATCCGCCAAAACTTGGCGTCCAAAAAGGTATCTGGTGCGGAGAGTCGCGCTGAGAAAATCTTGGAAGATGCTAAGAACAAAGAGAAGGAAATTCTACTTGAGGCGAAGGCTAACGCTATTGAAATTACAGATAGCGCAAAAAAAGCTGAAGCTGATTTCCGCGCTCAAATCGTACGCTTTGAAGAACGCATCGATAGAAAAGAAAAAGATTTAGACCAAAAAGCTAATCACTTAGATCAAAAGAGCAACGATTTAGACAAACGCGCAGAAACTTTGCGTGCGACTGAAGAAGAAATCAAAGAGTTAAAGACTCAGCAATTAGCTAAGTTAGAAAAGATTGCTGGTTTAACTCGCGAAGAAGCTGCAAAAGTCCTTATGGAAAATGCAGAAAAAGGTATTTCTGAAGAAATGCTTAAATTGCATCGTAAACTTTTGAATGAAGCTCATGAAACTGCTGAGCGTGAAGCTCGTAAGATTGTAGCTCAAGCAATCGAACGTATTGCAACCGAAGTGACTGCAGAAACTACAACAACAACAGTAATGATTCCTTCAGAAGAAATGAAGGGTCGTATTATTGGTAAAGAAGGTCGCAACATTCGTGCGTTCGAACAACTCATGGGTGTTGAAATCTTAATTGATGACTCTCCAGACACAGTAGTCATTTCCGGATTCAACTCTATCCGCCGTCACATCGCCAAACTTACTTTAGACAAATTGCTGGTTGATGGGCGTATCCATCCTGCTCGCATCGAAGAAGCTTATGAAAAGAGCAAAGGCGAAATTAACGATCAGATTAAAAAAGCTGGTGAAGATACTGTTTACGAATTGGGCATTACTAATTTCCCACCTAAACTTGTTCACTTGGTAGGCCGTTTGCTTTACCGTACTTCCTACGGCCAAAACATCTTGAAGCACTCTACTGAGATGGCTAAGGTCGCGGCTTTAATTGCCGAAGACTTAGGTGCAGACGTATCTATAGTTAAGCAAGGTGCTTTGCTCCATGACATTGGAAAGGCTTTGGACCAAGATATGGAAGGAACTCACGTTGAAATTGGTGCTCGTATTGCAACAAAGTTTGGTTTAGATCCTCGTGTTATTGAAGCGATTGAGTCTCATCACCATGATACAGACGTTTCTGAACATGCTAATGCTCACGCACCGCTTTCTATTGAAGCGATGATCGTAGACGCAGCTGACGGAATTTCTGGATCTCGTCCAGGTGCTCGCAAAGACAGCTTCGAAAATTATGTGAAGCGTTTGGGTGACTTGGAAGATATTGCC
>CAZSSN010000067.1:0-1987 GCA_964609785.1 uncultured Candidatus Saccharibacteria bacterium | reverse complement strand
ACAACTTTACCAGTTTCCTTTTTTGCTGAGTCACTAGGTACTAAATTTGTTTCGCTTAAGAAAAGTGAAGGTTTCTTCATTTTTGCACCGCCATAGTCATGACCCCAACAAAGATACAAAAGAGTATTCGCACGAGTCATCGCTACATAGAACAAACGACGCTCTTCTTGAAGATGGAAATCTCCCTCAGGGAGGATGTCTTTAATAAGCGGTTCAGGCAATGCAATGGCATCTCGTTTAGCTCGAGTTGGAAAGCGTTGGTCTACCATGTTAATGATGAAGACGAATTTAAACTCTAGTCCTTTAGAGCTATGAACGGTCATTACTTTTAAGCTTTCTGGACCGCTATTTGGATCGAATTTTAAAGCACCTTCTTCACCCGCTTCAAGCTCTAGTTTTAAATAATCAAGAAAGCCGCGCATGGTGCGGTTTTCTTCGTTTTGTGAATACACTTCTACTTTCTTGTAGAACTGCTCCAATATTTCTCGATTTTGTGCGTTCTCTAAAGTATCTGGTGTAAGTAAAATATCTATTTCTAAATCGGAAACTAACTGCACAAATAGTTCTACTGCAGACTTTTCAGTTGTAAGCGCGCTGTGTTCCGAGAGTAGTTTTAGTAGCTCCGCAATTTTAGCTTTCGCGTCTTCAGAAACAGTTGCCAAAGCTTCTTCGGAATGCATCGCTTCATAAAGCGAAATTGTTTTGCGATTTGTAAATTGTGTTAAGTGCGCAATATCAATTGCTTCCAATTGAAACTTAGGAAAATTTAGGACGCGGTAAAGAGCACTTGATTCATGGTAGTTATCAAGAAGACGTAAATAATTTATCAAGTCGGCGATTAACGGCTTTTTGTATAATCCACGGTTAGCGACGAAGCTGTACGGCACTTGCTTCGCTTCAAGTAATGGAATAATTTCTGAAGCAGCTGCGTTGGCGCGCGTCAGAATGGCGAAATCGTCCCAGGTTGATTCTGGGAATTGTTGTTTTAATTCTAGTGCCGTGTTTATAACTAGATTCAACTCTTCGCTTAAATCTTTACCTTCTAAGACTTGAACGTGACTTTTTTCGTTGTTATGGCCTTTGAGTCGTTTATCTATTTTAAGTTGGGTCTCTAAACGATTTGGATTATTCGCTTGAATAAAGTTGTAAGCTAAATCCAAAATTTCTTGATTGCTTCGATAGTTATCTACTAAAGTAATATCTTTAATTCCAGGATAGTCGTCCTTGAGTTTTAAAATATTAGAAACAGATGCACCACGGAATTTATAAATAGACTGGTCGTCATCCCCTACAACAACAACATTCTGTTCTGTACCGGCAAGTAGTTTAATAAGTTCGTATTGAGCAACGTTAGTGTCTTGGAACTCATCTATCATTAAATACTTAAATTGTTTTTGATAGTATTTTAAAATGTTCGGACGCTTTTTAAATAACTGAATACAGTAATGGATTAGATCTCCAAAGTCTAAGTAGGCGTTGTCGAGCAAAAGTTTTTGATAGGTGGCGTAGGCTTGAGCTAACTCTTCAACTCTTTTTTTCTCAACTTCTCGGTCTTCATCTTCCCCACCGTCAATCGGAAGTTCAGGAGCCTTAATATTTAATTGAAACTCTTCCGCGTAGTTTATGTAATCTTCAGGTGTGATTAGTTCATCTTTGCACTTTGAAAAATGATCTAACAATGCATCTATAAATTTATTAGGACTACCAAGTGGTTTGTAGTAGTCGAGTTCGAATTTATCAAAATTGCGGAACATGAAAACCCACTGCCTGGTTTTATCTAAAAGTTGATAGTCATTGGAAAGACCCATGTCTATTCCGTGCTGTTTTAAGATGCGCTCGCAAAAACTGTGAAAAGTGGAAATCCATAGGTCATAGCTACCCAAAGGAAGGTATTCTTCGACTCTAGCCTCCATTTCCCCTGCGGCTTTATCTGTGAACGTTAAGGCCAAAATCTCCTCAGGTTGAGCCATTTTTTGCTCTATAAGCC
>CAZSSN010000066.1:0-2002 GCA_964609785.1 uncultured Candidatus Saccharibacteria bacterium | reverse complement strand
TAAGCGCCAGGTCATTGTTCGCAAGGTTTTCTAAACTAGATTCTACCATAAACTGGGCCTCATTGGCAAGCGCCTGAGCAGCTGGAGTTCGGGCACTTTGAGGGGTTGGGTCATTAATTAGAGCAGCATTTATCATATCTCTCATTTGAGGAGAGATGTACTCACTCGGTAAACCTTCTTCAGCTACAAACTGACGGTATTCTGGATATGTTAAAATCCCACCAAGTATTTCTTTTTCTTGGATGTTTTCCTGAGTTACCATGACTGGTTTCGGCAAACTGTCTCGACGATCTGGAACTGTTTGACCAGGAGCAAATTTTGTTGATGATGTACCTTTCAACGCTGTGCGAAGTTCATTTTCGGTGACTGCGAATCGTTCACTCATTGAACGAATATAATGGCCTTGCTCTAAAGGGTTAGTGACATACTTCAAAAGTGGAATTACTTCTTCTACCAAATACTGCTTCTGTTCAAGACTGCCAAACTGATACTGCTTTTCTGCAACATCCATGTAATAATCTGTAAACCAGATTGCATCATGGACAGCGCGTTTCCACTGCACAGGCGCTTTGAGGATTAACTCGTCAGGATCCTTTGCCACGGCTAAATCAATGACAATAACTTTCACTCGAAAACCCATAGATAAAGCTAACTCGCCTGCTTTGCGAAGAGCGGTAAGACCAGCTGCGTCGGAATCAAAGCAGAACTTTATATTTTTTGTAAGACGACCTATTAATCGCAAGTGATCCTCAGTCATCGCTGTGCCACTTGTTGCTACAGTATTACTAAAGCTTGCTTGGTGCGCAGAGATTGTATCCATCTGCCCTTCTACAACAACCACCTCATCCATTTTTCTTATCGCAGCTTTTGCTTGGAACAGGCCAAACAAAATTTTACTCTTACTATAGATAGGAGTTTCAGGGCTATTGATGTACTTCGCTGTATCCTCTTTTGCTCCTGGCATAACGCGTGCCGAAAAACCTACCACATCTCCATAGAAATTATGAATTGGGAAAGTAATCCGATCTCGGAATCGATCAAAAATATTGCCTCGATCGTTCTTTGCAACAACTCCAGCCAGAAGGGCATTCACAGAGGTTACTTCTTTTGCCTGCAATGCTTTAATCAAAGCGTCAAAGCTATCAGGAGCATAGCCAATTTCCCAGCTCTCTATCGTCTTGTCGTTTAACCCACGGTCGTGTAAATATTTCAACGCAGCAGTGCTTGGCCCAGAATTGTTTAACAACTGTTTATGATAGAACTTAGAAGCAAAATTACTAATCCGCACTAAGTCTTCAGAAACCTTCTTTTCCTGTCCGGCCTGAGGGGAGCGCTCTGGTAAAGTCACACCTGCTCGGTGTGCAAGTTGCTGTAAAGCTTCTCTGAACTCCAAATTTTCGTAGCGCATTACAAAACCGAAAACGTCGCCACCTTCACCACAACCAAAACAATGCCAAATTTGCTTCTGAGGTGAGATCATTAAACTCGCAGACTTTTCATTGTGAAATGGGCAAGTTGCTTTAAAGTTAGTGCCGCTTTTCTTAACAGCTATGTACCCTGAAATAACCTCGACGAGGTCTAACCGATCTTTAATCTCTTGTAAGGTATTATCTGCCATATATAAGCGGTTTTCTAGGTTTGGCTATGCGGATATCTATACTTACTTTACCAGTAAATAGCCTCCCCAAGCAACTCATAGCGCAGCTCGACAAAAGTGACTTTAAGTGTTAAAATAAACTGTATTTTAGAGGTTTTATTTAAAAATTCAGCTAGATTTTATTTACTTGGAGAGGTCGCATAGTGGTCTAGTGCGCTGCCTTGGAAAGGCAGTAAGGGGTCAAACCCTTCGGGGGTTCGAATCCCCCTCTCTCCTCCAGAGAATATTATGCATTACAAATTAGACAAAGATACATTCTTTCTCATTAGCCAAAAAGCTATTATCAAATATAAGGGTAAATATCTTATCTTAAAAAGTACTGATGATAACAAATGGGAAATGCCC
>CAZSSN010000065.1:1911-2168 GCA_964609785.1 uncultured Candidatus Saccharibacteria bacterium | reverse complement strand
TGTGTTCATCCTGCTGTGTCCATGGATGGTTCAATGAATAATTATTTTCACGTGACACACTTTTTGCGAGAACAAGGTTTACAAGCTCAAACTCTCTTGCAAACAAATGAAGGAAAACTTTGGGTTGAAGATGATGGTGAGCAAGGTAGTATGATTGGTCCTGAAGGCAATGCATGGCGCTGGCGTTTATTAAAAGGTGTCGCGGGTGAAACATTTGAAGTTTGCACAGGCACTACAATGGCAGAAGAAGCGGGCAA
>CAZSSN010000065.1:0-1901 GCA_964609785.1 uncultured Candidatus Saccharibacteria bacterium | reverse complement strand
AAGTTCTTGGTGAAGTAGATACGGCTTTAGCAAAATATCCTAAGGCTTTAGATAGTGGGCGAAAGTCTCATAACTACAAACTATGGTTCGACATACTAGACCAATACCAAGAACGGTTCGCAGCAGATGCAGACGAACAGGTTCGTGAAGCGGCAAGTCTGCTTCACACTGAGATTCCCAAGCTGTTTTTACCCGACGACCTACCAACGAGCATTATTCACGCAGATCCAAAAGCCTCCAACTTTCTGTTTAACGAAAGCGGCAAGGGAATTGGCATGATAGATTACGACACTCTACAAGTTCTTAGTCCTCTCTATGAAATAGCTGACGCAGTCCGTTCTTGGTGCGGTGCAATGGAGGATGATCCAAACAACACTTTTAACACTGAAGTCTACGACGCACTCATGCGCGGATACTTAGCAACTTCTAAAGGCCTCCTCTCAGAGAGAGAACAAGCTCTTATCCCCCAAGCATGCAAACTGGTAATGTTAGGCCTTGCTACCCGTTTCTTAAATGATTATTTAGACGATTCTTATTTCGGCTGGGACGAAACCAGGTACAACACCCGCAAGGCCCACAACAAGGCACGCGCGTTGGGTCAGATTTCATTGTACAAAAGCTTCGATAAAATCTAGTTCAAGAAAAACCAAAACTTTGATAAAGAAAAGTTAAAGTTTTAATAAAGTCGCGCAAACAAAAAAGACGGATGTTAATCCGTCTTTTTTCTATTCGAGTATATATTCCCAACCGGGTTGCCAGGATTTTGTTTTACGCCAATCCTTTTCAAACGCTTCTTCCCAAGTCCAACCTTTTAACAAAACATCAAGTGATAATTGCGGAGCTTTGTGCGCAACAATCGCAACATGCTTTCCATCATAATCTTTCTTTAACATTTCCACAAACTCTGCAATGCGCGCTTTTACATCTTCGTAACTTTCTCCATCAATAAACTTTTCTGTAATCGCATGCTCTTGCAATGGCTCAACTGTTTCTGATGGCCATGCATTGTAGTAACCATAATTACATTCCCGCAACCGCGCGTCTTCTATAATCGGTACGCCACTATCATCAAAGGTTAAATGAGCAGAATCAACGGCACGTTTTAAATCAGAACAAAATACCACATCAAATTTTTTGTCCTTAATTTGATCTTTCAATTCAATGGATTGATTAATTCCCAAAGTGGAAAGCTCTGCGTCAAACCAGCCTGACGAAACATTATCTTCATTGTCTGTTGTTGTGCCGTGCACAAAGTAAGTGATGTTTATCATAAAATTATTCTCCTAAACGATTCTTATCTTTCCAATAAATATAATTCTCTACATAATAGTCTTTTATTATAGAGAGGTGTTCATTGTAAAAAGATTTTTCTTGTTCAGTTAATTCTTCTTTCTTCATCACTTTATTATCTATTCTCCAAACTTCTTTCAGAAGGAGATTCAGGTTTTGATCAATTGGCATAAACTCACTTATTAATTAAACTAAAAACTAATTTATAAATCTGATTGTAAGTTCTTTTAGATACTTCTTTATCAGTATTATTTGAATTTGCAACATCCCACCAAATTACTTTTCCACTATCTTTTAGATAGCTTGGGATATAAGGCTCCTCAACCATAGAAACTACAACATCATATTCATTCAACATTTCAGTAGTTAACTTTTTGGTTTTGTTACTACGAATTTTTAATCCGTGGGATTCCATCTCCACAAAAAAATCCTCATTAATAGGTAAGTCAGAAAGTATTTGTCCTTCCGGCTCATCACCAGCGCCAACGTAAGTCCCAACAGAATAGGCATTACTGCTATTAGTAAGTTTATTATAAATGGCTTCTGCTACCTGGCTGCGAAACCAGTTACCTTTGCAAACAAATAATACTTTCATAAATGAAACTGTTTGG
>CAZSSN010000064.1:0-2174 GCA_964609785.1 uncultured Candidatus Saccharibacteria bacterium | reverse complement strand
GATGAAATCCAAGAAGGCGACAACGTTTCCTTCGAAATTGAAGATTCTGCTAAGGGTAAGAATGCTGTAAACGTTCAACGCGTTTAATCAGTTTCAAAAAAACCGCTCCTCTATTTAATTAGAGAGCGGTTTTTTGTTGTCTAAATTTTATATAATAAGTGAAATTATGGCAGCCAAACCAGCTATCGTCATAAGGGCTACTACAACCCAGCCAACCCATGTAATGAATGAGCGGTTCACCCAGCGGCCCATAAGTTCTTTGTCAGAACTAATTTTTACAACGAAGTACAAAATTACCGGAGCGATGAGGCCATTTAAGACAGCAGAGTAGATTAAAGCTTTGATTGGATCCAAACCAGTGAAGTTCATTAACATACCCGCAACCATCGCAATAATAATTACCCCATAGAAGGCGTGAGCGTGCTTCAACTTTTTGTACAACCCACCCTTCCATCCAAAAGTTTCTGCTAGTGCATAAGCGGCGGAACCAGCTAGCACAGGAACCGCTAGTAAACCTGTCCCAATAATTCCTAAAGCGAATAGAATATAAGCTTGCTGTCCAGCAATTGGACGTAAAGCAGTAGCGGCTGCTTCTGCGCTATCTACCATTATGCCTGCAGGGAAAAGTGTTGCTCCACAAGTTACAATAATGAAGAACATAACTGCGTTAGACAAAAACATTCCTAACCAAACATCGGTGCGCATCTTTTTAACTTCACCCTTAGTTAAATCATGATGTCTTAATCTTGAACTATGCTTTTTCGCATCTTGGACATCTAGCAAGTGACGATCTTCTACTTCTTGTGAGGTCTGCCAGAAGAATAGATACGGCGAAATGGTTGTTCCCAAAATCGCACAGATTAAGAATAATGAATCACGAGAAAATTGCATACTAGGGAAAATTGTTTGATGCAAAATGTTACCCCAATCCAATCCGGGAATAACAAAAGCGGCTGCAACGTAAAGTAGTAGTACAAAAGATAGATATTTTAAATACTTTGCATACAAAGAATAACTAACAAAAATTTGTAAGCCCAAACTAATTATAGTCAGTGCACCAATAGCAACAACAAAAGGTACACCTGGCACAATTAGCTGTACTGCTTTAGACATCGCTCCTAAATCTGCACCCAAGTTAAATACGTTTGCTATTAACAACAACAAAGTCACGCCATAAAGAACGTTCTTCGAATACTCTTGACTAATGTTCTTTGCCAGTCCCCGACCCGTGGCCATACCAATACGCGCGCACATCTCTTGTACAATAGACATCAATGGAAATGTAAAAAGCGCTAACCATGCTAACTGGAATCCGAACATAGCACCTGTTTGCGAATAAGTTGCGATTCCTGCTGGGTCATCATCTGATGCACCCGTAGTTAAGCCAGGCCCAAGTGAGTGCCAATAGTTTCCTGCACGCTTCAAAGGCCGCTTACTAAAAATAACTCGACTCGCTTTTTTACTTCCTAAAATTGCAGAGTCCAAAGCCTGTGCCGGAGCTTCCGCTGCCCTTGTAACTATTTCTTCAATTTTCATTTTTGCAAATTTGTTTGAGTTTCAAGACTTGATTTTCTATATCTATATATTACCATTTTTAATGATTTATAAAAACTTTAAAAATCATTTAACTAATCTTGATACACTGCTCTTTAAACTAGGAGGACGTGGGCCTCTCTTCCAAGTAGTTAGGACATACCTCTGCGAAAGGTAGAATCCGGGTGCAAGTCCCGGGAGGTCCACCACCTTGACGTAAGTCCAAGGAATGCTATCATAATAATATTCGCAGAGGTATGTGGTGTACTTGCACCCAAACGACGAGAGAAGCCGCCCAATCGGGCGGCTTTTTGCTATCCGTAGTCCTTATTTATTCCTTTTGACAAATTCTCCAATAAAAGCTATAATAATCCCACGAATGCAAACATCTCGCATAAATCATCAAATAACAGCTCCAGAGGTTCGTCTCATTAATGATGAGGGCGAACAGCTAGGTATTTTGACGCTTTCCGAAGCGTTGAAGTTAGCCGACGAACATGGGCTGGATTTAGTCGAGATTTCGCCACAAGCCAAGCCTCCGGTAGTAAAACTTATCACTTATGACAAGTTTAAATACCAACAAAAGAAGCTTGAGCAGCAGCAAAAGAAAAAGGTGAAGAAAGTGGAAGTGAAAACTGTCC
>CAZSSN010000063.1:0-2175 GCA_964609785.1 uncultured Candidatus Saccharibacteria bacterium | reverse complement strand
AGCAGATGAAGCAAAGTTTGATGCAATCATCGGTGACATGATTGATAATATTGGTTTGCGTGGCCAGCCAGTTGAACAAGCTTTGACTCGAGCGCAGTCGCAAGCTAGTACTCTATCTTTGATAAGAAAATAAATCGAATGACAAAAATATTGCGTCAAATAAAAAATGTTGTATCTACTAGTTTAAGCAAGGTAATTATTGCTGTATCTTTGTTTGCAACTTTAGGAATGGTCTATGCTCAGCTTGAACCTGTAGTTGTTGTGCAGGCGCAATCTGCAGAAGCTACAACTATTGCTGAGCAAACAGCTTCGCTACTTTATCAGACAGCTTTAAGTCAAGGGAAAACTAAACAAGAAGCGCAGAATATTTCAGATACAACACGTAGTGGATTGATAGCAGTATACCAGACTGCTTATGCCTCTGCTAAAACTGCTAAGAAAACAGATGCTCAAGCAGAGAAGTCTGCAATAGAAGAAGAAAATAAGGCTGCGCAGAAACTTATTGCGGCAGCCAACGGTGCTGCTTCAGCTCAACAAGATGCAGGTGGCACCAAAAAAACCAATACAACAACAACTCAGAATGGCGATGCGGGTGGTTTTGTACCTTGCGGGAACGAAGCAACAAACCCCTGTCAGATTGGTCACCTATTTTCTGCCTTCGTAGTTATTATTAACTACCTCATTGCGATGGCAGGATTCATCGCTGTAATTGCAATCGTTTATGCTGGGTTTATGATGGTTTACTCCCAAGGTCAAGAACAGCTTAAAGCAGCCAAAGGTAGAATATCTGGTGCTGTTATAGGATTAGTCTTGGTAGCAGCGGCTTTCATTATTATCAACGCGATTTTTGCCGGTAGTCTGAGCATAGGTGTTAAAAGCGGTGGAAGTATTTTATCAAGCCCACTTGATTACATTCAGAATGGCGGGAAGTAATATATTAATACTATGCAAATACTTTTAGCACAAAAAATCGCTCAGAATAATAAAAACGTTAATGCTAAACCAGCAGCAAATACTAATGCGACCAATACCAACAAGAGTACACCTAAAGCGTCTGCTGAGGTCGAAATAGCTAAAATAACCAATCCGTTCCCTGTATCTACATTGCCAGGTGTGTTTAATCAGATTATCTATATTATTTTGGCACTAATAGTAATGGCCGCAGTTGTGGTAATTATAATCTCAGGTTTCCGCATGCTAACCGGAGGCAATAACCCAGATCAGTTAAAAAAGGCTAAGAAGGGAATAGTCTGGGCCATTATTGGTTTGGTCGTAGCCTTTATGTCTTTTGCAATCGTTACAATTATCCAAAGAATTCTTTAAAACGATGAATTTTAATTTAAAGTTAAAACTATATAATTTCTCAGTTGCTACGGTTTTGTTTATCTTTGTTTCGTCAGTATTTGGCGCAACACTTTTCTTTCAGCCTTTAACTACAAATGCTGCAACAGAAGTTCCCGATGAGTTTAAAAAATGCATCCCTATTGTTAATAGTTTTTCTACAACTCCTGCAAAAGTCACTAAGAGAGATCAAAGTGTAAAAATGACGGTGACAGTTAGGACTCTGGGATGTATTATTGCACCCATAAATGGTAAATCACCAATGTGGAATGTTTTTGCTGAGGTGAAAGATGAGACAGGCAAAAGCGATGGAGGATTCGTTTTTCCATCTACCACAACTTATATGAGCGGAGCAGATTTTAAGAGAGTAAATAACAACGC
Source organism: uncultured Candidatus Saccharibacteria bacterium (assembly GCA_964609785.1). GTDB lineage: Bacteria > Patescibacteriota > Doudnabacteria > UBA920 > UBA920 > UBA920. The sequence continues at coordinate 453 of CAZSSN010000063.1, read as the reverse complement.
TCAACACCCCGACTTTAATAAATATGATGCAACTTATACACGAACAGTTACTAATTTATTCGAAAATCTAAATGGCAATACTCTTACCATTAGTCCGAACCTGCGTTGGGATGATTTTACACAGGTGGTAAACACTGGACTAGCAAAAAAAGTTACCGCCGGTGGAGCCGCTGTTAGTAATACGAATGCTAACGCTAACGCTAATACAAACACTGGAAACCCGAATGAGAACATTAATACAGACGTTAGTAGTAAATTTGATAAAGGGCTTGATGAAAAGATTGGTGACTTTTGGAATCCTCTTGAGAGAGACACCCTCCCAGAGTTGTTAGCAACTATTTTGAGAATTCTTTTTGCGCTTATAGGTATGGTGGCTGTGATTATTATCATCATTTCAGGATTCAGAATGGTGTTGGCTAGTGGCAACGAAACAGAATTAACAAAAGCAAAAGC
>CAZSSN010000062.1:0-2217 GCA_964609785.1 uncultured Candidatus Saccharibacteria bacterium | reverse complement strand
GTTTACCCTCAGTAGTTTTCAAGACTACCGCACTAGACCACTATGCGACCTCTCCTCGTCGCAATTACTAGAGAATTATAGCACTTTTTTTAAAAAACAAAAACAGGCCATACTCTAGATAAGGCCTGTTTTTTTGTAATTTCTGTTTCTGTCAGTACTATCGTTTCGGGGCAAGTGACCAGTAATTTTACTGGTCGAATGTCCCAGAGCGATTAAGGAGCATATTGCTGAGAGCTTGGCTCAGTGATGTAGCTGCCAGTTGCCTTGGTAGGTGTTTCTGGCTCAGTCACTGGAGGGGTTGTGTTAGTGTTGGTAGGTTCAACTGGTTTAACTATTGGCTTTACGATTGGTTTAATTGTGCTCTCACCTTTAACAGTACCATCTTGAGATCCTTCTGTTTCCGCTGCCACAAGAACTACTTGCTTTGCGACCAAAATTCCATTCTCGATCCGTGTGCCAATAACAGTTACTCGGCCATAGATAGTTTTCGCTGCAATTTCGGATGTTGGTATATCTAAACCATCAATCCCTGTGAAAGTAGTGTTGTCGTTTATTGCGAATACATTCTTCTCAACAGCTATCCTAACTCCATTGTAGAAAGTGATATCTCCAGTTACAGAAACTTTATTTGGCAGGTCAGCCATAGTTTGATCGTTAACAGTAGCAATAATCTTAGCTAGGGTGACATCATTCTTTTTGTTCTCTTCTAAGGCTGTGACTGCAACGATTTTAGCACTGTCGCTCTCGCTGCTTGTGCTTAGTTCAGCAAGAACATCTTTTTGCTGTTTGTTAATTGCGACAAGGTTTTCTAGAAGAGTGGAATCCTGCTTAGAAATAGCATTAGCTGTTGCAACTGGACCAGCTTCAGCAAAAGTTTTTTCAGTTTGAGATTTCAGTTCAGCAATGGCTAGTTTTTCGCTATTTTCATCACCTTCGTCTGCCGCTTTTTTAACTTCATCGATACGGTTTTGCATGAATTCAACGTGCAAGTCAGCAACTTTATCCTGATCACGAGTTAGGCTTAGGCGAGCTTGCTCGCTAGCACGTTTTAAGCTGTATAGTTTTTGGCCAGGTAAACTTCCTTCAACGCCATTTGCAAACTTATTACCACCAACAAGGACTATTACTAATACAATAGGAATAACAGCTACTCGGAAATATGCTAACCATTCTGTGAATCCTTTAGTAGCCGCTACTGTATCGGTAAATCGGTATGCTTTGTAAGGAGTCGGAGGTGTAATCTTTGGAATTCCCATACCCATTTGTGCAACAAAAAGCAGGTTAGTCAGCTCTTGCTGATAACCTTCGTAATTTGCTGCAATAGCCTCAATGGATTCGCCATTTTGTAGGCGAGCTAAGGCTTGTGCAAATATTTCGTCTGGAATTTGATTATGGGTTGTCATTATGGTTGGAGATTTGAGTTATTGCGCTCGGCAACTTCATCAATTAATTCTTTCAGCTTTGCAATTGCTCGGTGCTGGATTACTCTAATTGCGCCTTCTGTCTTGTTCATCATTTCTGCGATGATATCGTTGTCTATATCTTCTAAGAATTTTAACTTGATGACTTGCTGTTGTTCCGGTGTAAGTTCTTTGAGAAGCTTGATGAATACTGTCTGCTCAGTTTTTAGATTCACTGTATCGACAAGATTCGTTTCATACTCTAAAGTGTTCTCAATTTCTTCGAGAGGGACTAGCTGTTTTTTCCGACGGTAGTAATCAATAACTTGATTACGAGCTATCTGGAACAGCCAACCTTCGAATGCTCCGAGCTGCTCAAGATTTTTTAGTTTCTTAAACAATTTTACGAAAATATCTTCAGTTAGATCCTCAGCAGTTTCTTTGTGGGAAACTCGATAGAAAACAAATCGATAGATTCGCTCGAAGTAAGCATTGTAAATTTGAGTTAAAGCAGCCTCAGAACCGGCTTGCGCCTGACGGAGGATCTGCTCTAAATCTTTAAGAGCTTCTGGATTTATATTGTTGGAATGAGCTGTGTCATTCATATAGACGGCAGTATTCTGGCTTTGTTACAGTTGATTTTAAAGGATTAAACAAGCCTAAAGTCTTTATATTGTAGCATATTAAAAAAGCCCTTGCGGGCTTAATCCAATTTTTCTCTGGCGGAGAGGGAGGGATTCGAACCCTCGGTACGGCTTTACAACCGTACAGCGGTTTAGCAAACCGCCGCACTAGGCCACTATGCGACCTCTCCATA
>CAZSSN010000061.1:0-2233 GCA_964609785.1 uncultured Candidatus Saccharibacteria bacterium | reverse complement strand
TACAATCTTAATAGAAGAAGAGCCTATGTCTACACCGAGCATGGAATTTTTTTGTCCAAAAAACATTCTTTGATTTTTATATCTATTTCCTGAGAATGAGCTCCAGGTTTGCGCTAATTTACTTTTTAAGAATACTATATTATAGGCACTATTGTCAAAATCGTTTCAATTTGTTACAATACGAAAAGTTACTATATAAATTAAAGATTTAGGGCGATTAGCTCAGATGGTTAGAGCGCGTCACTGATAATGACGAGGTCTCAGGTTCGATTCCTGAATCGCCCACCATTAGCAAAAACACAAACTATGAGATATGTTCTCGGTCCACTAGTCATGATCCTTGGAATAGCGATGATAAAGTATTCTTTCTGGATCACCCAGCAAACTGGCAAAATAGATTTTGCTGAGAAGTACTTAGCTTCTCCTTTATCTGGAACATATACATGGTGGAAACTAGTTGGTCTAGCTTTCATAGTCCTAGCTGCACTCTGGATGGGTGGTTTCCTAGATTTCGGAGCAGCCACGACAACACCTGGAGTTTAGTGTATAATATCAAAAGTATAAGAGGGGGCCCTTAGCTCATCTGGTAGAGCGCCTGCTTTGCAAGCAGGAGGTGACCGGTTCGATCCCGGTAGGGTCCACCAATAAAAAATACAGCCATCTGGCTGTATTTTTTATTTTTAAACGATGATCAACAATGAAGTTTTAAACCATCAGCATGAACGCAGCAAGCATGGCTACGAATGCAGTATTAGCAACTAAGCCAACATGCTGAACATGGCGACGAATTGCAATCGCTATAATCAAACATAAGATCAAGGATCCAAGGACCGCAAGAATCACATTCTGTTCCCATTCTTTTGGATTTATAACTTTTCCCAGAACGCTAATCGAAGCCCCTTCAACGTTACCACTTTCCAAAGTAGGATTTAACGATGATGAGAATTGACTAACTTCTGATTTAGCAAAGTTGCCATTTATATCGAAAGCATAGACCAACAAATTGATGTTTGAATTTAAACTAGCCAACGGGATGTATCCGTACCATTCATTATTTCCAGCTGGGTCTAACATGATGCTGCTAGTACCGTAATTTGCAAGCAACTTAGTAGCTTCGCTTGAAGCCGTCACATTAATATAAATTTGATTACCTTGTAATGATGTCTCAGTAGATTTAATTTCTACGGGTTGCTGCCCCACTGGAGTTGCAGGCAAAGCAGATTGCTGCTCTATTGCTGCAGGAGCTGAAGGTGCTACAGTCGCATTATTTTGCGAAGCGGCAGCTTGCTGCTGAGCAACTGGTTGTTGCTGGGCTGGAGCTGGGACAACCTGTGCCGGAGTTGCTTGCGCTGGAGCAGGTTGTGGCGCTGCCGGCTGAGCTACTGGAGTTGGAGCTTCAGGTAAAGAAACTTTCTGCGCAATCGGTGTACCGAACATCTGAACTACAATTGTAGTCTGATGACCATTGTACATTCCTTTTGCAATTCCAATTCCAATTTCTTGAAAAGTTTTATTCATAATGTTAGCGCGGTGACCTGGGCTATTCATCCAAGCAGTTTGCACACTTTCAGCTTCAGTAAAATCAATAGCTAAGTTTTCACCAGCAGTGACATAGCTATACCCAGAAGCTTTAATGAAAGTCCAAGGAGTATCACCAGAGGGAGTGTTGTGAGAAAAATATTGCTTAGCTAGCATGTCGTTTGCTTTTGCTTGAGCCGCACTAGCCAGTTGGCTGTTAGCAGTCAAAGTCCCTAGACCTGCTTCTGACCTAGCCTGATTAGCTAAGCTAATGACTGTGCTCGAAGTAATCGCCGAAGCTTCTACATTAACAATTGGTCCAACAGCTACCAAAGAAACTGCCGCAATCTTAACTGTTAACAACAGAAGAGAAAGCAAAGCTAGCATTCTATGACTAAGAATATGGGGATGATAGTTGTTTCGAGGGTGAGGAATTATATGATCATGTGCAGATACAAAAAACTTTCGAAAAGTTGGAAATTCCAAAGATCGAAAATTAGATCCATATGAAAATACGGCTGAGACTGATTGCATTGATTTTTGTTTTTTTATTTGTGGCTTAACCAATTATTTTGTTGGTTTAGTAAGCCTATTCAATTGTGTTTTTGTTTCGAAGTGCCAAATAAGGCACGTGACTAACTTCTATTGGTATTATAGCATAGATAAACGAAAAAATCAAGGGCAGGGATCGATAAAATCCCTGCCTTAATCACGC
>CAZSSN010000060.1:0-2308 GCA_964609785.1 uncultured Candidatus Saccharibacteria bacterium | reverse complement strand
AAAAACCTACAAGTAGTAGACGTTGATGTAGAAAAAGGTTTGATGATGGTTTCTGGTGCTATCCCTGGTGCTACTGGCGGCATGGTTCGCATTACTTCTACTGGCGTTACAAAACCTTTAGTAAAGGTTGCTCCAGATAACGGTAAGAAAAAGAAATAAGTAGCGAGTTATCTTTACTCTATATATTAATCTAGATTATGAAAATTTCTGTTTACAATCAAAAAGCTGAAGTAGTCGGCGAAATCGAGTTGAATGAAAAGATCTATGGTGTTAAGCCATCTATTCATTTACTTGCTGAATCCGTACGTGTTCAGGCTTCTAACGCTCGTAAGGGCTTGGCTAACACCAAGACTCGCGGTGAGGTTAGTGGTGGTGGTAAGAAACCTTGGAAGCAAAAAGGTACTGGCCGCGCTCGTGTAGGATCTACTCGTAGCCCTATCTGGCGTCATGGTGGAATCACTTTTGGTCCAACTTCAGATCGCAACTGGTCATTGAAGATTAACAAGAAAGCTAAGACTAAAGCATTGTTTATGTCACTTTCCGATAAAGTTAATGATGGCAAGCTAATTGTTGTTGAAGGAATGAACATTGAAAACGCAAAGACTAAAAACTTTGTACAAGTTATGGCTTCATTTGAAAGCAAGCTAAATGGCTTGGGCAAAAAGCAATTACTTGTAATGCCTAAGAAGCAACAAGAATTAGTCCGCGCTTCTCGTAACATTCCAAATCTTGAATCTACAATAGCAGCAAGTTTGAATGTAACAGATATCTTAAAAGCTGATACAATGGTAATCCTAAAGGAAAGCCTAGAAGTGATTGAAAAGACTTATTTAAAAGCTAACGCTAATTACGAGAAGTCTGCAAAATCACCAAAGAAAGTTGTAGCAGCAACAGCTAAGAAGACCGCAGTTAAGAAAGCCCCTGCTGCTAAAACAGCAAAAGAAGTCAAAGAAACCGTTAAATAATTTACTCTACTAATTTATCCCAATGGCAATTTTTTCTAAAAAAGAGAATACAGCAGAAGAAACAGAAGCAACTCCAGTTGTAGCAGAAGCTACAGCAGTAGTTACTGAAGAAACTCCTGCAAAAACTATCACGCTTGATGCTTCTAGCTCACGCGCTTTAGTCGTACCTCGAATTTCAGAAAAAGCTGGCAAGATGAATGCAATTAACAAATACGTATTCACAGTACTACCGAAGACTAACAAGATTGAAGCTCGCAAAGCAGTTGAAGCTCTTTACGGAGTGAAAGTTGCGACAGTAAACATGATCACAGTGGCTGGAAAAACTCGCCGCTTTGGCCGTCGAACTGGCACAACTTCTGCTTACAAGAAAGCAATCGTCACTCTAAAGCCGGACAGTAAGAAAATTGATTTAGTAGAACCATCATAATCCTATGGCAGTAAAACTATACAAACCAATAACCCCTGGCCGTCGCTTCGCTAGCGTTATAGATTATAATGCAGTCCTAAGCAAGACAGTTAAGACTCCAAAAGGTCTGATTGTTTCTAAAGGCAAGCAAGCTGGACGCAATAACACAGGAAAAATCACTGTTCGTCACCAAGGTGGCGGTGCAAAGAAGCAACTTCGCTTAGTAGATTTCTCTCGTGTTGATCGTAAAGATATTCCTGCAGTTGTTAAGACTATTGAATACGATCCAACTCGCACAGCTTTCATCTCCCTAGTATTTTACAAAGATGGAGTTAAACGCTACATTTTAACTCCGCAAGGACTTAAAGTAGGTGATACAGTAATTTTCTCTGATACTGCTGAAATCCAACCAGGCAACCGTTTACCTTTATCTTCAATTCCTGTTAGCACAGTAATCCACGATGTAGAGTTAATTCCTGGTCACGGCGGCAAAATTGCTCGCAGTGCTGGAAGCGGTCTACTATTACAGAACATTGAAGGTGGTTACGCTCTACTAAAAATGCCTTCCGGTGAAATCCGCCGTGCTCGCGAAACTTGTACTGCTTCAATAGGCGCAATGTCTAATCCTGATTGGATGAACGTTCGCATCGGTAAAGCTGGTCGTTCTCGCCACATGGGTTGGAGACCAAGTGTTCGTGGTAAAGTGATGAACCCGGTAGATCACCCTCATGGTGGTGGTGAAGGTTCTAACCCTATTGGTTTGAAGTATCCAAAGACTCCTTGGGGTCGACACGCAATGGGCGTTCGTACTCGTGATAAGAAGAAGCCAAGCGGTCGTCTAATTCTTAAGCGCCGTGTCAACAAGCACGCGAAATAATCCAAGTAATTAATTCATTATGTCTAGAAGTTTAAAAAAAGGTCCATACCTCGATCCGAA
>CAZSSN010000059.1:0-2342 GCA_964609785.1 uncultured Candidatus Saccharibacteria bacterium | reverse complement strand
TCCACAAGATCCCGCGAAAACATCGATCGGACGGCCACCTGTTTCGTTCGCAGCAACTATAGAAGCATTCTTTACAACCTGTGCTCCAAATTTTCCCCAACATGTTTTAGAGAGGTTATCAATAGAAGCTGGAGAATTATTATTTGTGATTGGCTTACAGCCTCTGCCACCATACGCGGCACCATTTCCACCGTTTGAAGTAATCTGTACGTTACCACTCGGCAGCACACAATTACCTTGGAACCCTACATCCTCACATCTAGGTAAATCCCCTGCCTGAAAAATTGGAGTTTGGATTGGTTTAATAATTACTAAATTCGGATTAATAAATCTCAATAGTACATAACTAGAAAGAATGATGGCCATACCTGTGAGCGCCGTAGTGAAAATCGTTTTACCTTTGCCCTTGCTCGCTTCCCCACCGGCAATGTACAAATACCCGGCAAAGACAATGAAGAAAACTAGCGCAATACCACCGAAAGCAATTCCGAATCTGTAAACTTTACTTATACAATCAAAAAGAGCTGTGCCTAAATTGTTATCATCCGGGACACATAAAAAGTTTTTAATACTATCCTCAACTCCACTATACACCGGAACCTTAATAGCAGCCGGGCTACTATTTGTATTTGAGTTTAATGCGTTAGGTATTAGTTGGGCGTGAACAGTATTAACCTGCATTGCTCCCATGTACCCAAACAGTAATTGCACAATGAAAAAACCAGTAAGTATTGCCCGCCCTGTTTGGCGACTAGGCGCTAAGTTTTTCAAAAAATTTAGGAATGGTTTGATCATCTACCAAGGAAGCTAAGTGGGTTGTAAGTTACGCCTGACGGCACCATATAGTTTCCATAAGATCCTTTAGTTACTGTATATCCTTTTCTGTCGAAGACAGTGAAATGCAAATGATAGCCACGATCAGGTCCGTATAATAATCTAGTCGTATTACCAGTATTACCCTCATAACCAACTAAGTCACCAAGCTTAACCGTAGCACCAGGGGAAACTACGACTGAGCGCATATGAGCGTACAAAGTCACAATGTCGCGAGCACCACTATTTGTATCAACAGTATGATAAATAGTACACCAGTTGCCGTAAGCAGCCTGACTAGAATTACAATGCGCCACAGTACCATCCGCCGCTGCATAAATTGGCTTACCAGCGGGAGCGGCTAAGTCAATTCCATTGTGGAAATTATACCCAAGTGATGTGAACCCTGTATTACCATACCCTTGGGTCATTATGCCGTCCATTGGCCACCCCAGTACACCTTTCTTCGCAGAAATAGTTGGGTTACCCGCACGTTGACGAGCACCTGCGTCTAAATTATAAAGCTCAGCTTGAATTTTATCTTCTTCGGCATTACTAGCGTTAAGAAGTTTTTTATAATTAGCTTCTGTTCCTTTGGTTTGAGCGAGTAAATTAGCTTTGGAAGAACGGTCTTCATCTAAAGCTTGTCTTGCGATATCAAGTTGTCCCGAAAGCTCCTTGAGCTTCTGTAATGACTTCTTCAAATCTTCTTGCTGAACTTCTAGCTTTGTTTTAATTTCCTTAATTTTCGCAACTAAAGTATAAACTTGTTGTGTAATACTTCTGTTATATTGAATTTGATCTAAGAATGATGAAAAGTTGTCTGTGCCTAAACCAATATTCAAGAAAGACTTATCGTCCAACTCAGCAAGCTGAACAACTAGCTGACCTAATATAACTCTATTTTCTTCAATTTCTAAACGACGGCGATCTATTTGGGTCTGCAGCTCAGTAATCTGTAAATTAGTGTCTTCAGTTTGGGTTTCATTAGCCTGAATTTGGAGTTCTAAAGACGCAATCTGGTTGTCATAAATACTAATTTCGTTCTGTAAACTAGCCCCTTGTTTCCTGGTTTGGTTAATAGACTGTTGATAGCTATTAATCTGATCTTGGAGCCTGCGCAGTTTATCGTTTAAGATATCTTTTTGATCATTAGCGGCTAAAGCCGAGTTCCCCGCTGAAGTAAGCAAGAAAACAAAAAATCCAACACTAATTAAACCAATTAATGCGGTTAAAATAACGATTTTATAGATAGTTTTGGTTTCTAATCTTTGAGTAAACATTACTCAAATTATATCACATTTGGGGCAAAATTCTAAACAATTTTTACGCTAATAAATCTATCCCCTGTTGTAGGCGACTCATTACATTTTCGCGCCCTAAACCTAAGAAAATTGTAGCAGTGACCTCGAAAGGACTTGGGCTTTTATCTTCGCCAGTCATTCCATAGCGAAGAGGCCAAAGCACGGAGCCAGTATCTAACTCATGCTCTGCAATAAACGCCTTAACTGTTTCTTCCAATTTTTGTG
>CAZSSN010000058.1:2128-2406 GCA_964609785.1 uncultured Candidatus Saccharibacteria bacterium | reverse complement strand
CTATTAAAATTATGGTTTGTTTAATTTTCATTATTCAGTGATTTTTCCATCTAATTTTTCATACGCGTAAGCTTTGACTGTGATTCTAAACTTCGTTAAAGGCTCTCCGCCAATAACTTCTACAGAATCAATATCCAAAACACGGCCGCTTGTTTCTATTAATTGAAGCAGGTTCTTAAATTGTTCCATAGTTCCAGTGACAGAAGTTGTCAGTGTGACTGCGTGTAATTGAAGGCCAGGCTGGTATGGATTTTCTAATAGTTGTTTTTCCCCTGCTG
>CAZSSN010000058.1:0-2118 GCA_964609785.1 uncultured Candidatus Saccharibacteria bacterium | reverse complement strand
ATTGCTTTTGAAGTATCATCAGCACTGATAAGAGTTAAAGTCATACCAGAAGAACGAACATAGTTATCTAGGAGTACATATACCTTGCTAACACGTCCGGTAAGTGGCAAAGCCTCATCTACCTTAGCTACTTCGTCAGAGGCAGCACGTAAATCATCAACAAGTCTATTTAATTCTTGCTTATCATTCTTAATTCCTGCTAACTGAGTCTGGGCAGCCTTAAGGTTGCTGCGTTGCTCGGCAGATGTTGAAAGCTTAGGACGCAGGATGAACCAAGAGAACAAAACCAATACAATAATTAAGAGTATAGATTGCACTATTGGGCTACCAAAATCCTTGCTGTGAGTTTCAGTTGTATTTTGAGGTTGAGGTGTTGTTAAAGCCATATAATTACATTCTTCCCTTAATGTATTCAGGATTAAAGTTCAATTGCAAACGCAAAAGAATCTCAATTGAAGCTTCTTTTTGAACTGTATCAATTCCTAAAATGCGCACATTGCTAAACTGTTGGTTATATTCAGGCAAATCAAAGATCTGCATATATTTTTCTACATCAGGGTAGGTAGCTAGACTGACAGCCAGGTTTAGCTTGCCATCTTTGGTTGCTTCTATATCTGTATATTGAGCTGATCGCAAAGTTACTCTAGCTAATTCAGGAAGCAGATAAGACCAATACACGTGTTCGCTAATTAAAGTTTCTAATTCAATGATTTGTTCTTGGCGAGTTACCAACTCATTACGATCAGTATTAGCCAAAGCCTCTGACTGCAAAGTTTGAACTTGTTGCTTTACGTTAGTTAGAGTTTTTTCAGTGCTCCAGCCGTAAATATATAAAAAGGCATAGCCAATTACTGCCACAATTAGCAAAACCAAAAGGACTCGGGAAACGATAGTAGCTATATAGCCACCACTGGATTCCCCACTAACTGCATCGCTATGTAATAAGTTTATTTCAGACATCTATTTTTATTTGATTCTTTTATTTGGTTTCTATGTCTCTTCTCGGATCGCTAACCCAACCGCTATTGTGAGGTGGAGGGCATATCTAGAAATTATCGGCTTAACTGCGTCATCATAATTCACTTGGGCTAAGCTATTTCCTAGTACAGTCTTTACTGAAAGTTCATTTTGGAAATATTCTAGAATTCCTGGAAGTTGAGCGCCGCCACCAACTAATACTATTCTATCAGTATTTACATTGTTAGCGCTGTATATTCCGATGATCTGAGCGACTTCTGTTTTGATAACACTCAACACAGGTTTTACAGCTTCAGGAAGAAAGTCAGTGCCTTGCAATCCGAAGTCTCTTTTGAACTGTTCTGCTCTTGGCACACTTAGGTTCAAGGCTTGAGCAATTCGATCTGTAATTGTATCTCCACCAATGCTTAGGTTGCGTGTCAGTTGCAAAGTTCCGTGGCGTACAAAGTTTAACCCAGTGACTTTTGCTCCTATGTCTATTATAACATCATTTTTTTCTTTATCTACAACTAACGAGCGAATTAGAGACAAAGCTTCAATCTCAATAATCTCTAAGTTCAATCCTGCCAACTGAAACAACTTAATATAGATATCTCTAATTTGATTAGGTACTGCAATTAACAGAACTTTCAAACTTGCCCCATCTTCATTTTCAGAAATGATGGTCCAAGATAAAGTGACTTCAGAAAATGGCAAAGGGACATACTTTTTTGCCTCAAACTGCATAGCAGATTCCATTTCTTTGTCGCCCATCTTCGGCATATCAATAACAGAAGTAAATACTGCGGAATTAGGCAAACTCATGATACAATTCTTTGTAGTCACATGAGCCTTTTCCATTAGATTCTTCAGTAAATCGGCTAACTTATGAACTTCTTCATCTGTAGTTTGAGATGAAATAGGATCACCAATATCTACCATGCCATAAGTATTTAGACGAAGGCTATCGCCACGGTCTACCTGAACAATCTTGATGGAAGATGATCCGATATCTACCCCTAACATGGAATTTTTTTGTCCGAAAAACATTCTGTATTATATTTGTTTGAGATTGCTTGAAAAGCTGATTTTTATTTCAAAACTGTCGAAATTTACTTTTTAAGAATACTATATTAAGGCACTATTGTCAAAATCTGCAGG
>CAZSSN010000057.1:0-2848 GCA_964609785.1 uncultured Candidatus Saccharibacteria bacterium | reverse complement strand
GTATCAGCGCTTACATATGATAGAGCAGCACAAACCCACATATTGCCGTATGTGATTGGGTTTGAACAAATGTTAGCAATTGGCAAAATGCTAGCGGCATTAGTCGGGATTGTAGTTTTTGTGGCAACTGGCAGTTTCGTTGCCCTGTTTATTGTCGCTGCAATTTTCAGCCTATTTTATTTCTTAATATAGAGCTCTTTTGTAAATCGACCAGAGTTTGTTAAGATTAAAATATATGAATTACGAAAATCTAGAAAAGTCAGATAAAACCGTTTACGACAGTTTACGCAACGAAATGCTTCGTCAGAAAGAGGGAATCGAGATGATTCCATCAGAAAATTACGTATCCGCAGCAGTTTTGGAAGCTTTGGGAACAGTTTTTACTAATAAATATTCTGAAGGTTATCCTGGGAAGCGTTACTACGGTGGCCAGGAAAATACCGATGTAATAGAGCAATTAGCGATAGATCGAGCAAAACAGCTCTTTAAAGCTGACTACGCTAATGTACAACCGTTAAGTGGTGCACCAGCAAATGTGGCGGTGTATTTTGCGTTGCTTCAACCAGGCGATACAGTGCTTGGAATGGACCTTTCTCACGGTGGCCATTTAACTCACGGTCATCCTGTTACAGCAATGGCCAAGCTATATAACTTTGTTCGCTATGGAATGAAAGACGTCTCCACTGGCGAAATAGATTATGATGCTCTGCGTGAAACTGCTTTGCGAGAAAAACCAAAATTAATTCTCGCAGGGTTTTCTGCGTACCCAAGAGAAATTGATTACGCCAAGATGAAATCTATAGCTGATGAAGTTGGCGCAATTACTATGATGGATGCGGCACACATCGCTGGCCTTATTGCTGGTGGACAGCTTCGTAATCCTTTCGATGATGGCTTCGATATTATTACAACAACAACTCACAAAACTTTGCGCGGACCTCGAGGTGGAATGATTATGTGCGCCGGACCTCGTGCTGAAGAACTTGGCAAGAAAATTGATAAATCTGTTTTCCCTGGTCTTCAAGGTGGGCCACATATGAATAACATTGCTGCAAAGGCAGTTGCTTTCGGTGAAGCGCTCAGGCCTGAGTTTAAAGATTACGCAGCGCAAGTTATTAAGAACGCTTCTAAGCTTGCTGATGAACTTATTGCGCGCGGTGGCCATTTAATTACTGGCGGCACTAGTAATCATTTAATTCTTGTTGATGCTGTAAAGTCGTGGAATGTTACCGGTAAACAGGCTCAGGAGTTGTTAGATACCGTTGGAATTACTTTGAATATGAATATGATTGCAGATGATCCTCGCAGTCCAATGGACCCGAGCGGTATTCGATTAGGGACTCCTGCAATTACTACGCGCGGTGCCAAAGAAGAAGATATGGTAAAGGTTGCTGATTGGATGGTGCAAGTTTTGAAAAACCCTGAAGACACTGGCCTACACGAAAAAATTAAACAGGAAGTCAAAGAATTCTCTTTAGGTTTTCCTGTACCGGGGATTGAATAGAAATTATAATGGAATTATTTCAAGCATTTATATTAGGCGCAGTTCAAGGGCTTGGTGAATTTTTGCCAATCTCTTCTTCGGCTCATTTAATTATTACGCCATATCTTTTTAACTGGCCAGATCAAGGCTTAGCTTTCGATATTGCGCTTCACTGGGGTACCTTAATTGCGGTGGTCGCATATTTCAGAAAAGATATATGGAATTTAGCGCGTGGTTTTTTTCACTCCGTGCTCCCGAGTACTAGAAACTTCAAAGAAAATATTTATCAAAAACTTTCATGGCTAATTATCGCTGCGACAATCCCAGCGGCGGTAATCGGCAAGATTTTCGAAAATCAAGTCGAAACAGCTTTTCGTAATCCAATTCTAATTGCTGTAACTTTAGCGGTAGTAGGGTTTATTCTATTACTTGCAGATAAATATGGTCATAAGCTTAAATCTTTAAACGACACATCTTGGGGTAATGCGATTCTAATTGGTTTTGCTCAAGCAGCAGCAATCGTTCCTGGTATTTCAAGAAGCGGTGCAACAATAACAGCCGGACTAGCCCAAGGGCTTACTCGTGAAGCCGCGGCAAAGTTTAGCTTTTTAATGTCTGTGCCGATAATTCTTGGAGCTGGTGTATTAAAAATTCCAGACATTGCACAAATAGATAATTTAGGCCCAGTGATTGTTGGATTCTTTTCAGCAATGATTTTTGGATTCCTTGCTATTAAATATATGCTGCGTTACATTGCGAATAAGTCTTTTGCTATTTTTGCTTGGTACAGATTTGCATTGGCAGCAGTGATAGTCATTATTTATTTAATAAGAAACTAAAATTATGATCGCTGAAAAAGAGTATAAACATTTTCAAAAGAGAATCAATGAAAGCATGGTGTATAAATATTTTTGGATTTTTTGGGGGAACTACGCTTTCGTCATTTTTGGTTTAGTGGCAGTTTGGATTTTTGTAAATCCTGATTTACACGAAAATTGGCAAGCGCTTATTGGTTTGTCGATTCTATCTTTTGTTTTTTCTCGTGGACTTGTCGTATCTTTCATTAATCAGTTCGTAAAGAGGGTTAGGCCATATCAAAGATATAATACGAAGCCTGAAGAAACTAAGTTTTTTTCTTTCCGGGATGATCACCACGACTCCTTCCCATCACGTCATACGGCTGCATATTTTTCGGTCGCGTCAGTGGTGTTTCTGTTCCACCCAATTCTAGGATCAATCTTAATAGCGACTTCTGTTATCGCGGGTGTTGGTCGTGTTGTAATGGGATGGCACTGGCCAACAGACATCCTTGTAGGTGCAATTATTGGCTCCGTTGTGGGCTATTTGACCTATTGTTTCGCTTAC
>CAZSSN010000056.1:236-2859 GCA_964609785.1 uncultured Candidatus Saccharibacteria bacterium | reverse complement strand
TGCCGACGGTATTTTAGATAGAATTGTTCGAGTGAAGCTTTCTAACCATGAATCTCTGGAGAAAAAATTAAGTGAAAATAGCAGCTTCCAATCGGTTAGTGTAGATGGAGCTGACGCATTTGGTATGCCTCCCGAACCAGCGAGAGAAAACTAGTTTTGCGCTCTGTCATCACTTTTTAGGGGTTGATTTATAAAGGAGCTTTTGCTATACTTTTCTTTGTATAACTTGGAAATAATATTTTGGATCGGTAGCTCAGTCGGTAGAGCAGTTGACTCTTAATCAATTGGTCGTGGGTTCGAATCCCACCCGGTCCACCAAAAAACACCCTTGCAGGTGTTTTTAATTTTGTATAAAAAAATGTCCAGCAGAATTGTAAGTTCCGCCGGACGTAAGTAATTCCTTCCATTTTTTATTCGACATAGTCTAACCCCAGACTGGTAATGACTTCTTCACCCATCAGTTCTCGCATCCAATTAAGGAGCTTGAATTCTTGTTCTGATAGTGCGTGGACAGCATCGATCCCCGGATGAGTTTGAGGAGCTTTGAAGTAGTAGGACAGGAATTCCTGAACCCCTTTTTTCCCAGCTCTTTGTGCCAAATCCATTAAGAGAATCAAATCCACACACAGCGCCGCAGCGAGTGGTGAGTCTTGGCACTGAATGTCGATTTTCATAGACATTTTTGCGCCACCGAATCCGGTAAAGAGGATGTTGTCCCACCCTTCTTTTTGATCACCCTTTGCTTCAACGAAATGGATGTGGACCTGATGGCCTACTACTTTCCCCCCGTAAATTTCTGGATGATCGCCTGGCTTTAGAATAGAGGCCAAAACATCGCCTTTGGTTTTTTCTTTACTGTGGAATGAGCCTGGATCTCTTAATGCAGCACCATCGCGATTGCCGAGGATGTTGGTAGAATACCAGTTTTCAACCTGAAGGCATCTTGATCTGAACATGTCGGCAAGCACTGTTTTTACAAGAGTTTGTCCAGTTTTGAAATCCTTTCCACAGACTACCAAACCTTTGTTGTTGGCAAGTTCGACTATTGCGGGGATGTCTATGCAATTAGGCGTCCCATTGATGACCGATACCCCTGACTGCAAAGCCGCATAAGCGTATATTTGCGACGGGGAAATGTTCGGGTCATCATTGTATAGCCCATTCTCAAAGGCTTTGAGGGTTTCATGGACTGGCATAATTTCCACGAAACTTTCCGTTGAGCTCACGCATAGCATTATTAGACGGTCACAGTTATGCACAGTCTTGAATTCGAGAATGTCAGCCTGAACCTGGTCTGCCAAAACCATTTTATTTTTTTCGACTTTGATGTTATCTCCATCGGTAAGTTCCCGGACATAGTCTTGGTCGAAGGCTGCTGCCATTGGCACAATTGAAGTTAGTTGCTCGTCAACGGATTGCAGTAAGTCTTTGCTAAGGACTCCTGCTTTTTGGGCGGACACAAGAGCATTGTCGCTGTATATGTCCCATGCACCAAAGACTATATCGTTCAAACTTGCCAGTGGTAAAAAGTCTTTGATCAGCGGGAATCTGTTCTCGTCCCGCTTGCCGAGTCTGATATGCCCAACTTGTGTGAGCGAACCAAGCAACGGAAAGTCAACACCTTGTTTTATTGCTTCAATTGCAGCAAACAAAGTACTGGCTACTCCACCGTTGCCAATGCATAAAACCCCAAGCCTTCCTGTGGCGGGGGCGACTATAGTTTTTCCCATAGTTCCTCCAGATGAAATTTACCGTCTTCATTTTTACTAGTGGGTAGTACAAATGAATATATTATAGTAAACGATTATCAACACTCATGTCAATACTGAAAAAACAAAAACCCTCTTAAAAAAGAGGATTTTTGAATTAATATATTTATTGTGTTAGCTTGCGAACATAGTAACCATTTGCGAAAATGTGCTGTGCTGGTGTTCCGACAGGGAACCAGTGAGTTGCCGGTACGACCATGACTTTTTCGTGCTGGGCGATATTTACTAAAGTGTGAGGGAGGCTATACTCAGTTTTATCGTGCACTGTAATTTCTGCTAGCGGGTCTTTGAAAAAATCTTTGGTTAAATGGTATGCACCGCAATTTAGTAACGATGAATTTTCATCGAACCCAACTAGTTGGCCATTTTCTAAAACACTCAAGCCAAACGGATAGGGAACAGTGCTTTCCCAAGCAAGAATACTGTAAGGGTACCTCAGTAATTCAGTTAGATCCTCTTTAGAGTAAAGGTCATCACCATTTACTACTAGGAAATTCTTATCTACTAAATCTTTGGCTTGCAAAAGAGCGTCGCCAGTACCAACAAGATTTTCTTGCTCTACATACTTAATTGGTTTGCCGTTCCACTCAGTGCCTAAGTAGTCATGAATTTGTTGACCAAGATATCCAATAACAATAATAATCTCTGTGATGCTATCCGGCAGAGTTTCTAATGTGTATTTAAGTAGTGGTTTATTCGCGATGGGAATGAGCGGCTTCGGGTGTTTTTCTGTAAACGGGCGGAGACGCAGGCCTTTACCTGCGGCAAGAATAACTGCTTGCATATATATGTAATAAGGATCTGTAAGATTGTGTTGTGGTGCACCCGGCAGGACTTGAACCTACAACCTCCCG
>CAZSSN010000056.1:0-226 GCA_964609785.1 uncultured Candidatus Saccharibacteria bacterium | reverse complement strand
TACAGAGGGGATATAGTAAAGTCTACGGACATTGCTTAGACCCCATGATATACTACAAAAGATATGATTACTTTACTCCTTGGTACCAATGTTTTGGCCAAAAAACAACATATACAGAAAGCTGCAAAACTACGCTCGGCTGAAGTAGAAACTTTCACTGAATCTAGCACTATTCCAAAACTTGAGCATATGTTTGAGCAGCAACACTTTGGTGCTCCAAAAATTC
>CAZSSN010000055.1:0-2917 GCA_964609785.1 uncultured Candidatus Saccharibacteria bacterium | reverse complement strand
TTCTAATTGCTGGATTTTCCCAGCTTCTTCCAGTCTTTTTTCTAATTCAAAAGGGTAATCAAAATGGTCTTCAATATTGCGTTTGTGCCATCCAGTAACAAGGATGATATCCTCAATTCCAGCGGAAACGGCATCTTCAACTACATATTGGATAATTGGCTTATCTACCAAAGGCAACATTTCCTTTGGCTGGGCTTTTGTAGCAGGCAGGAACCTTGTTCCGAAGCCAGCAACAGGAATAACCGCTTTTCTGATTTTTTTCTGCATGACTGCATTATACTACGCAGTTGGGTCCTCTCGCAATCTATATTGCAGACTTTCTGTTAAATGTTGGAGATCTATATCCTTACTACCCGCTAAGTCGGCAATAGTGCGTGCGACTTTCAAAATCCTGTGAATGCTTCGACCCGATAGCTGATACTTGTTTGCTGCTAATTCTAACAATGAATTACTCTCTTTATCTATTACACAAAACGTTTTTAATTCATCAGGATCCATCTCATGATTTGTTTTAGATTTTTTAAATCGCTCAGCTTGAACAAGGCGAGCTCTTTCGACTCGACTTTGAACTTTTCCGCTGGTCTCTTTTTCAAGATCGTCCGAAGGGTTAGACATTAAATCTTTGTACTCTAATCTAGGGACATTGATATGCAAATCAATTCTGTCCAAAAGAGGACCAGATATTTTCTTGCGATAACGCCCCACAGATGAAGGATGGCAAGTACATTCTAAATTTTCTTGTTCATAGTTTCCACATGGGCAAGGATTCTGTGCAGCAACTAAAATAAACCTTGATGGAAAAGTATAAGAATAACGCGAGCGGGTAATAGTAATCTTACTATCTTCCAAAGGCTGTCTCAAAACTTCCAAGACTGTTCTAGAGAATTCAGGAAATTCATCCAAAAACAAAACACCGTAATGCGCTAACGTTACTTCACCTGGTCTTGGTACAGCGCCACCTCCGATTAACGAAGCTGACGAAGCAGTATGATGAGGGCTTCGCACTGGACGGTGGTTCATCACTCCCGAATGCATCAATCCAGAGCTGTTATATATTTTAGTAAGCTCTAAAATTTCATTCTGATCTAGCGATGGCATAATTCCTGGTAATGCTTTTGCAAGCATTGTCTTCCCACTTCCTGGTGGACCAGTAAGTAATATGTTGTGTCCACCCGCAGCTGCTATTTCTAAGGCACGCTTGGCGTAGTGTTGACCGGCAATATTTGAAAAGTCTATATAGATATCTTTTGCTAAGGCGTTGCCTAGCTCACCCAATCCCACAGAAGAACAGTCGATACTTTCTTCGCCTATCATATGCCTAATGAGCTGTTCTAAGGTATCTGCCGGATATATAGTTATGCCCTCGACCAATCCTGCCATGGCAGCATTTGGCCTGGGAACAAACGCCATTTTGAACCCAGCATCCCTAGAAGCCTGAACCATTGCTAATATTCCTGGCACCGATTTTATTGAGCCATCCAAAGACAACTCGCCTGCGAATAAGACGCTGTCGCAGTTTTTGAATTCAGCACTTGCCTTTAAACCGTTAGCCAACATAATTGCTACTGCAATAGGTAAATCAAAGTGAGTGCCAACTTTTGGCAAACTACCTGGGGCCAAGTTCAAAGACACTCGAGTTTGAGGATACTGAAAACCAGAGTGCTTTATTGCCGAACGCACTCGTTCTCTACTTTCCAAAACCGCAGTATCGGGAAGTCCTACTATGATTGTTGCTGGCAACCCATTACTAACATCTGCTTCCACAGAAACTAGTGATGCATTAATTCCTATTGCCGTAGCGGTCATGATTTTCTGTACTGACATAAATACAGAATATCAATTGTAAGATAAAGTTAACTTAAAGTTTTTATAAAGTTTTCTCTAATGCACTCTCTTCATTTGTTTTCGAATACCGATTACTAACTAACAACAAGACTAAACCTACAATTATAAAAATATCAGCAACGTTTAACATGCCAGATGATATAGGAATAAAATCTCTGACGTGTCCAAGAACAATTCTCTCACCAATGTTCGATAGACCTCCGGCATATACAAACGCCCAAGCGAGTTTTTGAATATTTTCAAAACGGTTCCAAGTCTTGTAAACGTAAAATGACATTCCTAAAAGTACTACAACGTAAATTGCGTACATTAAAAATATTGGAACTGGTAAGCTAAAGGCGAACTTATCGTTTAAAAAAATCGACCAACCCAAATGGCTTGCTGCCAACTTTGTAAGTTGATCGATTCCAATAAATACGATTACCGCGCTTAGCCAAAAATTTTGGCGATTCATATAAATTTAAATTGCTTGGTCTGCCCAAGGGATAACTCGCAAGCGCTCTTCAGAAATCTCATTGCCTTCATCGTCAGTACCGTAAGTACCTGCTTCGATTTTAGCTAATGCTTTTTCAATCTTTTCTAAATCACTCTTCATGCGACTGCGCATGTCAGCGTTCACATCATCCAGCTCAACTTCTTGAGCATTCTCATCTAACTCCCTTCCAAGTTCAGTATGCTCTGCTAAGCCATCGGAGTCTTTAGTAAGTAATTCTTTTTCTGCCAAAAGTTTAGCTCGCATTTCTTCTATAAATTCTTGTGATAACATAATATGTTTGTTTAAAAATATTTCTTGTCTCTACTATTATAATAGTTCTCTTGTATGAAAATGTCTAGAAATCAAAAAGCGCCCCAACTAGGGCCCCTTATTATATAAATGAACAGGCCAGTTGTGACGCTAACTTAAAGCTTTAAGCTACTCAGCGTCTAAGATGCAGGACCTCATCCTATGAGATCCTAGACCTTAGACACTAGGCAACATTTCATATGCCTTAAGCGATCTTTCAACCACGATGCTGAAAGAAATGTCTACACTCTAATCGATTGCAAACTGCACTCCAAACTTCTCTTGTGG
>CAZSSN010000054.1:0-3214 GCA_964609785.1 uncultured Candidatus Saccharibacteria bacterium | reverse complement strand
CGTCGTACACAACATGCACAGATGGTGTGGGCAATCATGGCCAGCTATGCAGGTTTAACTAGAACATATCAAGTGAGAATTCCGATCCCGTAAGCCACTACCTCTATTTTTGGATAATTTAAAACTCCCGTTACCGGGAGTTTTTTTATAACTAAATTATTGCTTAGGAATCTTCAGAACTTGGTCTGGTTTTAAAGTAAATGGAGCTTTTAAATTGTTCAAGGTGGCTAATGCAGCCCAGTCAATATTGTATTCTTGAGCTATGGAAAATACTGTTTGCCCTTTCTTAACTGTGTAGTCTATAAATAGGTCTTGTTCTGGAACTGTATCAACTGCTCCTAGTACAGATCCACTAGTTTGTGTTGATGGAGTAGAGTCTTTGCTTAGCACTAGACTGAATGCTCTAACGAAGAATCCAGCGCTTATGACCAAAACGATCATTGTGGCGTAAGGTAATATACTTTTGCGGCCGCTTGTTCGGCCTACTCCTAGCTCAAGCCTTGGAGATAGTTTTACTTTGTGTTTCAAAATCTACTTTTACTGAATTAGTATCTATATTTTATCATAATTTTATCGTTAATGTGCTATGGCGTGGGGATAAGTTGCTAGGTATAATGTATATATGAATGAAGCCCAAGCTAAAGTCAGAATATCAAAACTCCAAGAGCAAATAGAAGACTTGCGGTACAGATATCACGTGCTAGATGACCCTGAAGTAACCGATGAAATTTACGATTCTTTAACCCGAGAACTCCGCTCTCTTGAAGATCAATTTCCAAAATTAAAAGATCCTAACTCACCAACTAACCGTGTAGCTGGTAAGCCTTTAGATAAATTTGTAAAAGTACCGCACTCTGTAGCGATGCTGTCTTTGAATGATGTCTTTAGTGAAGAAGAGTTATTGGCTTGGGAGGCGCGCATTAAAAAATTACTTCCTGCTAGCGTTGCTGGAGCAAACGGGTTGGAATATTACGCAGAACTTAAGCTAGATGGACTAGCTGTTTCGTTAATATATGAAAATGGTATTTTCACTAAAGGTGCTACTCGAGGTGATGGTAAAATCGGAGAAGATATAACTCAGAATTTAAAAACAATCCAGTCTATTCCAATTAAGCTTCGATCGGGAAAAGGGATCCCAGCTCCAAAATTTTTGGAAGTGCGTGGGGAAGCAGTTATGCGCAAGTCTGTACTAGCTGAATTGAATAAGCAACAGGAAGAAGCTGGTAAGCCTTTATTCGCAAATACTCGGAATGCCGCTGCAGGTTCTCTTCGTCAGCTCGACTCAGCCTTAGCAGCAAGAAGAAAGTTGGATTTTGTGGCATGGGACATTGCTCAGATTGATGAACAGATTCAAAGCAAGCTAACTAAGCATTCAGATGAGCACAGTCTTATGACTCAGCTTGGCTTTAAGGTGGACAGTCATGACCAGGTTGCCAAGAACCTTGCTGAAGTAATGAAATATATAGAGAAGATTGGCAAGCTACGAGACTCTTTTCCGTATGGCACAGATGGTGTGGTGGTTGCTGTAAATGACTTGGCTTTCCAAGATCGATTGGGAGTTGTCGGCAAAGCCCCAAGATACATGGCGGCATATAAGTATCCGGCTGAGAAGGCTACCACGCGCGTGCTAGAAATTAAAGTTAATGTGGGACGCACCGGCGTGCTTACTCCATTTGCCGTGTTCGAACCGACTGTAGTAGCCGGCTCTACCATTAGCAAAGCGACTTTGCATAATATGGATCAAGTAGAAAGACTAGGCGTAAAAGTTGGCGACACAGTAGTAATTGAAAAAGCGGGAGACGTAATTCCTGCAGTTGTTCAGGTTCTGCCTAAGTTGCGAACTGGTAAAGAAAAAACTTTTAACATGCCCAAGCAATGTCCGGTTTGTGATTTTCCAGTTGAGCGCCGAGAACTCGGTTCTAACACATCCACTAAGTTAAAATCTGTATCAAAATCTTCAGCAGCATATTACTGCACAAACCCAAGTTGCCCTGCTAAGAACCAGAGAGGGATGGAACACTTTGTAAACGCCTTCGACATTTACGAAATCGGACCGAAAGTTATTGCGCGTTTTAAAGATGAGGGTTTAATTTCCGATGCCGCAGATTTATTTACTTTAACCGTAGGCGACATAAACACACTAGAGCGCTTTGGTGAGAAAAGCGCTGAGAATATTATAAAGTCTATCCAAGAACACTCCCGGGTTTCTTTGGCGCGATTTATTTATTCACTCGGCATTAACAATGTGGGAGAACAAACGAGTGAAGATTTGGCAGAGCACTACCATACTCTAGAAAATTTGATGGCGGCTTCAGCCGAAGACATCAACACATTAGAGAACATGGGTCCAATAGTTTCGAAGAGTGTCGCAGATTGGTTTGACCATAAAGAAAATAAAAAATATGTAGCCAAGCTATTGGCGAACGGCGTAGAGATTATAGAACAGGCAAAAAAGAAAACCGGTAAGTTTACAGGCAAGACTTTTGTAGTGACTGGGACATTGGAATCCATGTCCCGTGATGAAGCAAAACAGAAGATAAAATCCCTCGGCGGGAAGGTTTCTGAGAGTGTTTCTAGTAAAACTGACCATGTTGTTGTTGGCTCAGAACCTGGTTCGAAGTACGAAAAAGCGCAGAAATTAGGGGTTTCTATCCTCTATGAAAAGGACTTCCTAAAAATGATCGAAAAGTAGTGAAAAAACTGCGAAAAACCCTTGACAAGCCCCACTCTATATATTAATATTCCTATACGATTTAACTCCTTCAAAAGACACATATATTTATGTTAAATTACTCAACTAATCTCCACTTTACGCGGCTTATGTAACTAGCGTTTTTTCTTACGCTCCTTACAACCGCTATCGCGGTTTTTTTGTTGCCCAACGTATCTCACTCGGAGTCGCTGGGAAATAGTTGAGAACTTTTGAATCGTTTACATCGCAGTACATTTTTAAAAATTATTGTCACTATATATTTACTGCTCTCGGACCTGCAGCCATTCCAATTTTACTTTGGGAATCCAGGCAAGACAGATACGGACCCTTAAATGGGAAGAGCGGTAGTTACATGGTTGCAATAAACATAAAGTTAGAAAGTAAGAGTCGCATGCTATATCTTAAGCACGAATGCGCATTGCGTTAACCCTTTATGGCACCAAGCACTTTGCAAATTAAATAGTGGTAACGTATTCTGAAATTCAACCGTTCAGAATATGT
>CAZSSN010000053.1:0-3569 GCA_964609785.1 uncultured Candidatus Saccharibacteria bacterium | reverse complement strand
AAAAGAATCTTAATAGCATTACTAGTAATAGCCTTGGGCGCAGGTGTGGCTTTGTTTGTTTATAAATCTGAATATAAGCTGAATCCTAACTTTGGCCAAGAAAAGTCATTTTTCCAAAATCATCAATTCCGTCTCGGACTAGATTTGTCCGGGGGAAGTCACCTTATATACAAGGCCGATGTTTCAGCCCTAGACCCTAGCGAAGTTGCCGAATCAATGGAGGCTCTTCGTGACGTTATCGAACGACGAGTGAATCTGTTTGGAGTTTCTGAACCAGTAGTTCAGGTAGAAGGAGCTAGTTTTGTATCCGGCGGTGAACAAAAGCTCATTGTGGATCTTCCTGGTGTTACGGACGTAGAGAAGGCGACAACCATGATCGGACAGACTCCACTTTTGGAATTCAAAACTGAAGCCCCAGAAGGAACACCTCAGAACGCTACTGTTGGTCCTGATGGTCAACTAAGCTTGGATCTGTCTAATCAATTTGTTAACACCGAACTCACTGGACGTTACCTCAAAAAAGCAACTTTAGAATTCGATCCGAACACTCGCGAGCCTAGAGTAGCATTGCAATTCGACGAGGCTGGTACTAAGCTCTTTGGAGAAATTACCAAAGCTAACGTGGGCAAAATGGTTGCCATCTACCTAGACGGTTCACCTATATCTACCCCAGTTGTCAGACAAGAAATCCTCGATGGTCAAGCTGTCATCTCAGGAAGCTTTACTCCAACAGAAGCAAAACAACTCGTTGGGCGGTTAAATTCTGGAGCACTTCCTGTGCCTATAACATTGCTATCAAAGCAAACCATCGGTGCGACATTGGGTGGCAGTGCAGTAGCCGCTGGAGTAAAGGCCGGAATTATCGGATTCTTATTGGTAGCCCTCTTCCTTGTACTTTGGTACAGGCTTCCAGGACTTATCGCCGTAATCTCACTTTCTTTCTTTGTAGTTATTGTATTATCTCTCTTTAAGCTAATACCGGTGACATTAACCGCAGCTGGAATTGCCGGATTTATAATTTCGATGGGTATTGCCGTGGACGCCAATGTTCTTATTTTTGAACGTATCAAAGAAGAACTCCGTGCTGGACGCACCATCGCGGATGCTGTATCGACTGGATTTAGCCGAGCATGGTCTTCGATCCGAGATTCCAACACTTCAAGTATCATCACCGCGATTATCCTGTTCTGGTTCGGTACATCGCTGATCAAAGGTTTTGCGCTTACTCTCGGTATGGGTGTCCTGGTTTCGATGTTTAGCGCCATAACCATAACCAAGATCTTTTTAGGAGCACTATCATTCATCAAGGAAAACAGATTCTCGAGATTTATGTTTTCGAGTGGTCTAAGTAATGGAAAAGTAAAATAAATTATATGTTTATAGTTAAAAACAAAAAAATATTCGTTCTCTTATCTACTGTATTGGTTGCGGTGTCTATAATTCTGATTTCTGTATTTGGACTCAAGGTAAGTATAGATTTCAAAGGCGGAGCATTAACCGAAGTTGCTTATGATACTATTCGCCCAGATCAGGAAACACTAAGTGAAAATTTGAAAGTTCTAGAACTCGGTTCTGTATTAATTCAGCCAACAGGGGACATGGGGTACATCGTTAAGTCTCGAGACTTGAGTGACACTGAGCACACCGCCCTATTGAAAGTACTCTCTTTGGACGGGGCAAATTCACTCAAAGAAGTAAACTTCAACTCTATTGGTCCGTCAGTAGGACGCGAACTCACCAGGAAAGCGATCATCGCGGTTATCTTGGTATCATTGGCTATTATATTTTTCATTGCATACGCGTTTAGAAAAGTTTCATCCGCGGGTCGCCAGGGTGTAGCTTCTTGGCAATATGGACTTATAGCTATTGTCACCCTACTTCACGATGTCATCATATCCGTTGGACTTTTTGCTCTACTTTCGCATTACTACGGCGCCGAGCTAGACACGCTCTTTGTAGTGGCGGTGCTAACGGTACTAGGACTTTCTGTTTCTGACACCATCGTTATCTTCGACAGAATCAGAGAAAATTTGAGCAAAGAATCCAAAATCGACAAAACAAACTTCAGCCAAATAATAGGGGACAGTTTGAACCAATCATTCGCACGGTCTATCGCTACATCACTTACTGTAATTTTGGCACTTCTAGCACTCGTGTTCTTCGGACCAACCAGTACTAAATACTTTGCCATTATGCTTACCGCAGGTATGTTCTTTGGTACTTATTCTTCGATTTTCTTGGCTTCTCCAATGTTGGTTTTGGTACACGAACGACAAATGAAAAAGTAGTTTCTGTGCTATAATACTAGTATTACTCGTTAAAGTAACCCGCCCTTTGGGGTGGGCAAGAAAACATGAAATATTTAATTGGCGCTTTAGCGCTCGTCGTTATCTGGATTGCATTCGTATTCAATAAATTAGTTTCACTTAGAAATCGTACCCAGGAAGCTTGGTCAGACATAGAAGTCCAACTCAAGCGTCGTTATGATTTGATTCCAAACCTTGTGAATTCAGTCAAAGGCTATGCTACTCATGAATCAACCGCTTTTGAGAAAGTTACCCAGGCGCGTGCAGCAGCTATGGGTGCTAAGACCATGGGCGACCATGCTAAATCCGAAGCACTCCTCGGCGGAGCTATCTCTGGGATTTTTGGTATTGCAGAAGCGTACCCAGACCTTAAAGCTAATGCGAATTTCATCGAATTGCAACGAGAACTATCTGATACCGAAAACAAGATTCAAGCAGCTCGAAGGTTTTACAACACCAACGTCAGAGACATCAACACCTCGATCCAACAATTTCCTTCGAATATTATCGCCGGCATGTTCGGTTTCAAAAATGCAGAATTCTTTGATCTACCAGACAACGACGTAGCGCAGAATCCAGTAGAAGTTAAATTCTAATTTATAATTTAACGAGCGCTGTGCTCAACAAAGTTATGACTAAATTTGGAAAAATTATCTTGGTTGTATGTGCCTTTGTCCTGCTGATGGTGGTTATTTTCTTATTGCAAAAGGAGCCGAAAATAATTGAAGCCCCGGTGATAGATGACACTACACAAGTTGTGGACAATACTTTGCCTACCGAATACGACAAGACATTGCTTCTGGGCAAAGCTGAAGACTTGGTTTACCTTTCGATTATGCCGAACACTGTTGTACCAAAAGGAATCCTATCTTACCGAGGCAGTATAAAGGGTGGATATTTCTTTGAAGCAAACATTCTAATCAACATTTTGGACGCGAACAAAAAGGTACTGAAGTCTAGCAACGCAATGGCGACAAGTGAATGGATGACCGCGGGGCCAGTAGAGTTCGAAGGCAACATTGATTTCACAGGGCTTCCAGCAGGACAAGCCTACTTTGAAATTCATAATGACAATGCATCTGGATTGCCCGAGAATGATAAAAGTATTTTAATTCCAATTATCTTGCAATAAACCGTGGCTACTTTATACACCCAGCAATCAAAGAATGTAACTAAAACCTGGATGTTGATGACAGTGTTTTTTGGTATTGTTATCGCGCTCGGATGGTTCTTTGCTTACTACTACCAGAATCCAAGTATTCT
>CAZSSN010000052.1:0-3583 GCA_964609785.1 uncultured Candidatus Saccharibacteria bacterium | reverse complement strand
ATCTTATTTTGTCTAAGTTGGTTAAAGGTAAGGGTTAAGTCATCAATCAAGTCGCCAGCTGCTTCTGTCGCGTTCTTCATCATTACCATACGGGCACTGTGCTCTGATGCATCACTTTCGAGAATTGCCTGATAGATCTGACTTTCTAGTACTCGCGGTAGTAAATGTTCCAGAACTTTAGAGCGGGTCGGTTCAAACAGGAATTCGTAAGTGTTGATGTGCTGCGGCTCTTCTTTGCTGATGCTTGTCTTCTCTGGCTCCCAGCTGAATGGTAGTAATACTTTTGCCGTTGGCTTTTGCTGTAGAGTAGAAACAAAGTGGTTGTACACTACTATGATCTTTCGATACTCCCCTGTTGCGTAGGCTTCGGTTATCATTTTCACTAGCGGGTAAATGTCTTTCACTTGTTCGGTACTATCGTGCTTAGTGAATTGAGCGATTAGGTTTCTACCTGTTCTTGAAACTGCTTCGCTTCCTTTTTTACCAAGAGTAATGACTTCACCAACTAATTCTGGTTCGCCGAGTTCCAACTCTTTTAATTTACTAAACAAGTTTGAGTTGAATCCTCCGACTAAACCTTTGTTTGTTGTTACTAGAACAATTCCTAGTTTCTTAGCATCATCATGTTTTTCAAGTAAAGGGTTGTGATACTTTTCTACATCGCCTACACCGCTAATTAAGTCGCGAGCCAACTCCGAATATGTACGGCTAGCCATTGTTGCGTTCTGCGCTTTGCGCATTTTGGCAGCCGAAACCATCTGCATCGCGCGAGTAATCTTGCGTGTAGATTTAATGGATTTTATTCGTCTGGTTAATTCTTGAGTTGATGGCATGAGGGATTGATTTTATTTAGTCCAACCTTGTTTGAACTGTGTAATAGCTGTCTTTAACTTCTCTTCTGTATCTTCTTCAATATTCTTCGACTCACGGATTGTATCTAGTACATCTTTACCTTGAGTTTCCATAAAATCGTAGAAGTCTTTTTCAAACTGACCAACTTTTTCTACTGGTACATCATTTAGGTATTCGTTGTTAACCGCGTAAAGAATTACTGCTTGCTTTTCCATTGGGATCGGTGCGTACTGCGGTTGCTTCATTAGTTCTGTAAGACGACGACCAAGATCTAATTGAGTTGCAGTTGCTTCATCAAGATCAGAACCAAATTGAGCGAAAGCTTCAAGTTCACGGAACTGAGCAAGAGAAAGCTTTAACTTACCAGCAACTTTCTTAATCGCTTTAGTCTGCGCACTAGAACCTACGCGAGATACAGATGTCCCAACGTTAACCGCTGGGCGAACACCTTTGTAGAACAAATCACCTTCCAAGAAAATCTGACCATCAGTAATAGAAATTACGTTTGTAGGGATGTATGCAGAAATGTCACCAGCTTGTGTTTCAATAATCGGTAGCGCAGTAATAGAACCACCGCCATTTTCCTTGTTCATCTTTGCAGCCCGTTCTAGTAAGCGAGAGTGCAAGTAGAATACATCTCCAGGATACGCTTCGCGACCTGGTGGACGACGTAGCAACAAAGAAATTTCGCGGTAAGCAACAGCTTGCTTAGAAAGATCATCGTAAACAATCAACACATCTTTACCTTGATCCATAAAGTATTCAGCCATAGCTGTTGCAGAGTAAGGGGCAATGTAAGAAAGAGCAGCAGGTTCAGATGCACCAGCAGATACCACAATTGTGTACTTCATTGCACCACGCGCTTCAAGTTCAGAAACGATCTTCGCAATCTTAGATTCTTTTTGCCCAACACCAACGTAAATACAAATCATGTTTTGGTCGTGTTGGTTCAAAATTGTATCAATAGCTACAGCAGTTTTACCAGTTTGGCGATCACCAATAATAAGTTCACGTTGGCCACGTCCAATTGGAATTAACGCATCGATAGCTTTAATACCAGTTTGAACCGGTTGGTTTACAGATTGACGAGTAATAACACCAGGAGCAATTTTTTCTACTGGGTAGAAAGCATTCTCTTTAATTTCGCCTTTGCCATCTTTTGCTTCTCCAAGAGCGGATAAAACGCGACCAATTAACGCATCACCTACTGGTACAGAAAGAATGCGGCCTGTAGAGCGAACTACATCACCTTGGCGAATGTGTTCAAAGGGTCCAAGAATAATTGCACCAACTGTGTGTTCCTCTAAGTTCAAAGCTACACCAGATGTGCCATTACCAAAATCAAGCATTTCCATGCTTTTCGCTTTTGTTAAACCAGAGATACGTGCAATACCGTCTCCGACTTCAACTACAGTCCCTACTTCTTCTACGCTTGTAGATGGAGCGAACTTTGTAATCTGATTCTTAAGTTGTTCGATTAAATTGTTAGTATTAGTTGCCATAAATTTATTCTATTTGTTCTCTGTTAAATTCTTCTGTAGTTGATCTAGTTGGTTCTTGATGCTTCCGTCAATTAGAGTATCGCCGGCTCTAATTACTACTCCGCCAATTAAATTGCTGTCCACTTTTTCTTTGACTTCAATGTCACTTCCAACAATTTTATTTAAGTCATCAATTAAAGATTTGTTTACTTTGGTAGAGCCTTCTGCTGTAGTAACTTCTACTTCTGTGATTCCGCGTTGTTCTCTGTCGTAAACTTCATATGCGGCAATTATCTTCTCGTATTCAGCTAAGTCCCCTTTTGCTTTCAGAACCTCGATAAAGTTTTGTATAACTATATCTTGATCTTTCGGCGTAGTCTCGGCAAGTGCCTCGTGCAGGGCTTGAGCATATTGTCTATGATTAAATTTCATGGTTTTGCTATTTACCCTGACCAGCTTGTTTTAAAGCATCGTCGATTAATTGCTTATCCTTAACTGGATCAATTTTCGCTTTTAATATAGTAGAGGTTGCTTGAACAACAATATCAGCTAGTTCAGATTTTGCTGATTCCATCATTGCTGCCTTTTCTTGTTCAAGACGCTTTTTAGCTTGTTCAATTAAGTTGTTCTGTTCATCTGCAGTTGCTTTTAGAGTATCTGCTTTTAAGCTTTCTGCTGTTTCTTTTGCTTGAGTGATAATCGCAGTAGCTTCTGTGCGCACACTGCTAATTTCACCTTGCTTCCAAGAATCAAAGTCACTGCGGTCTTTTGCAATTTTTTCTGCATCTTGCAAAGAGTTCTCAATTTTTTCTGTACGATCAGACAAACCTTTAGTTACTGGCTTGAATACCCACTTCCAAAGTACAAATAGAACAATGGCAAAGTTAATTAACTGTGCTAGGAATAACTTCCAGTTAATACCAAACATTCCAACAATACCTACTTCTTCTGTAGCGTGTTCTTCTTCTGTTACTGCGTGTTCGCCGTCAGTAGCTTCTGCAGCAGTTTCTGTAGAAGCAGCTGTTGTAGAAGTTGCAGCGGGTGTTGCTGCGTTAACATCAGGTATGTTAAACGCGCCAAAGTTAAAGATGGCTATAGAAACTAGCAGTGAGGTTATTAATGTAGAGAATCTTTTCATGTGTAGCTTAAATAATATTCAGAACATAGTTCTTTGCAAACGCACATTGCAACTTGTGCAAAGAACTAAATCTAGATACTAAAGAATAAAAGTGATTACCAAAGCGTAAATA
>CAZSSN010000051.1:1292-3631 GCA_964609785.1 uncultured Candidatus Saccharibacteria bacterium | reverse complement strand
CTAAATCTAGATACTAAAGAATAAAAGTAATTACCAAAGCGTAAATAGCAATCGCTTCAGCAAACGCCATTCCCAAAAGCATCGGTACAAACAATTTGTCTACGCTTTCTGGGTTGCGGCCAACAGCTTCCATAGCTTTTGAACCGATTTTACCAATAGCTAACGCTGGTGCAATACCACCGACAGCAATTGTAAGAGCTTTCGCTAGTAGTTCCATTGATTCTGGTCCCATAGTGATGTCCTTCAGCATTCTTCGACTGGGTTTGGATTTTTAAAGTCGAGATGCGGTTAAGTGTTAAATATCAAGTATCAATTGCTTTATAGAAATATAGCTAATTAATCCTTGATCCAAAACACCTAGCTTAGTTTGAGCTAAACTGTCGGCGTTGGCTCTAAGTCTTCCGGATGCTCTTTATTATGGCTAACTACTGGAGTTGTAGCTACCGTTAGGTATACCAAAGTCAGCATGGCAAACACAGTTGCCTGCACAACTCCCACTATTAACTCTAAAGCTATGAATGGTAAAGGTAGGAAAATTGGTAAAATTCCTGCTAGAATCGTTAGTAAAACTTCACCAGCAAAAACGTTTCCAAATAGACGAAGAGAAAGTGAAAGTAGTTTCGCAACCTCAGAAACAATTTCTAAAAGTCCTACACCAAATTCAATTAATGCTGTCAGCATCTCTGTTGGTTTTCCTGACTTTAGTCCATGCCACAGATCCCCAAGTTTAATAAACTTGTTAGCGTACTTAAAGAATCCAATGAAAGCAATTCCTAAAAAGTGAGATACAGCTACTGCTACAACAGCCATGCCAGCAGTTAAGTTTAAGTCAGTTGTTGCTGGTCTAAACATTGGGACAAGCGTCACATGACCTTCGTGTACAAGCCATCGGCCAATACTTCCGATTCCAGGAAGTAGTCCAATCCAGTTAGATACTACGATGAACAAGAACAAAGTTCCAACTAAAGGTAGGAATTGAATTGTTTTCTTGCGACTTTGAGTAACGGTGTCGAAGTATTGGTATAAAAGCTCTAGGATTCTTTCAAAGAAATTTAAAATTCCTCGTGGAGCCCCACCCTGATATTTCTTAAAAGCTTTATTAATGAAGAACGCGAAAACCACAAAACCCAACATGGTTAAAGTTGAGTTAATCAATGTATTTGTAACTGGGAAACTG
The DNA here is from genome assembly GCA_964609785.1 of uncultured Candidatus Saccharibacteria bacterium. GTDB lineage: Bacteria > Patescibacteriota > Doudnabacteria > UBA920 > UBA920 > UBA920. Next base: position 2,454 of record CAZSSN010000051.1, on the reverse strand, counting down.
CTGATATAGAAAATAGGTTCAGCGGCTAAAGGTGGTAATGCGAGCATTCAGTATTACTTCTTGGTTATTTATCAGAATCGGTTGGATCTATGAAATTTTTGTATAAATCGTTAATTTTTTTGTAAAACCAGATTGAACTGGTTAATATAGCCAGCGCTAGCGCTCCATAGTAGTAAGCTTTATTGTCATATCTACCAGCAAGCCATTTACCCACAAGAGCAAATATAGCTAAGGGAATTACTATCATTAACCCAAATTGCAGACTGAAAGACAAAGCTTTCATTGTAGTCATTTTTTGGGATTTATCTGTCTTGCTACCCTTCTCACTATCCCCGATCTCAGGTTTATTAGTTTCCATGCTATTTTTGAATTTTTCGAGTCTTAACGCAAAAATTCTAACAAAAAATGCCACTTTTGGCAAGGCGGCCATTTTTGGGTAGGGTTGACTTATCCGAAAATTTGCTTTTTGAGGGCTTCTTTACTCTTTGCAGTTAATCGTGCTCGCAATAATTCAACAGTCATATCGCGGTTATGGAATTTCGGATCTTCTGAAAGCTTAAGAAATTCATCAAAACTGTACATTTTTACATCAATTAGCTCTCCGCCATCCAAGGCCTGCTCACTCACCTTTTTGCAGTCTTTTGCTATGAAAACATAGTGCATTGAACTCACTCTACCTCCCCTTGGGATCTTCTTGAACAAAGTCATGGTTTTGGGCTTATAACCTGTTTCTTCTAGCAATTCACGGGCTGCCCCAGCCTTTGGGGTTTCTTCTGGGTGATCCAACCCTCCACCAGGAAGTGATAGATACCATTTTGTTCTCGGCTGCTTTTGTTTAAGCACGATAATTTTTTTGCCAACTGCTGCAATTATGGATGCACCATCATGACTTTGAGCATGCTCAAAAATCTTGACCTTTGAATTAAACATTTTTTGCTCCCATTGGTAAATATGAAAAACTGTACCGTGGAAAACTTTTTTTGCGTGTTTAGGAATCATGAGCTATTACCTTTGTAACTGATAAAGCCCCCGCGCGAGGCGAGGGCTTAATGTGCAAGATTTAAACTAGAACTTAAGTAGCTTTAGAACTCTAACATTGTTGGTTTCGTTTTCAAGCCATTCAGCGTAACCAGTTTGCTTTACAAACACTTGTTGTAAATGA
>CAZSSN010000051.1:0-1282 GCA_964609785.1 uncultured Candidatus Saccharibacteria bacterium | reverse complement strand
TCAGTTCTCTCCATCGCTGTTAAAAGCTAGAATCTTTAAGATGTGTAGACCGTATCGGCTTGGCACAAGTCTAATGTCACCAACTTTAACATCGTTTAATTCAGAGCGGAATTCTGGAAGAAGATCATCGTAAGGGATCAAACCGCTATCACCTGCGAAGTCTTTAGTTGCTTCATCTTGTGTGTAAACTTTAGCTACTTCGTCGAAGCTTTGCCCACTATCTAACTTACCTTTTAGGTCGTTCGCTGTTGCGTAAGCGTCTTTGTTAAGATCTTGTTGCTTTGAATACCATAGGGCCAATTCTGATTGCTCAAGTTCTTGCTTGATTACTTCAGTCTTAAACTTTTCTGGACTCATGCGATAGGTAGCTTCTAGTTCAGTCTTAAACTTTTCTTCATCGCCACCAGCGTATTGCTTAACAATATTCTTGTATTCTTCCTCGATAGCTTCTGAACTAACTGAAAGGTTTCGACTAGACACAATAGAGCTTAGCTTTTTAGTTTCAATTAACTGATCGTAAGTTTGAGTGGTGTCGACTGTTCCGCCTGCTCCTTGAGCTTCAGTCAGCTGTTTAGCTAACTCAATTCGAGTTAAAGCTTCTTGTGCAGAAACAAAAGTCATATCAACTATTGCTGCTGGAAGAGGTAAAGATTTAAAAACCTTTTCTTTAGCGCCAGCTATTTCGCCTGTATAAAGCCAAGCTAGTCCGCCACCAATGATGATCACGATTAATCCAATTGCACCACCTATGATCCAGTGCTTAGTGTTTGATTCACGCTTGTGGCCAGTATGACTCACTACTTCATTTTCTGTTTCTTCGTTTTTTTCCATAATTTTAAATTAAGACTTTTTAAATATATATCGCCACCATTTTTGCGGATTACTTTGAGGTGGCTCAGGTTTATCTGCTTCACTTGAGGCAATGCCGCTTGGAGGGAAATTAATTACAATTTCACCATCCTTTTTTAACCCCAATTGCTCTCTCGCTAGCTTCTCTTGGTAGTTATTTGATGAAAAGTATTGCAGAGATTGCTGAAGCGCATTATTGCGACTTTCTAGCGATGCCTGCTCTTCTTTTAGGTGGTTTATTTCAGCATTGATTTTACGTCTTTGCTGCCATTGTTGTAATTCTAACGCAAATACCCCAATAAGTACAATTATTATAGCTCCGAGGAAGAGCTTCGAATGAAAGATTTTTGGTAGCTTCATAATCGATTATTCTTAGTATAGCCAACCTGTTCTTGGATATGAGTAGAATCAGTTTCGCCAAATACAGAATCAG
>CAZSSN010000050.1:0-3671 GCA_964609785.1 uncultured Candidatus Saccharibacteria bacterium | reverse complement strand
GTACTGAACATTTATTGTTCGGTATTGTGGCTGAGAAGAGCTCTTTTGCAGCAGAGATCTTAATCAAAGCTAAAATAAGCCCTGAAATAGTAAAGGCTGAACTTATTTTGGTAAATAAGAATCGCGAAACAGATACCTGGAAGCCGATTCTTTCTGAAAACTTAAAGCAAGCCATTGAGCGTTCAGCAATAGTAGCGAGCCAGTACGGATATCAGTTTATTGGTACTGAGCATTTTCTTTACGGATTACTTACAACTCAAGCAAACAAATCAAAAGTCATTCTTTCCAAACTTGGAATTGATATTGGCGAACTTGAACATAACTTAGTAGCGGTGTTTGAAAACATTTCTAAGTTCCCAGAAATGCCGAATGAATCCCCTATGAATAGCAATGGCAACATAGGACCACATGATCATCCACACAATCAGCAAATGCCTGGCGGCCAAGATGGACGCAAAGGTAGCGTGCTTGAATTCTACACAACTGACTTAACTAAAAAAGCAGCGACAGGTTCTATAGATCCAGTAATTGGTCGTAAGAAAGAAATTGATCGCTTGGTCAGCATTCTTGGTCGTCGTACAAAAAATAATCCAGTGCTAATTGGTGAAGCTGGTGTTGGTAAAACTGCCATAGTAGAAGGCCTAGCTTTAGCAATTGCTAACCGTGAAGTCCCGGACATTCTATTAGATAAAAGAATTCTCTCCTTGGATTTAGCACTTGTTGTTGCAGGCTCAATGTTCCGTGGTGAATTCGAAAACCGCTTAAAGCAAATCATAGACGAAGTTAAAGCTGATACAGACCTAATCTTGTTTATTGATGAGCTTCATACAATGGTCGGCGCTGGCGCTACTTCAGGAAGTCTAGATGCCGCTAACATTCTAAAACCAGCTTTGGCACGCGGGGAGATTCGTACAATCGGAGCTACTACCCTATCGGAATATAAAAAATACATAGAACATGATGCCGCGCTTGAACGTCGCTTCCAATCCATTTTAGTAGAAGAGCCAAGCAAAGAAGAATCTATTGCAATTCTTAAGGGTCTTCGCCCTAACTACGAGAAACATCATCGGGTAACCATTACAGATGAAGCTATTTTGGCTGCCGTCGAACTTTCTGACCGCTACATCCAAGATCATTTCCTACCAGACAAAGCTGTAGACTTAGTAGACGAAACAGCCGCTGCTCTTCGCAGTATTCACGGCAATTCTAAGATCGCAAAGAACCGGAAGAAAGTAGAAAATGAGCTGAGCGACTTAGAAGAAGAAAAAACTAAAGCCGTACTATCTCAAGACTTTACTACTGCCCTACATTTGCGTAGCCAGGAAGAGAAGTTGATGCATCAGAAGAAGGTTCTTGAATCTCAAGAAAAAGAAGAAACCGAACCAGTCTACTCCATTACCGCAGAAGATATTGCAGCAACGGTTTCCTTAATGACCAAAATTCCATTGAAGAAGTTAGCTCAAACTGAAATCGGCAAATTAAATAACCTAGAAAAACTTCTAAAAACTCGCATAGTTGGCCAAGATGAAGCAGTTGTGGAAATTGCTCGCACTATTCGCCGTTCACGCGCAGGCTTAGCAGACCCTCAACGACCGATCGGATCTTTCATGTTCCTAGGACCAACTGGGGTTGGTAAAACAGAGACCGCTAAAATGATCGCTCAAGAAGTGTTCGAAGATTCAGATGCACTCATTCGTGTAGACATGTCTGAGTTCATGGAACGCCACAACACTTCCCGCTTAATAGGTGCACCAGCTGGATACGTCGGCTACGAAGATGGTGGTCGCTTAACAGAAGCAGTTCGTCGCAAGCCTTACTCAGTTGTACTATTCGATGAAATTGAAAAAGCTCATCCCGACGTATTTAACATCCTTCTACAAGTACTAGAAGATGGTCAATTAACAGATGCTCAAGGTAAGCGTGTAAACTTTACGAATACAGTTATCATCATGACTTCTAACTTAGGCATGCAAGAGTTAAATGCTCAAGCTAAGAAAATTGGTTTTGCAGACAAAGAAGAACGAGCAGATCAAAAAGAAAAACTAGAAGCTGACTATGATCGCATTAAAGTTGGTTTAATGGAACAGTTAAAGCGAGATCTTCGCCCAGAGTTCATTAACCGCATAGATAAAGTGCTCATCTTCCGCCCTCTAGGAATGCAGCAGTTGCGCAAAATTACTACCATAAATTTTGGTGATGTTCAAAAGCGCTTAGTTCAACAAGGCATTACTCTAAAGGCGACTCCAGCGTTAATTAAATTTATTTCTGAAAAGAGTTTCGATCCATTACAAGGCGCTAGATACATTCGCAAAAATATCCAAGACTTTGTAAGTGATCCTTTAGCCGAGAAGATTATTCTACAATCAAACTCAGGAGCGATGGTTGGCTCAACAATTACCGCAGACATTAAAGGTGAAGAAGTTACTTTCCAAGTCGAACAAGCTCAGATCGCGGTCCCAGCTTAATTTAAAACAAAGCAAAAGAAAAAAGGCATTGAACGTTGTTACGTCCGATGCCTTTTTGTTTTGTCAGATGACAATCTATGGATCAGCAGAGCTTAACCGGATGCCGCACTTTCGGCCACTTCTTGGGTCACTTCTTCGAATGACTCGACCGAGTCGATCATAAGATTGTAGTCCCTAGGGCCTTTACTTCCAGGATGACCAATAGCTCCCTGCCAAATATCTCGGAAGCACAGACCGAAATCGTCATCAGCGGTATCACTATAACTTAAAGGCATCAAAATTCCTTTGATCCATTGAATTCGGTGATCCCACTGCGGAGAATTTGGTCTTATAACCGCCCTTACCGTCTTTCCAGCCAAAGCCGATAGAGCCTCGCGCTTCTTTCTGCGAAGTTCTCTCATACTTGCCGAATACACATCATCGATGAGCCGATGCTCATCTACATAATTCCCTGATGGATTTGCCATAATTATTTTCCCTCCTGCAGCTTGTGCAGTTTAGTAACAAAAATTAGATACTACAAGCATAATATAGAGTAAACACATAAAAAATGCAACCGGCTAGTGCAGGCTGATTCTTTAGACTTTAACGGGACTTTATCTGGCCATATGTATAGTGAAAGCATGCCTAAACTACTTTCATTCGGTCTTAACATATTAGCCGACGTATTCTACCCAAAATACTGCTTCGGTTGCAGGCGCGTCGGGAAATACTTATGCAACTTCTGCGTCAACCAAGTGCCATCGAACGCGCAAAGTTTTTGCATTTCCTGCAATCTCCCCAGCTCTCAAGGTACAACGCATCTATCTTGCAGAAAGGAATTTGCACCTGACCAACTAATTAGTGCTTTTCCATATAAGTACCAAGTCACTTCGGATATGATAATCACCGGGAAATACTATTTTGTCTCCGAGACTTTTGTCATATTAGGGATGATGGCTGCCGAACAAATTAAAAACAGTTATGGAATTTCTCACTTTAAAGATTTTGTAATATGTCCTCTGCCGCTTCATCCCGCTAAAAAACGCTGGCGTGGTTTTAATCAATCTGAATTAATTGCTAGCGCATTTGAACATAGCTTACACATCCCTCGTGTGGATTTACTCACTCGCAAGAAAAATACTAAAACTCAAAAAGATTTGAACTCAGAACAACGCAAAATTAACATGCGCAACGCATTTACAACAACTCAAGAAATTCCAGAAA
>CAZSSN010000049.1:0-3916 GCA_964609785.1 uncultured Candidatus Saccharibacteria bacterium | reverse complement strand
CCAGTATCTATAAGCAATTATCATAACTACGAATTCCAGTATCATCATGGAGAAGCCTTGGAAAGTTTCTCCAATTTGACCCAAATCCCAAGTCTTCTTTCGCAAACGGAAAAGTTCATTAGTTAGTCTTTCAAACTTACCAACTTCTCTGTTATATGCTGAGAATAACTTTACGTTCTGATGGTTAGTCACTGTGTCTGCTAAGTGAGCAGTTGTCTTTGTATCCTGACTAGCTTTCAAAATATCTATTGGTAGTTTGTATTTAGCAAAAGCTAAAGCGAAACCAACATAGACAATAATCCAAACTAGCATAGCCAAACCAATTAAAGGTTTGTAGAACATCAAGATTACTAGTACCGCCAATACTCTAATTGCAGTTCTAGAAATACTGAAGTACAAGTTGTCCATGAATGATTCAAATGATCGTGATAGCCTTCGCACCTTTGTGACTATTCCACCGACAAAGTTATTGTCGAAGAATGAGTTTGAATGCAACTGAATATATCGATAGCAAGTGTTCATCAAGTCAGACATTACTCTTGGTTGGAAGAAGTTGTTGGTAAAACCAATTACTCTCCAGATGATGTTGTGAATAAAAGCTAGGGCTAATATGCCATAGATCACATTCAAAACTTGATCACCTTGATTAGAGCCAGGAGTAGTTAAGACGTTGAATAGATTACGAATTAAGAATGGTCTAACCATGTCTGTTGCTACGGTCAAAATAATCCCTAAAGTTATAACGATTAGGGGGAGTTTATACCGCAAAGCATGCCGCCAAAAGATGAGCAGGGTCTGCTTAGTTAAATTGTTTTTCATAATGTTAATTCTCCTTAAAAATAAAATGCTCGGCTTATTGCCGAGTCTAATACCATTTTTATATTGAAAGTTTTATTTCAAAAAACGATTGCTAACACAACAAAAAACCTTGGCCAGAGTTAGTCTCTAGCACCACATTTTCAATCCCGATATTCAGTTTTGATGGATAAAATGTTGTCATGGTTTTTTCCTGATACTTAAGACGCCAAAGATATGAAATTATTACACAAATTTTTCATATCTTGAAAGCCAAATTAAAAACCCCTCATATTTAAGGGGCTTTTAATGCTTATATACTAGGTTATTGGATGATTTTATCTACCAGACCGTACTTTTTAGCTTCGTCTGGAGTCATAAAGTAGTCGCGATCTGTATCTTGTTCGATTTTCTTAACAGTTTGACCAGTGTGCTTCGCTAAAATCTCGTTAATCTGATTCTTCATGCGTAGCATTTCGCGGGCCTGGATTTCAACATCTGTCTGCTGACCTTCCATCCCACCCATCACTTGATGGATCATGATGCGAGAGTTTGGCAACGCTAAGCGCTTACCTTTTGTTCCTGCTGAAAGCAATACTGCGGCAGCAGAAGCAGCCTGACCAATAACGATTGTTGATACATCAGATTTAACATGCTGGATTGTATCGTACAAAGCCATTGCAGAAGTTACGCTTCCACCAGGAGAGTTGATATAAATTTTTATATCGTCTGAACTATTTTCTGTATCAAGGAAAAGCAGCTGCGCAATAATTGTGTTCACAACATTGTCATCAATTGGCTCACCTAAGAAAATAATTCTATCCTTAAGCAAACGGCTATAAATATCGTAAGCGCGTTCACCCATCGGAGACTTTTCAATTACCATTGGGACTAGTGGCATGTGTTTTGTGTGTTAATAATTTTGAAGCAATAAATTGTAGCTAGCTCACTTAGTTTCGCCTGCGCCCGCCTGGGGCTTGGCTCAGATGCGTTCGCTTAACTACAATTTATTCCTTAGAATCTTCACCATCTACTACATCTGTTGGGTGTTCAGGAGTCGCTGTTGCTTCATCAGATGTTTCTGATTCCACTGGAGTTTCTTCAACTGCAACGTCTTCATCAACTTCGTCTTCAGTACTTTCTTCAGAAGCATCACTATCAGAAGAAGAGCCCACGTTCTCTTGATTGATGTCGATCTTCCAAGCAGTTAAGCGAGCAGCAAGGCGAACGTTTTGCCCAGCCTTACCAATTGCCAAAGACAACTGATCTTCCAATACGCCAACTTTAGCTTCTTTTTCTTCCATATCTAATTGAACGTTGATGATTTTAGCCGGAGACAAAGAGTTAGCGATAAACTTCACTGGGTCTTCTGACCACTCAATGATATCGATCTTTTCGCCACCAAGTTCAGCCATAACAGTTTGCACGCGAGTTCCTTTTTGTCCTACACAAGCACCAATTGGATCGATGCCTTCTTGTGTAGAACTAACAGCAATCTTTGAACGAGAGCCAGCCTCACGAGCGACAGCTTTAATTTCTACTGCGCCGTTAAAGATTTCTGGTACTTCCATTTCGAAAAGTTTTCGAACAATATCTGGATGTGAGCGGGACAAAGTAATCTTTGGTCCGCGAGTCGCAGGTTCAACGTGTAGGATTAACACTTTGATGCGTTGGCCGATATCGTACTTTTCGCCACGAATTTGTTCAGAAGGGAACAACACACCAACACCTTTACCAAGGTCTACCAATACAGTGTCACCTTCAATGCGTTGCACTATACCATTAATTAGAGTTCTTTCTTTTGCTTTAAAATCTGAGAACTGAACGTTGCGTTCAGCTTCACGAAGTTTTTGAATAATAACTTGCTTAGCTGTTTGTGCTGCGATACGACCAAAAGCCACACCATCTTCTGGAGTGATCTCTGTGCGAATTACATCGCCAACTTTATGTTCACCAAAAGCCTTTGCTGCTTCCACATCAATTTCTTTAACAGGATCCAATTGCATTTCTGGATCTTCTGATTCTAGTGTTTTACCACTAACTACAAGTTTTTCATCGTAGATTTTTGCACCCATGTTTTCTGGATCGAAAACAACTACTGGGTTTTGATCTTTTTCACCGTAATCTTTACGGAAAGCTGCTGCAAGAGAAGCTTCGATCATTTGGATTATTTCATCGCGGGATACACCTTTTTCTTCGGCGATCTGCTGCAATGCTTGTTCAAATTGTTCGTTCATTTCTTTAATAGTTTCTTGTGAGCAGAGCTCACTATTTAATTGTTCGATGATATGGAAAATTATTTGCTAAGCAGGCAGTTGGCAAGCGCGCGAGGTCTGCTACTTTAGGCAGACCGAGACAGAGCGCTGCCTGCGTGCAAATAATCTTCCACATCGACAGTACCTATTAAAAAAGATGAGCACTGGCTCATCAATAATCTAAGGTTACTGCATCTGGTATAATTATAACATTTACAGCGGATTTGTCAAGGTTTGATGAGGGTTTAAAATATGGTGGCGTTTCTATCACGCACACGTCTATGCGTGGCCGCAGCTGTTTGTAGTAAGGATATTTACGCTGAAACCAATTTGTAATTTTAATCAGTTTTCTTTGTTTTGCTTTCGTAATAGCGTCAGCGCCTGTGCCAAACTTGTGGCTACTGCGCGTCTTCACTTCTACGAATATCAACTCTAATTCACTGCGCACTATTAGATCAATTTCGCCCATCTGCTTTCCTCTGTTGTTATAAATATTATGCGCGACTAAAACATATCCTTTTTGTAGATACTCTGCGCAAGCTAAACGCTCCCCCCAAGCTCCTAAATTTTTTCGAAAAGAAAATGCCATGGGTTTAGCATGGCATTGTTCTGTTCAAGATAGCTTAAAACTTTTATAAAGTTTCTATAAACTATTTTTTTATATTCAAATATTTTTCTCGGCTAGCTTCGCGTTGAGCACGCTCCATATCTTCTTTGTAATGAGTGAAGAGATATTTAATTGGCCAGTACATCCAAATTACACCCACCAAAAGAATCAAAGCTGCCGCAGTATGAGTTCCGAAAACTTGCACCAATTGGTAGCGTAAGCCAAACCATAATATTTCTAAAATGCCGATTGTTACAAA
>CAZSSN010000048.1:0-4112 GCA_964609785.1 uncultured Candidatus Saccharibacteria bacterium | reverse complement strand
CGAACAGTGCTATCTAACAAATAAATGCTAACACCAAACTGAATCTTACCTTTGTAGTTCTTTAAGAAGTCAGTTTTAATTTTACTAGGTTTGAAATAATTCTCTAAAGCAAAATTAATAGAATCAGTTTCACGTTTTTTAACAATATCCACTATGCGCAGGATTTTTACAACACCACCTAAAGCCTTTTGAATCTTTTGCACATCAAGTTGCTCAGGAACCTCTACTATTAGAACCTCGGGAGAACAATCAATAATACTAACTTCAATTCCTTGAGTCTTAAAATACGAAAAAAGCTCAGCCAAGCTGAGTGTATAAACTCTACCTAAAACAAAAGCATATTGCGTCATTTATTTTAAATTATTAACTATTAAAGCCTCCGCAAACTTTATGATTGAAAATATAAAAGAGAAATTTATTGAGAAAGGTAAACCGTTAGCGATTGCTGCGGTTTGCTTCTTGGCAGTATTTATTGCTGGTTTTGGTACTGGTCGGATAAGCGATGGGAATGCGACAAGTACTGCACAGAAGCGTTCTTTGAGTAATTATACCACAAATACAGGAGATAAAACAAAAGCCTCCTCTTCCAATACTAACGTTTCTGCAAAGTCAGTCGCTCCAATCGATCCGTCAGAATGCAATATTAAAGGCAGTAAGAGCAAAATCTACCACATGCCGGGCGGCTCATTTTACGATCGTACAAATCCAGCTGCGTGCTTCAATTCCGAGGAAGAAGCCCAAGCTGCGGGGTATACAAAATCTAGTCGTTGACATTGGTGAAAATTTGCTATACTACCAACATCTACTATAAACATTATGACTACCGCAAAGCCTAAAAAAACTATATATCTTGACTACGCCGCCACAACTCCAGTCGATCCGCGTGTAGTTAAAGCCATGCAGTCGTACTGGACTGAACATTTTGCCAATCCATCTGCTCTATACAAATCTGGCCGTGATGCCAACAAAGCTATCTCAGAAGCACGTTCAAGTATTGCTAAAGTTTTAAATGCGAAGCCATCAGAAATTATCTTTACTGCTGGTGGTACCGAAAGCAATAATCTTGCTATTCTCGGGGCTGCCCAAGCTTATCAGAAACTACACGGGAAGCCAGGGCATATCATTACTACAACAATTGAACATCACTCTGTGCTCCATGTTGTTGAAGCTTTGAAAAATTGGGGATGGAAGGTTAGCTATGCAAAAACTGATTCAGCTGGGTTCATAGATTTACCATCACTAAAAAGTCTAGTAAAAAAAGATACGGCTCTAATTTCTGTGATGTACGCTAATAATGAAGTTGGTACTATTGAGCCGATAAGTGAGATAGGAAAGTGGCTTACCGGATTAAACAAGGCTCGGAGCACAAAAGGGTTAGGTCGAATACAATTCCACACAGACGCCTGCCAAGCGGCAGGGGCGCTATCTTTTGATGTCCAAAACCTAAAAGTAGATTTACTTACATTAAACGGAAGTAAAATTTACGGACCAAAGCAAACTGGAATTTTATTTGTGCGAACCGGAATTAAACTTGAACCAATAGTTCACGGCGGTGGCCAAGAAAAAGATTTACGTAGTGGCACGGAAAATGTTCCTGGTATAGTCGGATTGGCAACAGCGTTAGAGTTAGTTATCAAAGATCAAGAAAAGGAAAATCACCGATTAATCACTCTAAGGAATTACTTAAACGACCGTCTCTCGAAAAAAGTAAAGGAAATTACTGTTAATGGTCCTGCGCTAACTTCCTCACCTACAAAAAAAAGTGCGAGTGCTAAAATTGCCAGAAGCTTAAATAGATTACCTAATAACTTAAATCTCACTATTGATAACGTCGAAGGGGAAGCATTAATGCTTTACTTAGATGCTGCAGGAATACAGATTGCGACTGGGAGTGCTTGTGCAACAACGTCGGAAGATCCGTCGCACGTACTGGTTGCTTTAGGAGTGAGCCGTGCTAAGGCATATAATTCCATTAGAATTACTCTCGGTAAACAAACTACGAAAGCAGATATAGATTATCTATTGAGTGTCTTACCTAGACTGATTGCTCAAATAAGGTCTACCACATCTGAGACGCGCTAAGTACTGGCAGCCCTACTAGGGTTTACAAAATGGCTTTAATATGATATTTTAACAAGTCAAAGATTTGAGCTTTTTTAGCTTGCATCAAGACAATATCAAGACTTCACGGAGGAACACAATGGATAATTATCTCGCAACTAAAGCAGTAGCGACATCCGTTGCTACCTCATTGGAAGAAAGTTACGAAACTGTTATACCACCACGGTGGTACAACTTTGGTATACCTCTTACAATACTCGCAAAAGTTTTTGGGCTATCTGAGCCGGACTACTATCTTGTTGGTGAAGAATGCACCTACTTTCATGGTCTAGGTTTAGTAGAAACACCAGAGATTCCGAAAATTAACTTTAAGAACTTGATTAACTCTTACTTGAATCTCAACTCGTACTGCTTTGAGGAACAATTAGAGGAAACAAATCAAGAATGGCGGGCACTAAAAAACAAGCTAGGTTATGAAATTTGCCAGTACACCGCTAAGTCCATGAAACCAACTATTGAATCATGGAATAAATCCTTTGAAGTTAAAAGAAAACATTACAAAGGTTACGAAAAATTAGTCATTCATATCTTGCGGTTCAAAGATCTAGACTTCTATGAGATCGCTCGCGAATCTACATTAGAGCTTCTGGACGATGGCGGCTTTAAGCCAAACACACCAATGGAAATAAGTAACAAAGTTATCGGGCTTATAATGACTAGAATCTGTGCCGGAGAATGGTCATTAAATCTGAGCGACGTCGAGCGAAGCAAAATCGATCAGCTATTGGTGGATAAACTCACTCCCATCCAAAAAGAGGTTATAGACTTAAGCTATGGAATTGGCAGATACCAACTATCAATGCCGAAGCTTCCGTCACTGCTAAATATCCCTCAGCCAAAAATCTATCGCATCAAGAACCAAGCGATAACAGTGCTCCGGAAACACCTGGATGCAAATCTTAAACTAATGTCATCAACTGATAGCTAAATACTGAAGCTATTTATAAGGATCTCTTACGGTCCTTATTTTTTTATTACCAAGCACTTTTTACTAACGACGTCCGATAGGGGATTATATTTTATGTGTTAATACTAATAGGGTAATTAATAATACAAGATTAACTAATAAGTCAGTAAGCGAGAGAAGCGTGCTACACAATTCTTAATTATTTTAATTAAAAGGTGGCAGGTCTCAGGCATTATCCATATTGGCCAGGGAAGAAGGCAAACAGAAATACTTTCCACGTCGCACAATGTATCTTATGCGACGTATACAATATAGTTATATTAGCTATTAGCGCCTAAACCATAAATATTAGTAAAATTGTATTTAAATTAACTAAATCCGTTTATTGTTTAATTATGTACTAATTAATTTTATATTTAATTCTAGAGTTACCTTCTACCTTAAGGATGCAAATCAAATAGCATTAACAATAACTAATTAAACTATCTTTCCTACTCCCCTGTATTTACTATATATACTTTTTACTAGCGACGGTCGTTGGTAAGGTATATAGCTCTAAATTGACCTGTGTTGAATGTTATAATCTATGTATGCCTAAAGATAACCTAAACAATGCTAAGCCTTGGTATGTATACATCCTCCTATGTGCAGATGATACTTACTACACAGGGATCACTGTAGATCTTAATAGCAGACTAGAATCTCACAAGTCAGGTATCGGTGCTAAGTATACTCGTGCGCATGGGGCCAAAGAAATTGTCTTCTTCGAAGAATATAAAAATCAAAAAGAAGCTGCTACTCGTGAAGCAGAAATAAAAAAACTTTCTCGCAAGGAGAAAGTTAATTTAGTTAATAAACTAGTTTAGATTTAACTAAGCAAATGAATGGTTATTTTTCTTCGAAATGCCACCACTCATTACCAGCTCGTTTAAGACCAGCGTCAGTCATGATCTTATTTAACAAAGCGGCATTATCTCGTGCTTCTTTTGGCGTTGCATTATATGCTGCAGAGCCGGGATGCTGCATGCCATTTTTAACAAAATAGTCAAAGTGAGTTGGCATTAAAACATCTTTTCCATTTTCA
>CAZSSN010000047.1:0-4258 GCA_964609785.1 uncultured Candidatus Saccharibacteria bacterium | reverse complement strand
AATCACATCTCCAAAACTTTTCGAAGTTTCGGTCATGTCATTCTGATGGTCGTCAATTTTCATTTCGATGAAAATTGCACTGTTTATAACTGATAAAAGACGCGTAGTTGGTGGAAAACATTTCAGTCACTATATAGTTGTTAAGGCAAACTCTTTAAACATAAATTCAAACTTTAAATTAGCACCCGCAAGGGTGTTTTTTTGTCGTCCATTGAATATGCCGAATAGAGATATTGAAAATTTTTCAGCGAGGGGTTATAATATTCGTTCGGTTATATAGATTACATTTTTAGGGGGATCTGAATACGTGAAAGATAAAGATACGGAGTTAAATGCCTCGGGGCATATCCACTCCAGCACTGAAGAAGTTTTAGTGAGCATCGAGATGCCAAAGCGGCATAGGGAATGGTCTAGCCTAGAGGCCATCTTTGCAGGAATTTTAGGATTAGTTTTAATTTGGTTTCATAAAATGCCAACCTTCTCCAACATGTCTGTGTTGGCTAGCACTATAGTGTTGGTAATTTTCCTTAGTGGTTTAATGGGAATTAGGGAAATTCCATTTCCTAATAAAATTTTCGGAAAGCAAATTCGAAATTGGATGTATCCAATCGTGGGTGGAATCCTGAGTATGTTTATGGACAGCTTTCTTGTTCTGCTGCTAGTCGTTGGGGCAGAACTTGATGGTAAAGAAGTAGACAAAATTCGTTTTAGGGCTCTAATCACTTTGGCTGCATTAATTGGAGGGTTGGGAACTTATTTCGGAGAGGTGTATCAGTTGCCTCTTGCCTTAACATACAATATGCACGAGTGGCATAGTATGTTGCCAATTTTCCCGCCGATCATTTTGTATCTAACGATATTAGGTATATTGTGTTCCCGAGTCAAAGTTAAAGTTGGTAGGGTTGTATCTCTGGGTGAGGAACATGATCACTCGGTAGTTCATAAAGGTGGGCATGAGCCAACCTGGGATGATTATGCCGTGCTAGCAGTGTTCATTGCAGCGTTGCTAGTATTCCACAACCCCATTTTGGTATTAGGTCTGCTCTGCGTTTTCGCTTACATTTTCGGCGAAGCAGAGAACCTCATTAACGTTATTACGACAAAAACAGAAGTGGCTGTTATGCTCCTGTTATTTATCGCTTTAATTGTTAGTGAACCTTTAGCGCCATACTTAGCTCAGCTCCATCCGGCTTGGTTATTCTTTGGAGGAGTTGTCAATGGAGTGCTACTAGGAGCTGTTTATCCGGCTTCGGGTGATGTCTGGTGGGACACTACCATACTGTCTACCGCTGTGCAGATAACGCCCATTTCAAGTCTGGTAGGGATAATTGTATTCCGAAAGTTGAGAGACTGGATTGAATACATGAAGATCTCTCTACCTATGGCATTGTTATGGTTTGTGAGCTGCCTAGTTTGGTTTGGCCTTATTTGGCCTTCGCTAGCCCCGACGTTTTATCAGTATTTTTCGGCACCCTACCTCAAATAGGAGGCGTGCTAAAACCTTCGAAGCGGTTATAATGACCGCTTCTTTTTTATATGTATTGACAACCCCCTATGTTTTTTGAGAAAATGAAAGTCCGTGCTTTGCACCTTCTGCTTTATAGATAAAAACATTAATCAGTTATTTTATGGAAAACCAAAATCTGTTGCGATTTGTACGACTTGGACTAGGATTGGTCCTTTTTTATATTTTAGGCACTCAAGCCCCTGCTTTATTTGATCTCCTACATCATAGTCATGAGGCGCATTTAGTCACTGGATTTTTTATGATGTCTGTTATTTTTGTCTTAAGTTTCGCTGTATTTTACCTGTCTAGCGGGACTGGTATCCCATCTTTTGTAGTAGCAATTTTCTTCGGATTGGCCAGTAGAAATATTTTAGCCCCGGTAGTAGAAGCTGAAGCCTTGCTAGGTGGAATTGTAGGTTTAGGTGCAACGTTAATTCTATTTGGTGGTGGGATAGAAACGCCTTGGGAAAACTTCAAACGCTTAATAGCTAAAATTTTATCTCTATCTTTTTTAGGGCTAGCCATTACCTCAGTTCTATTTTCTGTATCAATCTTTTGGCTTGGGCAATTATTTAATGTAAATATATCCATAACAGTTGCGATTCTTTTAGGTGCGGTTTTGGCATCAACAGATCCTGCATCAATTATTCCAATCTTAAAACAGTTCAGATTTAAGAACCGCGATACAAGAGATATTATTGTTTCTGAAAGTGCAGTCACAGATGTAACTGGTACTTTACTAACAGTGGTTTTTCTATCTTTGCTTACAGCAGGAGCACAGTTTGCAGGTGTAATTGATGGATATGGCCAATTATTCTCTGAGCAAACTTTAATCTTTACTCTAAAGCAAGTCGCCTTCGGGGTAATATTCGGTGTGCTCGGTTATGCTATGTTAGAAACTCTAACTAAATTTAAGAAGTACCATGAACAAGAGTTCGAAGCAGACTCGGCTTTCTTCTTGTTTGTTCCAGTAATTATCTTCACCATCGCACTTCTGTTTGGGGGTAGTGGGTACTTGGCAGCATTCATAGCTGGTTTGTTATTTGTTCTTTCAGAGCGTCTGCACTTAACAGAAAAGTTTTTCAATCAAACTATTGAAGGGTTTCTAAAGCCTGCAATTTTCTTATTGCTTGGTGCTTTGGTGGAACCAAGTCAATTGATAGCATATGCCCCAATCGGCTTAGCAGCAGCCTTCATTTTTATGTTTATTATCCGTCCGCTTTCTGTGCTAATAAGTTTGGCTCCATTCTCTTTGTTCGGTAAAGACCAGTTTAGCTGGAGAGAGCTAGCATTTATTTCTTTTGTTCGTGAAACTGGAGCTATCCCAGCTGTCTTGCTGGTTACAATTGTGACTTCTGGAATTGTTGGATTAGATGGTCTAGTGCCGGTGGGGATGTGGGTTATTTTAGCCACTCTAGTGGTACAGCCACCACTTACCCCATGGATCGCAAAGAAGCTTGGCGTAGGTAAGTTAATAGGCGATAAAGACTCCTTGAGCATATCTACTCAAAGCCCTTCTGTTATTTTGGCTTCTCGTGGCCAATCATACAAAAATCGCATAGACTATGTTGTGGATTGGGCTGATAAACACAGTATCAAAAACGTAATATTACTCCACTGTTTAGAAGATAAGTACACTGATGAACTCGCTAAAGAGACGGGCATTGAAGCGGAAAGCGAGTTTGCTCGAATTGGTAAAGAGCGTGACCTACGTAAAAAGTTACCAATGAAAATGCAGTACATAAGTCGCAAAGGTTTCTTGCAAACAAATATAGATGAGTTGAGTAAATCTAGCCATAGCATTACAGCAATTTTTGCCGGCAAGAAAGTTCTAGACTACAGGCTATCTGAAATTAAAGATTTAGCAGTACCTATTTTCTTCATTGACTAGACAATTTGTAAAAAACACCTGCAACCTTCTTTAGAAGGCTTCGGGTGTTTTTTTGTTTGAATGATTTTATTTTAGTTTGGGTTTTTCTTGACCGTGGCTTTATGTAAGAACTGTTAAAGTAAACTCTTAACTTGAAAATAGTTAAGAAAATATACGGAGGAAAAATTAATGCAAAAGAAAATTGTGCAAGCAATTCTGCTTGCGGGTGTTTTAGGTGTAGGCGTATTTACTGCGCTAGGTTTCAGCTTGGAGCCGACTGGAATGGCTAAGCCGTTATCAGGACTTCGAGATTATAATGGCACTTACGATGGAGCCATTAGCACTGGTTCATTCGGTTATGCGGGTGGAACTCTATATCGCGATAATCAAGACAACGGTGCTGCTTCGGGGTGCATTGGTGAAGGCTGTGGTAAGCATCCTGGCGTAGATATCCCTGTGGCCTCGGGCACTAACTTGTATTCGGTGGCTTGGGGGCAAGTCGTAATCAGTCGATGTGACGAGTCTTGGGGTGGACTACTGGTTATTCGTGGTCAAAATCCATGGAATCCTAGTGAGAACGTTTTTTATACTTACGCGCATTTAAGTGCGCGCGTGTATTCAAATAACACTCCTGTGGAAGTAGGTCATTATGTTTCCGCTGGTGTGCTCATTGGTAAAACTGGAGGGGATCCAAAGCGTAATAAGTGCAGTGGTAATTCTACGGGAGCGCATCTGCATTTCCAAATCGATCGTGATGATGGAAATCCTGAACCATACTATCCTGTTTCAGGTCAGTTGAACCAGCGGGATGATAGTTTCCAAGTCAGTGGGCGAACGCACAACCCAATTCCATTTTTGACTGGCGGTTACAGATGGACATT
>CAZSSN010000046.1:0-4403 GCA_964609785.1 uncultured Candidatus Saccharibacteria bacterium | reverse complement strand
CCAATTGGAAAAAGAATGTGGGGGAGTTGGGGAGTGCGAATGTTATATATGAAGTATGTTTGATCTTTAAAATCATCGGCGCTGCGAAGTAGCTGGAAGTCGGAGCCTTCATTAGCGCCACCGTCAGCCCCAAACCTAGCAGGCTTTAAAGAGGCCTTTTTAGAAGATGACCACTTCCCCACCACTTTTTCATTTTTTGAAAAGTTATCCACAGGTGCAGTTTTTGCTCGTGTCGCTTTTCTAATCTCGACAACTTGAGCGTAATGACCGGTTGCTACGTAATCAAAGCTGTTTTTCATGGCCCAGTTGTACAACATTTTAAACTTAATTTCTTTATTGCACATTACATCTGGATTCGGCGTTCGCCCTGCTTTATATTCTTGAAAGAAATAATTTAAGACATTCTTCTCGTATTCTTTTTCATAGTTAACGGTATGCATTGGGATGCCTAAGAACGCTGCCACGCGCAACGCATCTTGGCGATCTACTAGCCATGGGCATTCATCGTACTTCAGACCTTTAGTAGATGACCAGTTTTTCATGAAAGCCGCTTCGACTTCGTAGCCATCTTGAATCAGTTTCCACGCTGAAACTGCAGAATCAATTCCGCCTGATAATGCCATTAAAACGCGCTTCTTCGTTGCAACCTGATTTTTAGCTATTTTCGCCATATGGTTTTCAGCATAATTGGTATTTGAAGCCTAATTATACAATATTTAGGCTATTTTTACTATATTTATCACCTTTCCCCTGCTATTATTGACATTTTGGCTAAATTATGCTATAATGATTTTAATATGGTTTGAAATAGAACCTAAATTTTATGAGAATTGAATCTTGGAGGATTTGAAAATGAAAACAGCAAAGTTAGCCTTTTTTCCGAGGTATGAATATCATGTCTCACTCGTTCTCTTTCTTCTGACCATGGTCGGCGTGATCGTGGCTTTGTTTTCCGGTTCATTGGCACATATGTCAAATAATCCGGATATTGATACTACCAGACCGTATGTGCTTGGTGTAATGATCGGATCCCTCGGCGCCCTCGCGGGAGGCATGGGATGCTTTATCAACTACCTGAGCGACACATATGGGGAGCCACTCAGATATAGCTGTTGGGGAATGTCCGCTGGAATGATAATTTACACGATCGCTGAGCTTTTCGGCAGTGCATCTATCATCCAATGGGTAATCTTTCTGGCAGTTAGCGGTAGTGCTTTCATGATAGGTTTCATCCTTTCAAAAAAAGTGCTTGAAGAACACGAGACACAAAGCGAAGGGTAAAAACAGCTCGATACTTTCTTTCAAAAAAGCGGCCAGGAATTAATTTATTAATTTCCTGACCGCTTTTCATTTTATCTGTATATGAGAAATTACCCCATCATGCTGCCGAACTTTGATTGCAGCATTTTTTTGTGCTTGTTGTTAACGTCTTCAAATGCCTCACGGATGTTGCGAGCAATTTCGCCTCTATCCCCTACAATGGAATCAGAAACTTCAACACTCTTTACTTTATGATTCCCATCGATGGTAATTTTAATCTTTTCACCAGGGGACTTCCCTACTACTTCTTCTTGGCCAAGCATCATTTCTATTTGCTTTGCCTGCTTACGCATTTCATTAATATCTTTGATTTTATCAAACATTCCCATAGATAGATTTAAATTAATGTTAAATTACTTGTGGTGCATTCTGAACTTGCTCGCTCTTAATGTGAGCATATAGCTGTCGTATAATACCACCAAATGCCATCATCAGCAAGATGAAGAATGTCAAACTTCCCACAAATGGAATTATCATGATGATTCCCAATACAACAACACCAATTACTAGCGCTTGCCAGTCGTAAACCATTACGTCTTTCTTTGTTAGATATTTGATGATCCAAGCACCAACGTGCACTGAAGCAATTAGCGCCGCAATCAAAAGCATAATTAGCCAAGCGAATAGTACTAAGAATGCGATGTACATTCCGAAGAATGTTATTAGTAATACCAAGAATATGATTGGACCAACTATTAACGCAATGGCTCCTACCCCGAGGTTCAACCACTTAGCATTGTCCATGTAGTGGGCAGATGCAGCGGCAGTGCGTGGGAAAAGCTTCATCAAAAGTAGGCCTGCTAGGATTAGACCAACTGCTTTGAATACAAATGCTATGGAGAATAAGGCGATGATCATGCCAGATATATGGCCCTGCCCACCACGGTTGTTGATTTTTTGAAAATCAATCGTGCCTACCTGAGCGCCATCTTGAACTTTGGCTTCAGAAACACCTTTGTACGAAATAGTGTTTGGAATAATTGCCTTACTACCAACAATAAAAGATTCACTGGCCATTACCGAAACGTTTCCTGGTAGACTACTGTTCAAAGTAACTGCTCCCCCACTGATTTTTACTGATCCAACCACGGTTGCATCAACGATTAAATCTCCAGTAGCTGCCGCAAGATCACCCTGTACAGATGCTTTTTCAGTTAGGTGTACTGTGCCACCGGCAACTAATACATCACCATTAACGGAGCTGTTAATAACAACTGTGCCACCGGCAACGCGAACATCACCACCAATAGAACCATTCAATGTAACAGTTCCACCGGCAACAACAACATCTTGTTCGACTGTGCCCTCAACAATAATTGTTCCACCGGTTGCATATAAGTCACCTGATATATCACTGTTAATAAAAACAGATCCACCGGCAATATAGACGTTCTTATGTGTCTCCCCTTTTGAGAGAGTGATATTTTCTGCGTCGCCTTGAGGGGCGATGAATTCGGCTGCCAAAGCTTGGTCAGCCATAAAGGGAGCCACAAACAACATGACTATGCCAAAGATTGCAAAACCGACTAGTTTCTTCATATATTTAAAAGTTAATGTCTCTATCTATATATATTATACTCCTTTTCAGGAGGTTTAGAACAAAGGGGTGCCTGATGGCTTCGCAGACTTCTTTATTGTCTTATTAGGTTTAGCTTCAACAAATTTTGTTTTCACTGCAGGTGCTGGAGTAGTAGGAGTAGCGGGTTTTGTATTAGCGCCGGTTAGACCCTCAAGCTCTGCGCGAGTGTTAAACCACATGCAATATTCGCATCCGTCCCCTGACTTTGGAATTACATTGCTGTCCAAACATTTTTTGATTTCGCTAATTACACCACTAACCCAACTGTCGTTGCCAGTGTACGGGATTACAACTACATCGAACTCAATTTTCTTGTCGAATGTATCTTGATTAGCACGACCAGTACAATATACAAAATATCCAGTATCTGAAACTTTCAAACCGTTTTTGCGAAGTAGCCACTGATAGATTTCCATCTGCTTTCGGTATGCATCGTCGTAGCCACCAACAGTTAATTCAGTTTTCGGTGCATCTTTGGCAGTTGCTTTGTAGTCCACTACTATATACTCCCCTGTCTTCGGATTAATCCAGAGGTCGTCAATCGCGCCGGAGATTGTCATGCCAGTACTTTCGTCTTTGTAAATGACACCTTCAAAGTTTTCGCGCCAGGTGTTTAGTAATTCATGCGGTGCGGGAATGGCATCAATTTTAAATTCTTCTTGGAATGGATGCGCCTTGCCTGCTTTGCGAAAAGCGTCGAACTCGTTTTTAAGCTGAGTATCGACTGCGGTGTTAATTAGAAATGATGGAATTGATGGACGTTTGGTGCCGAGCTTGTTGTCTATATAGAAGCAGCGAGGACAATTTGTAAACAGTTCAATTTTGGAGCGGGATAGTTTCCATTTCGGACCACCATAATTCCAAAGTGCGGATCTTTTAGGGTTATAACCGTATTCTGCCATGTTTTTTGTTTAAATATATATGGATTATAGCATATTGATAAGTCCGAAGGGGTTGTCAAAGTGATGAATTTTAACTATAATACTGAAGTTACGGAAAGTAATTGCTCTGAAATGAATAACTACCATGAACCTTCAGAACTAATTAGTGGCTCGCAAATTGCTGAGTTAACTAAGAAGTTTGAAGAATCCTGGTCGCTCGAAAGTGCTCATCCTGAATCACAAAACCAGTGGTCGAATGAAAATAAATCACTTGGGCAATGTGCAGTTACTGCTTTAATAATTTATGATATGTTCGGTGGTGAGATTGCTAAGAATAAGCAATTCAACCATCTCTGGAATATTCTTCCAGATGGCTCGCAGCATGATTTTTCAAGGAATCAGTTCAAAGGAGATAACGTTGATTTTACAATCGACGAGATTACTACCAAAGATAAAGAACTTAATCATGAAAAAGCTGGTGATGCGAAAACAGTCGAACGTTATGAGTTACTAAAGCAAAAATTCTCTTACTAATGGGGTATCGCCAAGTGGTAAGGCAGCGGCTTTTGGTGCCGCCATTCGCAGGTTCGAATCCTGCTACCCCAGCCAAAGAAAAATCGCCT
>CAZSSN010000045.1:0-4573 GCA_964609785.1 uncultured Candidatus Saccharibacteria bacterium | reverse complement strand
TTCAGCAATTATATTTCTATTATTAGCAACTAACTTAATGTATTCTTCAGCCTTTTGTAAGAATTCGGTACCACTAATGCCCAACTCGTTCGTATTAACTGTTCGATGAGTTAATTTCCATACCCCTACATGATCACGATGTTCTTCAAATATTAATTCAGCAACGTTCTGACTAGATTCATTTAATAAGCGAAATTGAATACTTCTGAAATCATAAAAAGATAAGCAATCCACTGAATAATTACAACCCTCAAATTCCCGGTTGATTAATTTCTTTGGGTAAGCCATATTGCTGGGAGTGTGATTTTTTATCTCATCCCATTTATTAGCTATTTCTTCTTTCGTAAACGGCTCAGAAAATTGCTTTCTAATTTTCTCCTGTTTGCCAAGGAGTTCATCAGAATCTATGAAATTTTCAGGGTTATTATTCATATCAAAATTATACCAAAGAAACGGCGTATTTTCCGCTTGTCGCACAATCCAACGTTTTACGTCACGGAATTATGATATAATTTAGGCAAAGGTTAATAAAGGCGCGCAAGTGCATAAAGCCATGCCCGAAACCAAAAGCCAAACAAAAACTACAAAAATCCAACGTACTGCGATTGAAAAAAATATCCAGGACTTTTTGGAATACTGCGAAATTGAAAAGAATAAAAGCCTGTTAACTATTCGCAACTACGCCCACTATCTCGCCCGCTTTGCCGCCTTCACCCGCTCTCAAGGCGTTACTCGACCAGAAGACATTGTACTAGATACCGTCAGAGCTTTTCGTCTATATTTAAACCGTTATGCCGACGAAAACACCGGCAAAGGATTAAAACCAGTCACCCAAAACTATCACGTGATTGCAGTGAGGGCCTTTCTGAAATATTTAGCACGCCGCGATATTAATTCTCTTTCCGCAGAAAAAATAGAGTTAGCTAAAAATCCAGCTCGCGAAGTAGAAATTATGGACAATGACGAAGTAGCGCGCATCAAAAAAGCAGTTGCTTCAGAAGACAATGAGGTAGCACAACTAAGGGACGCTGCAATTTTAGAGCTACTCTTCTCCAGCGGAGTTCGTATTTCTGAACTCGTGCAATTAAAACAGAGTCAGCTTAACTTTGAGCGCGGTGAATTTACTGTCAGAGGTAAAGGAGACAAGCTTCGTTTGGTTTTTATGTCAGACGAGGCAGCGAAAATGATTAAGGCATACTTAAATAAGCGCGATGATAACTCGCCAGCTCTGTTTGTTAGTCATAGTACTGTGGGCAACACTGTGACCAAGCAAATGGAATCAATTGGCAAAAAATCTGATCAACACAACGCTGCAGGCCTCACCGCTAGAAGCGTACAGCGTTTAGTAAAAAAGTACGCGGGCCTTGCTGGAATAATGCACAAGGTCACTCCCCACACCTTCCGTCACTCATTTGCAACAGACTTACTTCAAAATGGGGCAGACATTCGCAGCGTACAAACCCTATTAGGCCACGCCTCTATTACTACAACTCAAATCTACACCCACGTGACTAACGATAGACTGCGTGAAGTGCATAAAAAATTCCATAATAATAAAGGTTAACTATCGATAAAATTTTGACCATACACTCCTTGACGGCTGGGTAGCTTAATATATAATTAGGCTTTGTAATTGTTCGAAAATCATGCCTTGAGGAGGGCCCTATGTTGAAAAAATTAGTTTGGAAGCTAATAGCGTTAATCGCTATAACTTTTTCCATTTACGCTGTCGTAGTTAGAGGTCAAACTCAGACTACTCCCCAGTTTCAGATAGATCAGTCGTCTCTACAAAAAGATGACTCGGAGAACAAAAAACGACCTGTTAAGATCAGAAGCTATTCATTTGGGCTAAGTAAGTATGAGAGTCCAAATGGTCAGGCTCTGATCGAGAGAGCATCGTTTGGAAACACGACGGTCATTACTACCGAGTTCGATACTAAAAAACTCGGCAAGTTTGAGGTTGAATTCACTGGAAACTTCACCGCTCCGGGTGACGGCGAGATTACAGAAATGTATTCTAGCCTCGGGGTAAAGGCTACCAAGAAACAGAAAAACTTTGATCTAGCATTCTCTGCCCAATACTTTCGATCCCAGCGATTCTCTTTCGGAATAATGGGGATTGAGCTTAGTAAAGAGGTGGTGGTCAAAAAGTTCATTAAGCTGACCCCTTTCGGAAACGTCAGTTACTACCTACCGACGGAGTCGAGCAATAATCGAGTATCCCCTGGTTGGGTGTTACGCAAAGGCGTAAAGACTGATGTTGAACTCGAGGAAATGGTATTTGAGTTCAATACTCAGATGATCTCTGACTCAGGGGCGTTGCATCCTGGAAAACGGTTCGGGTTCAATTTCGAAGGAAACTTCTTGTTCAAACTCCCCGGTTTCAAAGCCGGCCCGGTGTTGGGATACACAAGCTTCCTAAATGGAGAGAGAGGCGGGACTTACGGCTTTGCTCTACAATTTGGGAGATGAAATGAGTTGCGTCAAACTATACATCGGCGGCCAGAATTATCGGCCGCCTTTTTTTTATGCCTTTTTTCTACTATAATAACCACTATGACCCAAGAAAAAGGTAATGAATTCTGGAAAAAATTAGCTAAGCCTATTTTTGCGCTTGCACCAATGCACGACGTCACCGACGCCGCTTTTCGTAATATCATCGCTAAGTACGGAAAACCTGATGTGTTCTACACAGAATTTGTTTCTACCGAAGCTCTCATGTCCGAAAAAGGTCACGATAAAGTCATACACTACTTAAAATTTTCAGATGTTGAGCATCCAATCGTTGCCCAAGTGTTTGGTTGTAAACCAGAAAAATTTTACGAAACTACTAAGTTAGTTGCCAGTCAAGGTTTTGATGGAATTGATATTAACATGGGTTGCCCAGAAAAAAATGCTGTCAAGGGTGGTTCATGTGCTGGTCTGTTCCACACTCCTGACGTTGCTCAACAGCTAATACTAGCTTGCAAGCAAGGAGCGAAGGATTACGCGAAAGAACATGGCACTGAAGTAATTGATGTATCAATTAAAATCCGAATCGGTGACACAAAAGTTGATTGGGAAAATTGGCTCACCGCTCTACTAAAAGCTGAGCCTGCGGCAATTGCGATTCACTTGCGCACCAGAAAAGAAATGTCTAAAGTGCCTGCGCATTGGGAAGTTATGCCAGATATTATAAAGTTTATTAATGATCATACTACTCCAGAAAATCGCCCTGTGATTTTGGGCAATGGTGATGTACCAAATATAACCGAAGCTAAAAATCTTGTACGCGAAACTGGTTGTGACGGCGTGATGCTTGGTCGTGCTATTTTTGGCAATCCTTGGTTATTCACCAATGCTCATTCGGAAGAACCTTTCACTCCCCCAACTTTAGAAGAACGATTAAAAGTTCTACTTGAGCATACCAAGCTATACGAAAAGTATTTTGATGGCACAAAGCCATTTGATATTATGAAGCGCCACTTTAAAGCATATGTGGCTGGTTTTGATGGTGCTGCAGAGCTTCGCGCGCAAATGTTTGAAACTAAGTCTGCATCAGATTTAGAAATAGTGATCAACAAATTTTTAGCTAAAGAAAAGCAAGTGATTGGGATCTTGCCAAAAATCAAAAAATTCCTTAGAATATAAAAGTTAATTTGCTAATTAACTACATGCACCCGTAGCTCAGCTGGATAGAGCGTTCGCTTGCGGAGCGAGAGGTCATAGGTTCAAATCCTGTCGGGTGCACCAGAAAACACTTATACGCCACATGGCGTTTTTTGTTATACTATATACATCAGGCTTCGTAGCTCAGTTGGATAGAGCAGGGGACTTCTAAGCCCAAGGTCACTGGTTCGATCCCAGTCGAAGCCACCATCAAAAAATAAAACAAAAAAATGTTTAATCCTACTAATATTATATTTAGATCTAGATGGTTTTTTATGCTGCTTATTGCAGTTATTTTTATTAGCGGTATTGCGCTGACTATATATGTTTATTCTTTTGTAAATCAAACTAACTTAGGAGCTCTATCCAGAGGAGCTCAAACTATCGCCTCTTCTATTGATGCAAGCGAAGTAGCGAATCTGAAAGGAACAGAGGAAGACTTAGAAAACCCGTCCTACTTAACATTGAAGTCTAAATTACAAAAAATTCAGAGCGTAGAAAAAGATGTTCGCTTTGTATACCTCACAGGCCAAACTGAAGCAGGTGGAATTTTCTTTTATGTTGACTCTGAGGACCCACTGTCAGCGGACTATTCCCCACCTGGCCAAACTTACGAAGAAGCTGATCAATCATTTGTAGATGCGTTCGCTACTGGAAAACCAAATATCACTGGACCGACTTCGGATCGCTGGGGAACTTGGATAACTGCACTCGCACCCATTGTTGACCCTGAAACTAACAAGGTAGTTTCTACTGTTGGTGTCGACATAGATGCATCAGGTCATCAAAGGTATGTTTTAACAAACACGATGATCCCGGCTTTGATTACTTTGCTTTTACTCGCTCTAGCAATTATTGGACAACGAATTAGTAGACATGAGCAACAGATGGTGGAGTTAAAATCTGAATTTGTCTCTATCGCCTC
>CAZSSN010000044.1:0-4761 GCA_964609785.1 uncultured Candidatus Saccharibacteria bacterium | reverse complement strand
CCAGTACCCAGTCACTCTTCAATCTGATATAGGTTTGCAGTTAAACGAAATAATTAGTCAGTAGCCAATGGAAAACAAAAGCGTTACAAAGACGCCTTCTTCTAACTTTAGCCAATTTTTACTAGAACATGGATTCATCAATGAAGACAGGTTCGAGAAAATGATTCAAAAATTAGCGGCTAAATACGGCGGTAAAGGAGATCAAGCAAGTCCTCAGGAAGTGACTGATTTAGTTCTTGCTCAGAAAATATTGGATGAAGAAGATGTCGCTAAAGCTAGAGCGGCTTTTTTAAACTTGCCTTATGTTGATTTGCGAAACGTTAACATTTCTCAACAAGTTTTAGCAATAATCCCGGAAGAGTCCCGCACCTTCTATCGAATGATTCCTTACGAATTGAAAGGGACAGATTTGAAAGTAGCTTTAGAAGATCCTAGCCATATCCAAGCTTTAGAAGCTTTGGAATTTTTGGGTCAAAAGGCTAACTATCAAATTCACATTTACTTAGGTTCTCATTCATCCATTGGGACTGCTTTGAAGGGTTCAAAAAATCTCTCCGTAGTCGTTGGTGCAGCCTTAGAAGATATCCAGAAGACAGAGGAAGTAGAGCAAGCTGCTAACTATGATGTCCGAGACGAACTAAAGAAAACTGCAGATGAAGCAGCGGCTGAAGATGCGCCAATCATTAAGATCGTAGACGTTATTCTATCTAACGCGATTGAAGCGAGTGCTTCTGACATCCACATTGAACCATCTGAAAACGATGTCCGAGTTCGCTACCGCATAGATGGCATTTTGCATACGAGTTTGCGACTACCGAGAAATGTTCTTAATGCCATCGTATCTCGTATTAAGATTTTGTCTAACCTGAAGATTGAAGAACAGCGCTTGCCTCAAGATGGTCGTTTTCATGCTGAGTTTGGTAGTAATTCGGTTGACCTTCGTGTGTCTACTTTACCATTGATGCATGGCGAAAAGATTGTTATGCGTATTTTAGATAAAACCACTTCTGTACCAACTTTGGATCAGCTCGGTTTGCGTGGCAAAGGATTAGAGTGGGTAATGGAAAACATCAAAAAAACTCACGGTGTATTCCTGATTACGGGTCCAACAGGATCTGGTAAATCCACAACTTTGTATTCTATCTTGTCTTTGCGTAATAGCAGTGATGTAAACATTGTAACGTTGGAAGACCCGGTTGAATATTTCATGGAAGGTGTGAACCAGAGTCAGATTAATCCTGATATTGGATTAACTTTTGCATCCGGTTTGCGTAGTATTTTACGTCAGGATCCTAACATTGTAATGGTGGGAGAAATTCGTGATGAAGAAACCGCTGAGTTGGCTATTCACGCCGCTTTGACTGGTCACTTGGTATTCTCAACTCTTCACACTAACAACGCTGTGGGCGCTATCCCGCGTTTGGCTAACATGTGGATTGAACAATTTTTGCTCTCAGCTTCTTTGAACTTAATGATGGCTCAGCGTTTAGTTCGTAAGCTTTGCGAAACTTGTAAAAAGCCGACTACTCTTACGGATTTGGTAAAAAAAGAAATCGATATCGCCATGAAAACTGTCCCGAAAGATTATTTAGATAAGATCGACCTTAAAAATTACAAAGCTTTTGAAGCAGTAGGCTGTAAAGAGTGTGGTGATATTGGCTATAAGGGTCGTATGGGTATTTTCGAAGTAATGCCTATGATGAATGAATTTCAAGAAATTCTTTTTGCCAAGAAACCCGCTCATGAAATCTATGAGTTAACCGTAAAGTATGGAATGATCACAATGAAGCAAGACGGAATAGTTAAAGTTTTACGAGGCGAGACTACTATGGATGAGATTATTCGTGTCACGACTGAATAAATTATAAATTTAAAGAGATGAATTACATCGTTCAACATCATCATACATTAAGACGTGAGCCATTTGAGGCGCTAAACGGCATAACTGTTTTGCTAGTAGAGCCAGAGGCTGAGGATCGGTCTTTTTATTCTAATCAGCTTTCGGATGTTAACGTTAATGTTGTACCAGTTGATGATCTAAAAACTATGCATGTGATGGCTCAGGAATCTAACCCCGATGTTGTGATAGTGAACCCTTCTAGGGACATAACTACAGGTATTCAGCTGGTGAAGAGTTTAAAGCAAGAATTCCCTGATTTGCCAGTGATAACAATGAGTATGACTATGCGAGAAGACCATTTAGATGCTATTATGGAGTCAGGAGCATCGGTTCACATTAATAGAGGACTGACTAGGCCACGAGATTTACTTCTAGCCTTGGAACAAGTCATCGTTATTAAGTAGAAACAAATACAAAAATATGTACAAAGCAAGTGAGTTAGAATTAAATAAGTTATTAGCTGTTACGTTAGAGCGAAATGCATCTGACCTTCACTTAACTGTCGGCGAGCCACCGATTTTGAGAATTGATAGTGCGATTAATCGCTTAGAAGACTATCAGGTGCTAAGCGCAGATGCAATTACAGATTTAGTAGGTGTAATGCTTACCCAGCCGCAAAAAGATTTGCTAGCAAAGCAGCTGCACATAGACTTTTCATATTCCTACAAAGATAACGCTCGTTTTCGCGTAAACATTTACCAAGCGCAAGGGGTATTAAATATCGCTTTTCGTCTTATCCCAACTCAGATTAAGACTCTAGAAGAACTTAGCTTGCCCCCAATGTTAAAGCAGTTTACTCAGAATCGCCAGGGCTTAGTTCTAGTTGTAGGTCCAACTGGGCATGGAAAATCTACTGCATTGGCTTCTATGATTAACGAGATTAACCTGACTCGCTCAGAACACATTTTAACTATTGAAGACCCAGTTGAATTTTTGTTTACTCATCGCCAGTCTTTTATTTCTCAACGTGAAGTAGGTGGAGATACTCCGGATTTTGCCCTAGCACTTAAAGCAGCTTTGCGTGAAGATATCAACGTTGTACTTGTTGGTGAAATGCGTGATAAAGAATCTATCGCTGCTACTTTAACCTTGGCAGAAACAGGTCACCTTATTTTCGCTACTATGCACACTAACGATGCAGCACAGAGCGTTGATCGTATTGTTGATGTGTTCCCAGGGGACCAACAAGGCCAGATTCGTTCACAGTTAGCCAATACTTTACTGGGAGTTGTTAGTTTACGTCTATTACCTAAAGTTGGTGGTGGTAGAATTCCATCTGCTGAAATTTTAGTTGTTAACCATGCAGTCAGAAACGTTATTCGAGATAATAAGATTTATGAAATAAATAATATCATCCATACTAGCATGGATAGCGGTATGATCCCTCTAGATAAGAGCCTTGCTAGTCTAGTTAAGCAAGGGTTGGTAGATATGGAAGTCGCCCGAAACTATGTTTTGGATCCAGAATACTTCTCTTCATTGCTTGCAACGTAATATCAACACTATTTTATGAAGTTTTTATATCAAGCGCGAAATAAAGCAGGTGACTTTAAGAAGGGTACGGTCACAGCTGCTAGCCAAAGCAAGGCTGAACAGCTACTAACAGATAATGGTTTGATCATTATCTCTTTAAAGGAGCAAAAAGTTAGCTGGTTAGATGGCCTTCAGAATTTTTCTAATAGAGTTGGATATAAAGATTTAGTACTATTTTCTAGACAGTTTTCTACTTTAGTTGGCGCGCGAGTTCCAATTGTGCAATCACTTCGTATTTTAGAAAGCCAAGTTTCCAATAAAGGCTTGGTTAACGTTACGAAGAGCTTGGTGCAATCGGTAGAAAGCGGAGATAGCTTGTCATCGGCGTTAGCAAGACACCCTCGCATCTTTGGAAATATTTATGTTAGCTTGGTTCGCTCAGGTGAGGCCTCAGGAAAGGTATCTGAGTCGCTATCATACTTGGCTGACCAGTTAGAAAAAGATTACGATTTACGTTCCCGCGTAAAGAGTGCGATGACTTACCCAACCTTTGTGCTGTCTGCTTTGGTGTTGGTGGGAATTTTGATGTTCAAATTTGTCCTGCCTAACTTGGTTGCTGTTTTGAAAGAGCAAAATGCTGAACTGCCTTTCGTTTCTAAAATTCTGATACAGTTTACAGATTTCTTCCAAGTATTTTGGTGGGTAGTTATTTTGGCTTTGGTTGGCCTTGCTGTTGCTGCAAGATATTATGCCCACACTCGTGCTGGAAGGTACGCATGGGATAAGCTTAAAATGAACTTACCAGTTATTGGCCAGATTTTGGAAAAGATTTACTTGGCTCGATTCGCTCGAAACCTAGCAACTTTAGTAGCAGGTGGAATTCCAATAATTCAAGCTTTGAGAATTATTTCAGAAATTATCAATAACGTTATATATAGAGACATCCTTTTGGATGTTGCGATGCAAGTTACCAATGGTAAATCAGTCGGAGAGTCTTTAGCTAAATACAAGCAATTCCCTCCTCTAGTTACTCAGATGGTTAAGGTAGGTGAGCAAACTGCTCAGCTCGACACCATTTTACTTAAGCTAGCCACTTTCTACGAAAAAGAAGTTGATGCTAAAGTTGGAATGCTTTCAAGTTTGCTAGAGCCGATTATCATGTTGATTCTTGGTTTGGGAGTTGGTATTTTGGTAGCCGGCGTTTTGCTTCCAATCTATAACCTAGCAAGTGCGGTTTAACCCCCTGTGTATAAACTATATTGCCAAAACATTAGGTCTGTCTTCTATTATGATATAATATAGGCAGACCTTTTAATATAGATGAGCGGCCAATGGCTGTTTATTCTTACCCCAAAAAGAGAAGGGTGGTGAAAAAATTGAAACAAAAT
>CAZSSN010000043.1:0-5072 GCA_964609785.1 uncultured Candidatus Saccharibacteria bacterium | reverse complement strand
AAATTTAAATATATATTTGAAACTCGACGATTTTTCTAAACAGATAAACTTTGTATATAGACTATAACACGTCTTGGTATTTTTGTCCAGGGCCAAATCATAACTTAGTTTATGGCTTAGTTACAAGGTTGTTAGAATAAATAGTAAAAAAAGTGCCCGCAATACCATGTAGTATCGCGGGCAAAAAGATGAAAAAGCACGTCTTGATTTACCTAGGCATGTCCTCGAATGTCTTAACATCCTTGGCTAGGCCGAGAAGCTTAAAGGTGTAAATAACCTGATAATTTAGGTCGAAAATAATTTCAAACCAAGTATATCCGTGACGTGCAGATATAGGGTAGCGGTGGTGGTTGTTATGCCATCCTTCTCCAAACGTTAGAGCCGCAATAATTAAGTTGTTCGTGGAATCGTCCTCTGTTTCAAATCGGCGGGAACCATATTTGTGATTGATTGAATTTACCATCCAAGTAATTTCCCAGCCTACTGCCACTGGAACGAAAATTCCCCAGCCGATCAGTTTTATAATCTCATCAAAGTTTGGCCAACCAATTGCAAACAAAATTGCTCCGAAAACAACAGTCGGCATCCACCAAATCTTATGCATCACTTGATAGAATTTATCCTTAGCTAGGACTGGGGCGAACTTCTGGATGATCTCATTGTCTACGCTCGGGTTGGGGAGTATCATCCATAACCATTGTGCCCACGCTAATCCATATTTAGATCTAGGCGTGTGCGGGTCTTTCTCTTGATCTACAAATTGATGATGCTTGCGATGCGTAGCTACCCAAAGAGTTGGGCTACTTTGCAAGGCTAAACACGAAATAATCACTAGTGTGATTTCCAGCCTCCTTGGAATCTTGAAACCTCTATGGGTTAACAAGCGATGGAACGTAACTCCCACGCCTGGGCAGTTTGCGAACCACCAGACGATGACCGCAAAAACAAAATAGGACCAATCAAAATGCCATAGCGTGTATATTGCACCGGCATGAAAGGCTAACATAAACAGGGCGGTTGTAACCGCATTAAACGTACTTTTTCTCATTAATTCCTCCGTCAGAATCTAATCTCAGTCTTCAGTATAGTTGTTTTTATTCTGGCGCGCTACCTGCAACTAAGGGCTTGATAAAAATATTAAATTTGCATATAATAACAAATCCTACTTTTCCAGGGATGTTGGAAAAATTCCATACTAGTTTTGGGTGGAGGATCTTATTATGGCGGGTACGACGGTGCTTGAAGGGGGCGATTTAGCACTTCCAGAATCAATTCAAGATGTGTTCTCAGAATATATGTCATTTAGCGGAGCTACTACTCCTGCTGTAATTGATGAGAATGACGATGCGCGTCGAGCTTTGCTCGATGGCAGAGTTGGAATAGATGATATTCCAGGTTTTGAGAATGATGGAAAGCTAATCATCATGTTAGATGATGATGCTCTACTTTCAGCTGGAATCTTGCAGAAGATGCTTGATGAAGCAGGGGTTGAGGCCTATGTTGATGCGGCTGAAGACGACAGCTTTTTTACGGCTGTCTGCACAAAAGAACGGATCGGGTTTCTTTTTATACAGGATAAGCCTAATCCGGCGTAAAACTCATCGCTCATTTGAGGAGCATTATTGGATGATAGCTCAAATTTACCTACTATCGTCCTCATTCAAAAAACACCAAATTACTTTGGTGTTTTTTGTTTATCAATTAAATATTAGAATTAAAGAAATCTATAGTTCGTTGCATTACTGTGGACCATACTGGACCAAATTCATGGCCTTCACTTGGGTAGCGGTTGAACACCACTTCTTTGTTTTGCTCTTTAAGTTTGTTGTAAGTGCGTTCGGACCACTCGATTGGCACATCAGCGTCAGACTCACCATGGTTAATCATAATTGGTGCAGTAACCTGGTTTAGGAAATTAACGGGGGAGACATCATTCCAAAATTGAGGATTTTTTTCTGGACTTCCGAATTGTGCATCAATTTGAGCAACAGCTTCTGGCCTGGACAGCGACCAACGATAGTAGCTTTCACGTGCGTCAGTACTTACTGCAGCATAAAGCATATATGCCTGGACTAAATCTGGTTGCGCCACCATAATTGTTTGTGCAATTCCACCTCCCATAGAATGACCTATCATGGCAATGCGGCTAGTGTCTGCGTATGGAAGATTCGCGGCCTTTAAAGCGTAGA
Source organism: uncultured Candidatus Saccharibacteria bacterium (assembly GCA_964609785.1). Classification (GTDB taxonomy): domain Bacteria; phylum Patescibacteriota; class Doudnabacteria; order UBA920; family UBA920; genus UBA920. The sequence goes on along the minus strand of CAZSSN010000043.1, from coordinate 2,883 downwards.
TAGCGTTAATGACATCTTCTACATAGCCTAAGCGTATATTGCCTTCTACATTAGGATCTTTGTCCGACTGCGCATGATTCCTATAATCGGGATGAATAACTACATAACCTCGGTTGGCAAAATAATCTTGTTCTCGACGGAGGCCTCGGCCGTTAGTGTAGATAGCAGGGTCAATGTATCCGTGATTCATTATCACTACTGGGAATGGACCATCACCTTTTGGCACATTCATGATTCCGGAAATAGTCAGTGAACCGCTTTTGTAAGTGATGTAATGGCGGGTGTAGTTAGCGGTTTGAGCTTGCACTTCACCAAGTTTAAGATCGCGGCCATCAAACTTTTTTTCCATGAAGCCAGGAATAGAAATAGGGTTTACGTTGGTATCCTTTTGATCTGGTTGTTGTTGGTTTGCTTGTTCAGCAGGCGTAGTCATTTGTTCGGCAGTGTCTGAAGTTTGCGTTCCGCATCCAGCTGCTAACAAGGCAAAAGTGACAAATGTAAGTATTATTTTCTTCATAAATTTAGTATAGCTTAGGCATATGAAAAGCAAGCTATGGCTGACTAGTATTTTCTATTCGATGATGAACTGTACAACAAACTTGTCGTCATAACAGCTACAAGACTCGCTGTATAGCGGGAGAACTTTATCTTTCTGTTTGTTAAAAACCCTATCGCCATCATCTTCATATAATTGGGCAAAATAAGTTCCTTTTTCAATTGGAGTTGTTATCGCCACGTTTTCAAAAACGCGACCTGGATCGAACAAGCCAAGATCGTTTGGAATTACATTATTAGGTTCGTCATTTTTTATGTCAGAAATAATCACGAAGCCAGCTTTCTCAAAATAGATATCATTCGCAGTCAGTCCAAAGTTTTTGACATCACTTAGTGTTTGAGTATTGATAGTGAGGGAGTTGTGGTCCAAGCTGTTAAATGAACTTCTAGTCTCATTATCAATATTTATGGTTCGCTGAGTTTCAATCTTAGCTTCTGATTTTGGAGAAGGAGGGGAATCATTCTTGGTCATGTATATGTAAACGCCGACTCCTAAAAGTAAGATTATTAACAACACTCCAAAAAGTTTTTTATTCATAAATTTAAAGTTAACTTACTTCAATTATACACTTTAGTTCTCAATTAACAAAAATAAAAAAAGACCCTATTTATTACGCCGGGTCAGGCGATCTAAAGTTTGGGTCTGCTTGAATATTGGCTGTAAGATTCCTTTGCTTTTCAATCTCTCTAGACTTTAAGAGCTGCTGCCTAGCTTCTGGTTCACAAGCTTGGGCAAGTAATGGATTTTCACATAGAGCCTCATAGAAATTCCGTTTTCGATCGTAAGAAATTCCTACAGAAACATGGGATTCTCGAACACCGACTCTTTGAGCCGAGTGACCGAAAAAGATTGGCACATATAGGATCTCCCCAGGTAGAAGTTCATGTTTCAGGATGAGCTTTTGCTCATGCATGAAATCATAGACTTTCCATATGGTTGATCCAGAATGCTGAAAGACAAATATGTGATTTCTGTCGCGGTGTTTCTTGAAGCCGGAGCGTTTCTTTAAAGAGACAAACATTCCAGCTGTTGTGTCACCCCAGAACTTCTCGTCTAATTGCAGAGCCAGCTCGTGGTAAAACCTATGTAAGATATGGAAATCGTACAGGATCAGGGTTCTGTGTTGAGCGATATTGAGAACCGTTTGTTCAGGATCATCACATTTACTCAAATCAATGCCTCGTGTTAATGTGTGAGACAATCTTTTTTCGATGATGTGAATGCTGTCAGGCATGACTTTTGCAGCAGCTTTAATTAATGTTTCCAAAGAATGCCCAGTCCGGACGCTTTCAAACAGCTCTGCCGCTTGGAAAACCTTCGGTTTTTGCATCCAATGATCTTGAATAAAAACAGGATCAGTTAGCAGTTCGACAATTTCATTTAAGTCTGTCATACAGACCTCCTATTTGATTTTAAAATAAATACCACCCTTATATCCTTATTAAAACTAAAGAATATAAAAATGGTATTTATTTTGGTGGGCCGCACGCTTTGCTTAGCGGCACTGCCCAAAACTTCGCTTCAGCTTCTGCCTACGGCATTTGCTGAATCAGTTTTGGTGGAGTTCAACGGGATACGTGGCAAACTGTAATTAGAGAAATATGTGACTAAAGGAGATAGCTTTATTGTTTGTTCCGCATATACATCCCTATTAGATACAGTAACGATAGAGGGATCGATATTAGATTCGTAATCCAATAATTATCTGATATTAAAGTATTATATTTAAATAACGGAATAATAAATCCAACTGGAAGCACTACTCCGATAAAGATTGACCATACTAGGTATGTTTTGTAATCCTGGATTTCGGATGGGAATACTTTTGGACGTGGGTGCCGAGTGCGATCAATAAATGCCCAAATCAAGGTGTACATAATTAGAACCAGTATAAAAATTATCCATTCATTATTCATAACCTTTGTATTATTTTTATTTTATTGGTGGAGATGGCGGGAGTTAAACCCGCGTCCAAAACTCACTTCTCGAATCATTGTTCACAAGATTAGTTCATTAAATTACCGTTAGCCTTACAATGAACAACTAAACTAACGGGTGATATACGAAATTCGGACGCGCTAAGTATATCAGCCAGCGCGACTATAGCTTCAAATGAACCTACGAACCTACGTGCGAAGCGAAACGTAGTGTAGGGCGATCACCTAAATATTAAGCGAAAGCAGGAGATAGTTCTGCATTTTTAAATGCAGCTACAACCTTAGAGTATGCGTTAGCATATATTTTTGCCAGTAAGATTTATGAGCTTGCGGGCGGGCTCATCTTGCATATAAAACGATGGTAAAGTCCTGTCAAAATCCGGCATCCCC
>CAZSSN010000042.1:0-5569 GCA_964609785.1 uncultured Candidatus Saccharibacteria bacterium | reverse complement strand
AATAGGAGGGATGATCAATGAATTCGCGACTTGCAAGTAGGATGGTATAGACAACTCGATTTTCGATGATCTATTTCTAGATTCGATCTTAAATCGTGTTAGTAGTATACACTAATTTAGAGGTTTTGTCAAGGGCTAAGGTGAAGAAAGAAACTAGCCTAAATTCAGCTTTATTTTAGATATATTTTAAGCCCTCTTTATGCCACCCACTCTAATATATAGGTATGACACATTATAACGAGACATACGACCTAGAACCACTCTATCTATATATACTATCCCTCCTCCCCGTTAGGAGGCTGGAGGTGTTTGAGGAGTGGCGGTCCAGTGCCGGCTCCTTTGAAACTATCTGCCTGGCTACCGAAGAAGAACTGGCACGATTTGGATTAGGACTAGAGTTAATCATCAAACTAAGGCAAATTAGATCGGAACATTCAGTCGAGAAGCTGGCTAAGGATTTAGAAAAAACAGGTGTCAGTACTCTCACCTACTACGAAGATGAATATCCAAAAATACTAAAGGAAATTTACGACGCTCCACCCGTACTTTTTTATCGTGGAAAATTAAGCGATCCTGACGAAGCATGTGTTGCGATTGTTGGTAGTCGCAGCATGACTTCCTACGGCGCCTTAGTCATGCCGCGAATCACCACTCCCCTAATCAACTCTGGAATAACAATTGTATCCGGCATGGCTTTAGGAATAGATGGCGCAGCGCACAGTGAAAGTATTAAATCTAACGCTCGCACCATTGCTGTGCTTGGAAGCGGTGTTGATGAAGCTAGTATCTACCCAAAAGGTCATTACAGACTATCGGAACAAATTCTAGAAAACAATGGTTTAATTATTTCTGAACAACCGCCTGGTACACCAGGATACAAACAAAATTTCATTGCTCGAAATAGAATCATTGCAGGACTTAGCTTGGGTGTGGTTATAGTTGAATGCAAACTAAAAAGCGGTGCGCTCTTAACTGCCGATTACTCTGCGGACTTTAATCGTGCTCTGTACGCAGTGCCAGGACCTGCGTATTCAAGCTTAAGTGAAGGTCCACATATGCTAATTAGAAATGGGGCTTACTTAATTACGCATGGCGATGAAATTCTCCAAGACTTAGAAGTATCTGTACCAGATATTCCAAAGAAATTAGAGGAGCTTCGTCATGCTGAATTTACCGAAACTGAGAAGCTTGTGTTAAAATTTATGCATAACAATCCAATAACCGCAGACAGTCTAGCATTACTTACAAAACTAAATGTTGAAGTAGTTATGCAAACTCTTACGGTGATGGAGTTACGTGGTGTTATTAAAAATATTGGATCCCGAGGTTTCATTTATATAGCTTTGTAAAAAGCGTTTTAGAATGATAAGCTCCATTAAGAATTTAGTCTATGAAAACACTAAGCTTAGTCTTCCGAGAAATAGACAAGTCCAGCTTCGACCGCATTAAGAATGGTGAAAAGACCATCGAAACAAGAGCAGGTCTTCCAGAATACAATGTGATAGAACCTGGGGATGAATTAAAAATAAGTTGCGGAGAAGACGAGATTAACAAAAAAGTTGTGGAAGTAAATCATTTTAGTAGTCTAGAAGAATTGATTGATAAAATTGGATTGGAAGATATTATGGCGGCTGGAACAACCAGAGATGAAGCAGTAGCGCGATGGAACAGTTTTCCAGGATACCCTGAAAGAATTAGTAAATATGGGATTATTGCCTGGAGACTAAAATAAAAGTAGGTCGACCGCAAAAAGCAATCGACCTGTAAACACTAATCTCGTTAAGCATGAGATCTAAACTGAAAACACCTCATTGAAAGCAGATAGCTCTGTGGCGAAACCGTCAGCATCTTCAACTTCAGAAATGTGCAATTGCCCATTACTGAAATCCAAAGCTCCAGAAGAAAAACTCTCCTTAAGTCTCTGGATGATAGTAGCCTCTACTTCCCACGGAACCTCATCCTGGCCGCTATGCCTACTTAAAGTAAACTGCCCACCTTCGTTGTTAACGCCGACAACATAGTTCACACCTCTCAAATAATATCTCTGAGAAGTTTCTGACTCTCTTTCAGACCACACTTTCAGAAATACTTTAGTAATATCAGTCGTTTCAATTCTTTCGATCACTTATTACATCCCCCTGTCAAACTAATCCAAACTCCAAAACACTATCGTACCAAATGCAAAAATATTTGACAAGAATTAAAGTAATCCGCTAAACTCCCATTTGCAATCGCAAAGAGCGCTAATCCTAATTTAAAAACCTTCAATGGCAAAAGATTTAATCATAGTAGAGTCCCCAACTAAGGCTAAAACAATTTCTAAATTCCTCGACGGGAAATACGAAGTTGAAGCCAGTTTTGGTCATGTTCGGGATTTGCCTAAGTCTAAAATTTCCATTGATATAGAGCATGATTTCGCTCCACAGTACGCAATTGCACCAAAAGCCAAGGAGATTATTACCAAGCTTAAGAAGATGGCTAAGACTGCTCCCTCTATTATATTGGCTACTGATGAAGACCGCGAAGGAGAAGCTATCTCTTGGCATTTAGTAGAGGCGCTAGGATTAAAATATGATAATCCTAAATTGAAGCGTATTGTTTTCCACGAAATCACCAAAACTGCGATTGACCATGCTCTTGCAACCCCGCGCGCGATTGATCTTAATTTAGTAGACGCTCAGCAAGCACGCCGTGTTTTAGATCGTCTAGTCGGATATGAACTTTCCCCATTCCTATGGCGTAAAATTCGCTACGGGCTCTCTGCTGGCCGCGTACAGTCTGTGGCAACCCGCTTAATAGTAGAGCGCGAGCGAGAAATTGAGGCTTTCAAGGCTGAAGAATACTGGAGCATTGAAGCGATGCTATCCAAGACCGAAAGCAAAGAAAAAGATTCAATTACTTTCACTGCGAAACTTTCAAAGATTAATGACAAAGCAGTTGGTAAAATGGGCATCACAAATAGTGCTCAAGCCAAAGAAATCACCTCAGATCTAGACAACGCTAAATATATTGTTAACGATATTACAAAGAAAGAAGTAAAGCGCAATCCAGCGGCGCCTTTTATTACATCTACATTACAACAAGAAGCGGCGCGCAAACTTGGTTTTAGCGCTAAGCAGACTATGGCAGTAGCCCAAGGTTTGTATGAAAAAGGTTTCATCACTTACATGCGTACTGACAGCTTAAACTTAGCAAAGTCTGCTCTAGAACAAGCACAAGCAGTTATTCTATCTGAATTTGGGAAGCAATATTCATTGAGCGAGCCACGAATTTTTACTAACAAGAGCAAGGGTGCGCAAGAAGCTCATGAAGCTATCCGCCCAACAGATCTTTCTGCATTGCCTCAAAACTTAAAAACATCTGAGCGCAATGCCGTCAGGCTTTACGATTTAATTTGGAAACGCACTATTGCCTCTCAAATGCCACAAGCTGTTTTCGATCAAACTGGCGTAGACATTTCTGCTGGCCCAAGCGCTGCGCCAAACAAGTACACTTTCCGTGCAAATGGTCAGGTTGTAAAGTTTGACGGGTTTATCCGTGCCTACACAGAAGGAACCGATGAGAAGTCAGAAGATGAAATTGAAGGTGCTCTACCAGAGCTAAAGCTTGAAGAAATTTTGAAGCTAATTGAATTACAACCAAACCAACATTTCACTGAACCACCTCCCCGCTATACAGATGCTACTCTAATAAAAACATTAGAAGCTGCTGGAGTTGGTCGTCCTTCAACTTACGCCCCGACTCTAAGTACTATTCAAGATCGTGGCTACGTTACTAAAGAAGACAAGAAATATGCACCGACAGAAGAAGGTTATTTAGTGACTGACATGTTAGTTGCACACTTTCCCGAAATTATTGATTTGAATTTTACTTCTCAGATTGAAGAACAGTTTGATGATATTGAAGAAGGTAAACGTAAGTGGGTGCCAGTCATCGCAGATTTCTACGGACCATTTAAAGCGCATTTAGTAGAAAAAGAGAGGACTGTTGAAAAGAAAATTGAGTTGTCCGATGTACCCTGCCCTCATTGTTCAAAAATGATGTTAATCAAATACGGGCGCATGGGTAAATTCCTAGCTTGCCCCGAAGAAGGAAGCAAGGTGACTTTACCGATGCCAGAAGAAGCTGCTCAAATTGCTGCACTTGAAGAAAAAACTAAAGGCGAAGTTTGTCCAATCTGCGAAGGTCCGATGAAAGTGCATCGTGGCCGATTTGGATTCTTCCTAGGTTGCGCAGACTATCCGAAGTGCAAAGGTATAATGAAAATTTGGAATAAGACTGGCTTCAAGTGTCCAAGCTGTTTAGAAAGCGCTGATCGCAAAGAGAAGCCTGGTGATGTTGTAGAAAAGAAAAGTCGTGGTCGTGGTAAGCCGTTCTGGGCATGTACGCTATGGCCAGACTGTACTTTGATTCTAAACGCTAAGCCTGAATCGGAAGCCCAGCTGATGGAACTATTTGAGGAATCCAAAAAACCAAAGCCAAAAGTTAAAGGCAAACGCAAGACAGCTGCTAAGAAAAAGGTCGCTAAAAAAACCGCTGAATAATTTCAGCGGTTTTTTAATCATCAAAAATAAAGTACCTCTTCCTTAGGGTATACAAAATCAATATGCCGACAAATAAAGGGATGACTCCGAACAATAATCCCCCATTACTAAATGCTATTCCAGCTAAGTAAAACAAAGGTAGACCAATCAATAAATACGAAAATAAAGTTCCCATCACAAAGTGAGTGAAAGTAATGTTAGTGATTCCGGCGGCATAGCTAACCATTTCTGAAATCGGTCCACCAAATACACGCATAATGATTAAAGCCTCTAACTCATTTCGAGGATTAAATTTTATCCTTTGAGATTGCTTCAAGCCACTTTCACCAAATACTTTTAAAATTACTCGGGGGCCGTATATCCTAGCCAACCAGAATACCAAACACGTTCCAATAAATGCTCCTACCATATCTACTAACAGCGCTGGCAACCAACCGATAACCGGTATGGCTCCTACTGTAAAGACTAGGCCAGGCAATGGCGGCCAAATAATTCCAACAATCTTAATGGCTATTAAAATTAAACAAAACCAAACTAAATTTTGCCCTGACCATGTAAGGAGCGACTGGAAACTATCAGTCCTAGAAAAAATTCCATACGCTACAATTGTGACAATAAATGCCACGGCAATTAGGGCTATAAACTTATATTGTTTCAGTAAAGCTTTCATAAGTTTATGATACCATGGCCCCCTTGAAATTATCTGATAAATGCGCTAAAATTGTTGAGTATTTGTTAAACCATACTCTTGGGTCTGTAGCTCAGTTGGTAGAGCAGTGGCCTTTTAAGCCATTTGTCGCGGGTTCGAATCCCGCCGGACCCACCACCTGCACCTTGCTCGAATATAGGATTGCCTTTAGTTTTGTTACGGCATAAGTAATCCAACGGTTCTTGCAAGACAGCACGGACAATTTGTCCATCACGCATATACAATTCTTTGAATAACGTTCGCGCCAAGAGAGCCTTCATTTGAGGCTCTTTTGCGTTTTGATAGGCATACAAACAACTAACCGTTAGTGATATTG
>CAZSSN010000041.1:0-6004 GCA_964609785.1 uncultured Candidatus Saccharibacteria bacterium | reverse complement strand
AATGGAACGAGACCACGACTTTGAACAGCTTATCAATTCCTACGAGCAGGATAAAAGCGAAGCTGGTCAGTACATCGAATACAATTTACCCTATCCTATAGAGTTATTTCTTAAATACCTAACAGAGAAAAAAGATTTTCTGTTACACGGTTCAGGTGAAGATTTTGATACACTAGAGCCACAACAGGCTAACGATGCTCACAAAGAGTCGGGAAACAAGAAAGCAGTCTATGCAGTTACCGACACAGTTTTCCCAATATTCTATGCTATTAAAGATAGAGGGAAAATAAATGGCAGCGTTACTAGTGGCAGAACCGAAAAAGACGGGACAGTTACTTACGAATTTGGCATGCCCAAATCGGCAATAGAACAAAATCCATATAAAGATGGGGTTATTTATATTTTGAATAAATCAGATTTCACTCCGGAATATGATGACGGGGAACCTAGCAATGAATGGACCTCTGCGCACCCGGTTAAACCTTGGGCTAAACTTAAAGTCACCCCGGAAGATTTTCAATACATGGATAAGGTAATTACCTTAGAATAACATTTACATATGCAAAACACATGGCCACAACTTTCGCACTTTGAATACCCTGGTCGCTTCTTAATTGTGGGTCGATCAGAGACCAGCTACTACGGAATATATGGAGTGACAGCACGTAGCGAACCTAGTCGCGCTAAAATTTATGTTTTCGATAGAGCTTCTAATACAATCAAGGTCCAAGCAACAAATGCAGAGGTGATGGCACAAGGAAACTTAGATCTACTCTCCTACAACGCAGTTCACATATTTAAAAATGGGGTTGTGTTGGGGAATGGCAAGCAAACAGATTTAGTTAAACTAAACACTAATTCAGCTAGCTCATTAATGGCGAGCTTAAACACGCAAACTTTTGAACCTGATAATCACAGCACCGCAAGAATCACAGCGATGCTTTCAAACAACGAAGGAGTAATTAGTGCAGCGATGTACTTAATTAAATCTGACGATAACTCAAAACCACACCATGAAGCCTACGACTTAGAGTTAAAACCAAATCAAGCCTACTTCATTAGTACTTACTCTGGAGAAAATGTTAAGCCAACTCCACCCTTTAACTCACAACCGATTTTGTTAAACATAGATTTTAAAAACGCAGAAGATGCTGCTAAGCAAGTTTATAATTACTTTGAACCTAAAAATGACAAACAAGATTTGCGCGTGAGTGTAATTGCAATCGAAGCTGACTTAAAACTAGAAGAGAAAGAAATTGCAATTATTAATTCTAATAAATCTATTTAAAATAAAATGGGTTCGCGCAATAAGCACGAACCCGGTCAAAACCAAACACCTCAATAAAAATTATTACACCCTCTAATGTGATCAATGAGATTGCTTAGCAATTCTTCACCCTCTTCCTCAGATGGGTGAATTTTGTTTATATCCGCGATGTCTTCAATGGCATTGCGGACGACCTTCTTCCACTTTACCGCATCGGCAATTTGCTCTGATGTCCATCCGTAGTCAGCAGCGTTAACATTGTTAATGCTAAACACTCCAATGGCCACATAAGAGATATCTGCTCTCTGCAAAGAAATCTGACTGAGAACACTGGTTAAAGCATCGGCTGCCTTTTCGTAACTGGTATCCTTAGAGACACAAGTCCGAAAAGGAAAAGAGAACTCACCATGAATCCTCTGAAGAGACTTCCTCAGTCGCTTTAGCTCCTGAACGTAACCTGGTAATTGAGCAACTTCCTTCTTCAGTTGATCATAGGTCGGCAGGCCGTCATTCTGAGCAACAGACGTTTGAGCTAGGCTCGAATCTGCCAAAAACAAAAAGGTTGCAAAAAGAAGAACAAAAGAAAAGAAAATACGTTTCATCAGGGCCTCCGTAAAAGAACAAGATAAGCTTCTTAAGCCTTGTGCCGCAAGTTTAACATAATGATGACAAAATGAAAACCCTTTTAAATAAGCGCAAAGCAGGCGAAATCAGCCCTTGAGCAAGCCTAAAAAAACGTTATTTGGCTTATTTACGACCGAATACGGGAATTATCCCTTGTAAAACACCCCCGAAACTGCTATAATGTCTTTGTAAGGTACTGCTTTAGCAGTCTTTTTTATTGGCCAATATAGCGATTTCATCAATATATCAGGCATAACTAGAGTAAAAATAGACGCTAATTATAGTAACCCGAACATGGTCTTTAATATCAATCATTAAATCTAAGCCGTAAAACTATAGGTGCGGGGGATTCAGAAGAACCCTATACGCTTATTGCTCTAGATATAAGGAGTTGCATTGATAAAATGAAAGCTCCTTTATCCTTAAATTCTGCAATCGAGAAAGTAGCAGTGATGCTTGCTTTCTTGCCCCTCGTATTCATGGTATATCCTGAATTCGTGGCTGCGGCTTATGTCGCACAGAGTCCACAGGAAAAAGCTCTAGTTTTTGAAATCGACTCAAAACAAAAAAACTTACTTGAATCTAATATCTCCGAAAAAGAGGTAAATGCAATCGTAAACCCAACGCTAAGTAACCCTTGTTACCCAGCTCCGATTGATTCTTGTAATCCTGCTACCAGCCCAATGCAACAGCCGCACGTGCAAGCACAACTTGCCTCAGCAGCCGGTGCTATTCCTGGTTATGAAGGAAAAACTTATTCAAAAGATGAAGTTGAACAATTAATTGTTCATTACTCAGCAGTTTATGGAATTAATTCCGAAACTCCAAAGTGTATCGCTTTCAGAGAAAGTGGATATAACCAGTTTAGTAAGAACAAACGATCAACTGCCAGTGGTGTATTCCAATATTTAACCTCAACCTGGAAACATACAGATGAAGGTAAAGCTGGAATGAACGTCTTTGACGCTGATGCTAATGTGAAGGCTGCCGTAAAGTATATGGCGATCCACAAGAGCACTCAACCATGGGTAGTAAAATCTATGTGTCCTAAAATTGCTTTTGTTAAGTAGTGATTTTGATCAAAATATCAGCCCGCCCGTTCTGGGCGGGCTTTTATTTACCTTGATAGAAGCTAGATATTCAGCTAAAATATGATAGTTACATAAATTTTGGTGTCGTGGCGAAGTGGAAACGCCGTGGTCTGCAAAACCACTATGCATGGGTTCGATTCCCATCGGCACCTCCAAACAATCGTATGCTCGGGTGGCGGAACTGGTATACGCACAGGACTTAAAATCCTGGGCCCGTAAGGGATTGAGGGTTCAATTCCCTCCCCGAGCACCAAGAAAACACAGCTTCATTGCTGTGTTTTTTGTTTTAAATAAAACGAAATATGTTTATCATCTTGAATGTATATATTAGTTAGGGTTAATATATAAATATGGAAAACAATATAAACGAACCAATACAAACAAATAAGGTCGATACTAATATTGAACAACCAGTAAACGTAGAAACACAAAAGATTATTAGAGTCAGTGCTGTGACTGCTTTAATCACTGCAGTTATAGTGAGCGCTCTTTTTGTAAATGTTTCTAAACGTAATCCGGACTTTTTAGCAGGATCTGGAAATAATAGGGAAGCCATTGTTAAAACCGTTTCTGAATCTGAGAATGCTGTAGTAGATGCAGTGAAAGCTGCAAACCCTGCTGTCGTAGCCATCACTATTTCTAAGAACGTGCCGACTTACGAACGCTACATTCAAAATGTTCCTGGATTCTTTGGAGGATTCCAAGTTCCCCAAGTTCGTCAGAATGGAACCGAGCTACAAGAAGTAGGGGGTGGATCTGGATTCTTAGTTTCATCTGACGGATACATTGTGACTAACAAACATGTTGTCGACGACACCGAAGCTCAATACACAGTGTTCACTAACGATGGTGAAAAATATGATGCTAAAGTAATCGCTCGCGATCCAGCTTTAGACTTAGCTGTAATTAAAATTGAAGGCTCTGGATTCCCTAGTTTAAATTTTGGGGATTCTGACCAAGTCCAACTCGGGCAAACTACTATTGCGATAGGAAACGCTCTCAGCGAATTCCGCAACACAGTCTCAACGGGAATTGTTTCTGGTCTCGCACGTTCCATTACAGCAAGCGATGGGATGGGCGGTAGAGAAAGCTTGGATCAACTTATCCAAACTGATGCGAGTATTAACTCAGGAAATTCTGGTGGGCCTTTGCTAAACCTTTCAGGCGAGGTAATAGGTGTTAACGTTGCTGTGGCAAATGATGCAAACGGAATCGGATTCGCATTAAGTTCGAACAGCGTGAAAAATGTCGTCGAGTCGGTAAAGAAAACAGGGAAAATTATTCGTCCTTATTTAGGTGTTCGCTACACACCTATAACTGAGGCACTGAAAAAGCAAAACAATCTATCAGTTGATTATGGAGTACTAGTCGTACCAGGGGAGACTGCAAATGATCTCGCTGTTATTCCAGGTTCACCAGCAGACAAAGCGGGGATTCAGGCCAATGATATTATCCTAGAAATTGACGGCAAAAAAATTGATGAATCCTCTAGTCTGCAAAGTATAATTTCAAAGAAAAATATTGGCGACAGGATTACATTAAAAATACTCAGCAATGGTGGTGAGAAAACAGTCACTGCTACACTTGAAGAGATGAAGTAATTCCTAATTAACCATAATAAAAAAACACCTCGCGTGAGGTGTTTTTTTTATTATCGATATTATTCAGCTTTGTCAGCTTCTGGAGCAGCATCTTCCACTGCTTCAGCAACAGCTTCAGCTGGAGCTTCTTCGATCTTAGCATCTTCTACTTTTTCAGCTTCAGCTTTTTTAGGAGCTTCAGTTAACTGCTTAATAGAAAGACCTAAACGGTGTTCACCTGGTTCAATAGAGATAACTTTGAACTCAGCTTCCTGACCGATCTTAACTACATCTTCAGCTTGCTTCACTGGTTCATGAGATAGTTCAATCAAGTGAGCCAAACCTTGGATGTCTTTATCTAGTTCAACGAATACACCGAAAGGCATAATCTTAGAAATAGTTCCTTTAACAACTTGGCCGATTTGGTATTTCTTTACAGCTTCAGCCCAAGGATCATTTTGTAATTGCTTAATAGATAGAGACACACGGCCTTTTTCGATAGCAATGATCTTAGCTTTAACTACATCACCAACCTTAAATAGGTCTTTTGGATTCTCGATACGCTGCCATGCAAGTTCAGAGATGTGAACTAAACCTTCTAGTTCACCGAACTTAACGAATACACCGAAGTCTACAACACCAGTAATGTTTCCAGTGACAACATCGCTAATCTTAAGTTCAGACATCTTGCTGTGCATTTCTTCTTCGTGTACAGCTTTTTCAGATACGATCAATTTTTCTTCGTTCATATCTGCAGTGATAACTTGTACGTTGAAGTTAGTACCAACGTAGCTGTTCAAGATAGAAAGAATTTTATTCTTATCACCATCTTCAACACGAGGGTAGTGTTCAAGAGAAAGTTGAGATACTGGCAAGAAACCAGTTACGTTGTTCAACTCGATCATCAAACCACCTTTGTTTGCTGCCAAAATTTTGGTAGAAACAATTTCTTTGCTTTCCATGAAATCGCGAAGTTTTTGCCAAACACGTTCTTGGCCAGCAACACGCAAAGAAAGTTCTGCGTTACCTTCACGGTTTTCTGTTTCAACAACTGAAGCAGTAATTTTATCGCCAGGCTTTAGAGAGTTTAGAGTTGCTTGGTCATCGTATAGTTCACGACCACGGACAACACCAACGCCATATCCAGCAAGGTCGATGTAAACTTCGTTCTTACTTACAGAGATCATTGTGCCTTCAACCATGTCGCCAGGTTTTAACACGCGAATTTCTGCACCGCTTTCAAGCAAATCATTCATGCTTTGAGCGTTTGCATCGCCAGTTACTGCGTGACTAACAATTTCTTGTTCGACTACGTCAGTAGCTACATCATTTTCGTCTGCCATTTAATTAATTCTTTCCTAATATATGCCGTTTGGCCCCGAAGGGCATAATAAAACAACGCCTAGACGTTGTGTAAAAATCTAAAAACGAGTATTCATATA
>CAZSSN010000040.1:0-6766 GCA_964609785.1 uncultured Candidatus Saccharibacteria bacterium | reverse complement strand
GTGAACGTTAAGGCCAAAATCTCCTCAGGTTGAGCCATTTTTTGCTCTATAAGCCATGCAATTCGCCTGGTGATGACCGTAGTCTTGCCTGTTCCAGCCCCCGCTACAATCAAAAGCGGCCCATTATCATGGGTTACGGCTTGGAGTTGTTCGGGATTAAGGCCTTCGAGGAGCTTTGACATTGATTTCTTTTGGGATTATAATTTTGCGGTACAGAATCTATATTTGAGGGGGAAAATCGTATGCACGACGCACATAAAGCTGTTCCGGTAATTCGAACTATGACTACCCCCAAAAGAGAAAAAGTTGGGGATGACAAGTATTGGACTTGCACAGTCAGTGGTATTGATGGAAAGAGTTGGGTTAAACCGATTGGGAAGCCATTCGTTTCGACTAATTTAGAGCTTGTGATAGATCCTCCAAAAAATTTTACTGACCGATGGGTTGGTGAATATATAATGAGGAGTCAAGAAAATAGATTAACTTTCTTGTATCAAGCTAATGCTTGCAGGCCAGTAGGAAAATCTTTCTACGACCCAAAGGATAAAGTGAGGAAAAGAAAGTATCAATTCTATAAAATGATAAACAAACCAAGAGGAATTATTCAACCAAAGTTTTGGAAAGATTAAACCTTTCCCGGTTATAGGGCAGGACATTAATTTGTTCCGCCTTTTTTATTCTTTTCCTGAGAAAAATCCTGCCCACTGTTTCCACAAATCATTGCCTTCATCTTTGTAGCGAACCCAGAACTGTGATGGGTTAACAATTTGCACGTTCTCGTACTTCTCAAGTGAAAGCAAATCATTGTCTCGGGTCACTAAGTATTCCGCGCCAGCTTCCACCGCACTCTCTAGAATTTTATTATCTTCTGGATCGCGCACAATATTAATTTGATGGCGGTTCACAACCATATTAATCTGCGACATCAAATCGTTAATCTCGTTCTCGTACTCAGGATTTTCGATTAAGCGACGCATTATCAATTTATTCTCTTGAACTGTCTGATGATTAGCGTAAGCTTCTATCTCCCCTGCCCGCACTGCATCGATAATCTGTTTCTCGTAAGAATAGTCGTCTTTAATTCCATCTATAATTACATTCGTATCTAAAACAATTTTCATTCTGAGGTTTTGTCTTTCTAAGTCAGCTAATTATTTTTTAGATGCAGAGGCACGACCTGAACCAGTGCGACTATTTGTACGTGATGGATTAGAGCGACTGCCAGTTCGACCACCTTTAATAGCCATTAAGAAGCGGCGTGGGTCTTCGTCTAGGTCGATGAAGTTATCTGTTAGCTCTTTAATTTTACTTGATGTAGATTTACCGAAAGCCACTGTTTCAGTTAGCTGGCCAGTCATTTGCAAGTATTCTAAGAGAGGCGCAAAGTCACCGTCGCCGCTTGCTAGCACTACAACGTCTAACTTGTTCATCTGCTTGATGATGTCCATTGCAATGCCGACATCCCAATCACCTTTTTGACTACCACCAGCAAATGTTTGTAAATCTTTGGCTTTTACTTCGAAGCCAGCTTTTTCTAATGCATCAAAAAAATTCTGCTCTTCCGGCATATCTGCTTTAACGACGTAAGCAATTGCACGGATTAGTTTTCTGTTGCCAAGAGCCTCGTTTAAAACTTCGTTAAAGTTTACGCGCGCGTTGTAAATGTTGCGCGCTGAGTAATATAAATTTTGTACATCAACGAATATTCCTACTCGCTGATCTGGGTTTCTTATGGACATGTTATGTATTAAAAATAATTAAAGTAATTCTTTAGTTTCTCCTGCTACTAGTTCAGTCACCTCTGCTTGTTCCATTTGCAAAGTAGCTGCATTGGAAATGCTGGACTGCAATTTTGCAAAGTCGTTGGTGACAGTCCCCATGGTGTTGCCAGCGTTCTTAATGTGGTTGTTAAGCACGCCTAAGTTCTTTCCGAACTTATCTGACTCTTGTTGTATACCAGAAACCATGTGAAGCAACTTTTCAGCAACTTCATTAACTTGTTGGCCACGAAGAGCAATCAAAATAATTTGAAGATGATGATACAGTGTATTAGGACTAACCATGTACACTTTTTTGTTTCGAGCGTATTCAACGGTTGCCATATCTTCCAAAGCTTCATGAAATACACCTTCGCTTGGAATGTACATTAGGGCAAAGTCAAAAGTATTCTCCTGAGGTAGAATGTATTTCTTGTGAATTTCATCAATGCGCTTTCGGATGTCGCGAAGGAAAGCTTTTCGCAAGTTGTCTGCAACTTCCTGCTCGTTTGCTTCTTTATACAGACGGAAGTTTTCCATAGAGAACTTGCTGTCCACTGGCAAGATTTTTTCGCCAACAAACACAGCCATGTCTACCACTTCCCCATTTTTAAATTTGTATTGGCTTTTGTAGGAGTTTTTATTTAAAACTTGAGAAAGCATATTCTCCAACATTTCTTCACCAAAGTTACCACGTGCTTTAGGACTTGCTAGCACTTCAGAAAGACGGCGGATATCTGGACCAATTTGAGACATCTCTCCAAGCTTGCCTTGAAGTAAACCGATGACCTTAGCAGCATTGTCGAGACGTTCGTTAATGTCTTTGTTAGTCGCGGAGATAGACTTTTCCATGGAGTCTTTAGTCGCTTCTGTTCCAGATTTAATATCGCGCATCCACTCCATCATTATCTTCAATGTCTCACTTTCATCAGCAGGCTTTTCAGCAGCCTTTTTAAGTGAGAAAATCATATACAAAAGGACGCCGAATCCGGCTACTAAGAGAACAATAATTATATATAAAAATGTAGTCATATATTCAGTATACCAGAGCGACACAGCTCTACAAAACCAAAAGCATGGCCCTCTAGAAGCCATGCTTTGGAATATAACTTATGTTAGCCTTTCGGCTGTTTATATAGTATCAAAGCCTATTTTTATTGGCAACAATGTATCTGGGGATATCCTTTATATTCAGATAAAAAAACAGACCCCCTCTAGAGGAGTCTATTTTTTATATATTTCGTGGCGGACTGAACGGGACTCGAACCCGCGACCTTCCGCGTGACAGGCGGACGCTCTAACCAACTGAGCTACCAGTCCTCCGTAGTGCATCGCACTAATAGAGGTTATATTTTTAAAACCGGGTGGTACCGACGACAGGGATTGAACCTGTGACCTAAGGCTTATGAGTCCTTCGCTCTACCAACTGAGCTACGTCGGCACGTTG
Organism: uncultured Candidatus Saccharibacteria bacterium; assembly: GCA_964609785.1. Classification (GTDB taxonomy): domain Bacteria; phylum Patescibacteriota; class Doudnabacteria; order UBA920; family UBA920; genus UBA920. The sequence goes on along the minus strand of CAZSSN010000040.1, from coordinate 3,562 downwards.
TAATCCGATTTTCCTTTTGGTTGCGGGGCCGGGATTCGAACCCGGAGCCTCCAGGTTATGAGCCTGGCGAGATGCCAATTTCTCTACCCCGCTATGCGGTAAATAAATACTTGGAAATTATATCATTAAAACAGGATAAAATCAAGTCTGGTTTATTCATTTTTCCTTTAAAACACAAAACCGACCTTTTCAGGACGGTTTTGTAGATTGCTTCGAAGCGATCGAATTAACGACGGCGCTTCTTTGCAGCAGTCTTACGCTTTGCTGGGCGCTTTGCAGCTTTCTTAGCTACTTTACGCTTTGCTGGGCGCTTTGCAGCTTTCTTAGCTACTTTACGCTTTGCTGGGCGCTTTGCAGCTTTCTTAGCAGCAGGACGCTTTGCAGCTTTTCGTTTTTTTACTGGCATTAGAGCTAGTCTCCCTGAGACGAACAATTTTGATTCGCCTCTTAATTTTTCTACTTCTTCACAACTAAGTTGCGAAGGCTAAGTAGTTACAAATATTTTTTTACCCGCAAGGGGTACTTGGTCTTTTCTGTGTTTCTGTTTTTGCGAATTTGTTTTTTACGTTACTTACTTTTATTTTTTATACTAAGTAAGTTTTTTATTTCGCACAAAAGTTTTTCTGAATTTCTTTATCGAAATTTGAACTAACATCATTATAAAGTTTTTTGCATGCACACGTCAAGCATTACTGTGTATAACTTTTTGTAATTGTTCTTTAATTTTTTTTGATTTTACAATTTTAATTTCACGTTCAATACGCGCAGCACTAACTTTTTTTAGTAAATGTAAGTTTGATTGTAAAACATTTTCTAAACTTTTATCTATTTCTAAATTGTATTGCAATGCTAAACGATATGCGCGAACAATTCGCAACGGATCTTCTTGGATTCTTTTCTTGGGATTTCCGATGAACGCTAATCTCTTATTTAAAATATCTTCTAAGCCATCATTATAATCCATCACTGCCCCTTCGCTTAAGGAGTAGTATAAAGCATTGATTGTGAAGTCTCGGCGGCGGCTATCTTGAGCTGGGCTAGTGATGAAAGAAACCTTAGGAAAGCGGTTCTTTCCGTATGTATCAGTTCGGAAAGTGGTGATTTCCAAAGACTGTTTAGCTTTGGACTGAGCTAAAATAACTCCAAATTTTTTATGTTCCCCAGAGGCTTTTATGCCATTCATTTTAAGAATGTTCATTACCTGTTCTGGCTTTGCACTTGTCGCTATATCTGTATCACCAACTTTTTGTTTTAATAGTAAGTTGCGAACAGCGCCACCAACCACATAAGTTTTTGGAAAATGTTTGCTTAGCATTTCTACAACGCAAACAGCAAAGTAAGGTAATTTATGTTTCGTAGTTTTAGGCAAAATAAAAATGTCCGGCACGGAGTGAGTGCGAGACATTTTTTTATTTATTGTAGAAACTTTTTTAGCCGGCATTAAAATTTATTCTTTTAGTACGCCCTCGCTTGTTATTCTTGTGCGACGGTGCGCATGCTTCCTAGCAATATTAATACGACTTAAGCTTTTTTGCAACATGGAACTCGCAATTGCATACTCTTCATTGGAGAGTTTTTGTTCTTGCAAAGTTTTCTCTGCTTCTAGCTTCGCTTCTTCAGCGCGCTCTACATCGATTTCATAGAAATGTTCAGCAGCATCAGCTAGAACAACTATTTCTTTACCTGAGTTCTGAACTTGAAGGAAGCCACCAGCAACGTGAATATTGTGCTCTTGACCGGCTGCATCCTTAGCAACTAATTCCCCGCTCTCTAAAGTGGTGATTAAAGGAATGTGGCCAGGTAATATAGTAATTTGCCCTTCAGTTGTTGGACACATTAAACTAGACACTTCTTCAGTAAGAACAGTGCGCTCAGGAGTTACAATTTGTAGTCTAATTTTATTCATGTGATTGATTAATTATTTGGAGAATATTACTTAAGAAAACGATAGGAACACGCCCAAGGGCGAAGGTGACGTGTTTTCGCAGTAATATTCTCCAAATTATCTAAGCAGTTACCTGATCAATTCCACCCTTCATATAGAAAGCTTGTTCAGGAAGAGCATCATGCTTACCTTCTAGGATTTCTTTGAATCCGCGAACTGTATCAGCAATTGGTACGTATTGACCAGGAGAACCTGTAAAGATTTCCGCTACGAAGAAAGGTTGAGAGAAGAAACGTTGGATCTTACGAGCACGGCTAACAATAAGCTTATCTTCTTCAGGAAGTTCTTCCATACCAAGAATTGCGATGATATCTTGCAAGTCTCGGTATCGTTGTAGAGTCTTCTGTACACCACGAGCAACATCGTAGTGTTCTTGGCCAACAATGTTAGGGTCAAGAATTGTAGAAGTAGAGTCTAGTGGATCCACCGCAGGGTAAATACCAAGGTCAGAAATTGCGCGGGACAAAGTTACTGTAGAGTCCAAGTGAGCAAAAGTTGTCGCTGGAGCTGGGTCAGTAAGGTCATCCGCCGGTACGTATACCGCTTGTACAGAAGTAATAGAACCTTCTTTAGTAGATGTAATGCGTTCTTGTAGTTCACCCATTTCAGTCGCCAAAGTTGGCTGATAACCTACAGCAGATGGAATACGTCCCAAAAGAGCGGATACTTCTGAACCTGCTTGAGTGAATCGGAAAATGTTGTCTACGAATAGCAAAATGTCTGCTTTGTTCTTGTCACGGAAATATTCAGCCATAGAAAGACCTGAAAGCGCCACACGAGCACGCGCTCCAGGTGGTTCATTCATTTGACCGAAGACCATCGCCATCTTCTCAATAACTCCTGATTCCTTCATTTCGTGGTAAAGGTCATTTCCTTCACGAGTACGTTCCCCTACACCAGCGAAAACAGAAAGACCACCATGAGCCTTAGCAATGTTGTTAATCAATTCTTGAATCAAAACTGTTTTACCTACACCAGCACCACCAAATAGACCCACTTTACCACCTTTAAGGATTGGGCAGATAAGGTCTACAACTTTAATACCTGTTTCTAAAATTTCGCTGCGAGTAGATTGTTCAGTCAGTTTAGGTGATGGACGGTGAATTGCATAAGTTTCTCCAGATGTTGGAGCTGGCTTACCATCAATTGGGTTACCAAGCACGTTGAACATGCGGCCAAGTGTTTCTGGTCCAACTGGTACAGAAATCATTTTACCTGTGTTACGTACGGTTGTACCGCGTTGTAAGCCATCTGTTGATGACATTGCGATGGTACGTACAATTCCACCAGCAAGTTGCTGTTGAACTTCCAAAGTTAATTTAGTTAAACCTGTGTTGTTGGTTTCGTCTTGTGCAAGATCGATTTCCAAAGCAGTGTAAACCGCTGGTACTTCGCCTGCGAAAGCAACGTCAACAACTGGACCGATAACTTGGGAAACGGTGCCGTCTGTAGTAGCTGCGGTTGCAGCAGTATTCGTTTGTTCTATAGTCTTTGCCATAATTGTTTCGTTAGTTTATTCGAGTGCGATTCTACCAGCTGTAATTTCGGAAAGCTCAGTAGTAATCTTATTTTGTCTAAGTTGGTTAAAGGTAAGGGTTAAGTCATCAATCAAGTCGC
>CAZSSN010000039.1:0-6956 GCA_964609785.1 uncultured Candidatus Saccharibacteria bacterium | reverse complement strand
TTCACCGCTTTCCATCATTTTGTAAGCTTTCTTTATTGGCACGGTCATCACTTGTTCTATACCCTCTTCAGCTTGTTCATTATCAGCTAATATTGATAAATCTTGAGCAACATAAACGTAGCCAATCTCGTCTGAAATTCCAGCGAAGGCTTGAAATTTTCCAACTAAACTCCACCGCTTACCAGTAAGACCTGCTTCCTCTCGCAATTCTCTTTTTGCGGCAAGTAAAGGTTTTTGGTTTTCACTTCCACCACCAGGTAATTCAATGGATGTCGTATTTGTTGTATATCTATAAAGCTTGATCAAGTAAATTTCATTTTTTTGATTCAATGCAATAACATAAACAGCTGGGGGTAATACCACCACATTCCATACTCCTTTCTTACCATTAGGAGTGATTACTTTATCTTGACGTACGGAATACCAATTATTTTTGTGAACTGTTTTAGAAGATAATTTTTTCCAAGGGTTTTTCATACATAAATAATAGCAGATACTATTAGGGAAACTAAAAAACTACTGCCTCTGAACGGTTGTCGAGCCAAGGCAATGTCTGCCGCGGGCGAGACTCAGTGAAGAGACAGTAGTTTTTTAGTTTTTTAAATATTATTCTTCCAACTGCTTGCCACCCAAAAGGTGCATATGCAAGTGAGGAATAATCTGGCCACCTTCTTTACCATTGTTTAGCACTAGCTTGTATCCAGTTTCAGATACCCCTGCCTTAGCTGCGTGATCTTTTGCAGCCAAAATTAATTCTGCGATCATATCAGAATCTTCTACTACTAGACCATTCACAGAACTGATGTGACGCTTAGGCATCACCAAAACGTGTACAGGTGCCTTGGGCATAATGTCTTGAATGATCATAATATTATCTGTTTCGTACAGAATATTTGAGGCAACTGTCTTGCCAGCGATGCTGCAAAAAATGCAGTCTGGGTTGATGTCCATATTTTTATCTTTCTAAACGTTTTTTAACTTCTACAATAATTTTATCATATGAGAACACTTCCTGCATGCCAGATTTAACATCACGTAGAATTACCATGTCATCCATTGCTTCCTTCTGACCCATAATTAGAGCAATTGGCGCTTTGCTTTCTTCAGCAAGCTTAAGCTGGTTCTTAACGCCAACTGTACCGAAGTGGTCATGAACTTTTACATCAACCGCAATCAAGTCGCGGAACAAACGAAGACTACGCTTTGAGGCTAACTCCCCTAATGGGACTAGAAATACTTCGCTGTGAATTTCATGCTTAGCTTCGATTTCAGAAAGTTCCATTGCACGAGATAGACCTGAAAGGCTACCGCTAAAACCAAACGCAGGCATCGGCTTGCCAGTAATATTCTTCAAGAGCAACTCATGATGAGCTGCTTCACCAATTACAATAGTTTCATTTCCTTTTTTGTATTTGATAACTAGGCTTGTACCACTGGACCCTTCTGGACCAACATACAATTGATTAAGCTGATACGGAAGGCTTAGTTCATCAAGAGCTTCCAATATGTCTGTAAAGCGCTTCTTCTCGTTTGGAGCTAAGAAGTCTACTATTGCGGGAGCTTCTGCTGTTAAAAGCTGACAGCCAACTTTGTCGCATCGTAAAACATTTAGAACTCGGCCCTGTAAATGACTATTACAATCTTCACACAGCTCAAAATCTTTACCTTTTAGGAAATCTTTAAGCACGTTCGAATAAGCGGTCTGCACTGCGGCATCGCCCATAGTGTTAATTTCTAGGCTAACATCTTCACTCAAACCTAGGCGCTGTGTTAAATCCCAAATTGCACTAACTACCTGGGCTTCTGTTAAATGATTAAAAGTACCTAATACTTCTAATCCAAATTGATAGCTAAAGTGCACGGCTTGGCGTTCATCAATTTCTGCGACATTGCCAATGTACAACCACTTTGATAGAGATTGTTCATCTAGCTGAGTCTTGTTTTGAACATAATGACGAAGTACTGAAGGCAAAACTGCAGAACGAACACCTAGCGCTTTGCCCCCTGTTTGAGCATAAAGAATTCTTTCTAAAGCTTGTGGTTGGTTCTTATAAAAATCTGTGTAAACTTTCTCTTCTTCTAGAATTGCTGTTTCAACCGGCTGAAATCCGTAAAGCTGCGCAACAGTGCGAAGCTGATGCATAATAGTACTCCAATAAGGATTTGACTGAGTTACAATATCTCTCAAGCCAGTGACTGCACCAGCTTTGGGTAATTTAGGAGTGACTACGATTGTTTTCTTAGCAATTTTTTGCATCTATTGTAATGTAAGTTGTTTAAAATTTACTTGAAAGTGGCTAATGGAAATTCTGGTGATCCGAAAGCGTCTAACGGGAAAACTCTTAGCCAAGCTGTCCCAACAATGTCGTGCTTCGGCAGTATCCCCCACACTCTGGAGTCACTGGAAGCTAAGCGGTTATCACCCAACACATAGTATTCATCGCTACCCAGAGTCACCAATTCATCTTTTCCAAAAGTAATGTCTTGATTGGAAAGATATGGCTCTTCTAACACAGATCCATTTGGATGCTCACTATTATATACATATACTTTCCCATTTTCTACTTTAACTTTTTCACCAGGCAAACCAATGACGCGCTTGATGAAATACTGAGAAGTATCTTTCGGATAGCGGAATACAATTACATCACCGCGAGCAGGTTCATTGAAGCGATAGGAAACTTTGTTTACTACAAGATATTCTCGATTGTGGAAGTTTGGAACCATAGAAGATCCAGACACGATAAATGGTTCAGCTACAAAAAACCGGAATCCTATCATCACTACAAAAGCGATAATAACGATTCTGGCTAACTCCCAGAGAAACGAGCCAACGGAAGCATTTTTTTCCGGAGGAGTTTCTACACTTTCAATTTCGACGTGGTTTACAGACATATTTTATTTCTTTATAAAGCTAAATAACATATGAACTATACCACCCTGAGACGGTCGGTGCAAGGGCTATAAAGACTAGCTGAGAATGCTTATTTCAGCTATAATACCCGAGTACATTTCAAAGATTTTATGAAGCAACCAGAAATTATTATCAAAAATGTTGGCGACAATGGGAGCCAAAACAATCAACCTAAAATGAACCGGTTAATGCCTGAACCAAAACCTCCAGGCAAATCAACGGGTAAAAGATTCCTTAAGTGGCTGATAATAATCATTATAGTAGCTGGAATTGGATTAGGTGGATGGCTGGCATTACGTGCGTCTGGATTAGCTAATAAAATTTTCGTAGGACAAGATGCTAGCGTATTCGGCAGATTGACCGATTTGATTTCTAGTCAGACCGGTGGCTCCAAACTAGATGGCGAAAACGAAGGTCAAGTAAACATTTTGCTTTTAGGTATTGGTGGACCAGGACATGACGGCCCTTATCTTTCCGACACAATCATCGTGGCTCAACTCAGACCGAAAGAGAAAAAAGCTACAATGATTTCTATCCCCCGAGACTACTTGGTAAATACTAAGGAAATTGGGCAACGCAAAATTAATGCTGTCTTCGCAGAGAGCTATCAGAAAAATAGAAATTGGGATGAAGCTGGAAAAAGCATACGGGATGTTGTTTCCAATATTAGTGGTTTAGATATTCCCTATTTTGCAGTAATGGACTTTAAAGGATTTGAAAAATCCATCGATCTTTTAGACGGTATTGATGTTCAAATCGATCGTACTTTCACAGACTACACTTTCCCAAATAGCACCGAAGGATATTTACCTGCTGTTACCTTTAAAGAAGGGCAAGAACGCATGGATGGCGAACGTGCTTTGATCTTTGCTCGTTCACGTCATGCAGCCGGTGAAGAAGGAACAGACTATGCGCGTAGTGTACGCCAACAAAAAATTATTCAAGCTGCGAAAAATAAAGTTGTTTCTCTTAATCTAATTGCCGATGCTGGCAAGATTAATGAACTGTTCACAGTTATTGGTGATAGTTTCCATACCAACATGTCCCCTGGTCAAATGCTTCGAGCTTATAACATCACCAAAGATTTTGGCGATGACCAAACCATTAGCTTAAGCCTTGATCCAGAAAGTGGTTTAATTTGTCCTCAAACTTTGGAAGAAAGCGGTGCTTTCGTCTTAACGGTTTGCCCAAGCAAAACTACTGCTGACATTCAAGATTACTTTAAAAACAGTTTCTCTACAGGGCAACTAACATCTGAAAAGGCCACTGTCTGGTTAGCAGATAGTAGTGTTACTGGAAAACTATATAAAAAAGCTGAGACGGAGCTAAACAACGCCGGCCTAACTGTTTACAAAGTTGTATACGGCGGCAAACCTTTAAATCAGACCGTTGTTTACACAGTTAACAACAAACCCACTACTGCGGAATTCATAACCGGCAAACTAGATGCGAGCCCAGTATCACTTCCCCCTCCTGGAATTAAAATTGACCCAAATAAAGTTGATGTGATTGTCATTCTTGGCAGTCCTGACGCAGCTGCAACGACTAAATAATTATTATGTCCCAATTACCCTTACTTGCTATTGTTGGAGAGCCAAACGTAGGCAAGTCTACATTGATGAACAAGATTTACGGCGAACGAATCGCTGTGACTTCTGTTGTGGCCGGAACAACTCGTGACCGCCAATACCTCGATACCGTCTGGAACGGTGTTGATTTTACTATGGTAGACACTGCAGGCGTTTCTTTCGGCGACAAGCAAGAACTAGAGGCCGAACTTTTAGAGCAAATTGATGTTGCTACCGAAGAAGCGAACATGCTTCTCTTGGTTGTAGACGGAAAAGAAGATGTTGATGCAATTGACCGCAAAGCCATTCTGAAATTCCGTAAAATTAAAAAGCCGATTGTAGTGGCTGTAAACAAACTAGACTCCCCAAAAAACTTGGAAGCAATTACTGCACCATTTATGCGCTTAGGAATTAAGAATGTCTTCCCTGTATCTGCTCAAACAGGCCGCGGGATTGGTGACTTACTAGACCAGATTGCTCTAGAACTTAAGAAGATTGCCGTACCAAAGAAAAATCCTTCTACAGGGATTGCAGTTAGCATTGTTGGTAAACCAAACGTAGGTAAATCTAGCTTGATGAACAAAATTCTTGGTGAAGAACGTGTAATAGTTTCCCCTATCGCTGGGACCACTCGCACAGCAATCGACACTCGCACTAAAATAGATAATCAAGTTTATACTTTTATTGATACAGCCGGATTAAAACGCAAAGGTTACCGACAAAAACAACCAGATGTATTCTCTGGTTTCCAAACATTTAAATCTATACGTCGTAGCGACGTTGTGTTCTTCTTGATCGATGTAAACGAACCTATCACTAAACAGGACCAAGTTATTGCTGGTGAAATTTTTGATCTATCAAAAGGTGTAATCATTGTTGCGAACAAGTTAGATATTTACGATGGTAAAGAGAAAGAATTAAAAGATTACATCTCACTGCATTTTCCTTTCCTATGGTTCTCTCCTGTATTCACTCTGTCTGCTAAAACAGGTAAAGGTATTCAAGAAGCAATTGATGCAATTAAACCAATTTACGAGAATCGCCAGAAAGTAATTCCTCAGGAAAAGCTTGATATGGTGCTAGCTCAAACCATTAAGACTAATCCTCCAAAGCGTTTGCGTGATCAACGTGAACCAAAAGTTCATGGCCTAACTCAAGTAGATACTAATCCTCCACTATTCCGTTTGGAAGTAAATCGTTCAGGTGCAATCTCTACTCAGTATCGCCGCTTCTTGTTGAAGCATTTAATTAAACGTCTAGACCTTTGGGGCACACCAATTAAATTGCAGATACACCAGAAGGAATAACTTTTTATAATTCTCTTATGAAACTAATCGTCGGCCTTGGAAATCCAGGAAATCAATATGAGCAGACTCGTCACAATGCGGGATTTTTAGCTGTTGATTTTTTCTTGCGTAGCCATGGAGCAATTACGTGTCAAAGCAAGTTCAACGCCCAAATTTGTGAATATCATGAAAACGGCGTGAAAGTATTTTTCATCAAGCCACAAAGCTTTATGAATCTGAGCGGTGAGGTGGTTCGCGAGATTGCTGCCTTTTACAAAGTCGACCACGCGAATGACTTACTTGTACTCCATGATGAAAAAGATTTGCCATTCGGGGCTGTTAAAGAAGGTTTTGCTTCTGGCTCGGCAGGTCATAACGGTGTTCAGAATATAATCGATGAACTAGTCACAAAAGACTTTGCGAGAATCCGGATTGGCGTGGAAACTCGTCCACCAGACTCACCTATTCCAACTGATGTATTTGTATTACAGAAATTTGGGGAAACAGAGTTATCAAAACTTGAAGAAATTGTTTTCCCTGAGACCAATATCATGATTAATAAGTTTATACATAGTTAAGTATTGACCTACAGCAAATCTACATGGTACTATTTAACTACAAATGGCTAAGGCCTCGCATTTGAATAAATCAAATGCAAAATATTACACAAATAAAGCTGCTACAAGGGCAGTTTTTATTTTTGCGAACGTTGCCTTATCAATCATGCCCATTTTCCTTAACAATCTTTTAGAATCTATAAGCCTTATTTGAGAAAAAAATAGCAGACGATTCTCGATCACTAATTCTACCTATATAGAAATAATATTTCCCTATCTTCCTTTTTCCTGTCATGGGTATTACTAATAATGAATCACGATTAAATCCTTTTAATATCAATACTGGGCTATCGTAATTTTGGCCGGTACCATCTTGTTCAGACCCTATATTGATACCAAGTGAACACCACCAAACTTCTCTCGGATGGTAATATACTTTCTTTGGTTGGAAATTTATTTTCTTTTTAACTAAATTCCATTCGTCAAAACTTTTATCCATAACTTAAATATATAAATAAAGACATAAATTCTGGATAAAGTTTGATACTTAGGAGTAAACAAAAACGACCAACCGGATAACCGATTGGTCGTTTTTGTCTTGCCTACACTACCCCACCTACAAGTGAGAACT
>CAZSSN010000038.1:0-7136 GCA_964609785.1 uncultured Candidatus Saccharibacteria bacterium | reverse complement strand
GTAGCTTTATCGGGAATAGTTTTACTACACATTTTATCTACAGCTTTTTCTTTAGATGTAGGCAATAGCTTGGTTGGTATTTACGGAAGATATTCTGGTTCTTTGTTTTTCATACTTTCTTGGGCTGCTTTAATTGTTTTGGTATGGAATGCTATTAAAGTAGATGAGAAACGTCGCCTGGCTTTGCTGAGAGTGCTATTCTTTGATGCATTTGCTATTTCAGTATTGGGAATTTTCCAGTTCTTCGACTTTGCCTATTACAGTAATACTGAATCTGCTAGACAGATAATTCCTAGCTTCATTGGAAATCAAAATTTTTATGCCATGTTCTTGGTCGCTGTTATACCAGGAGTTCTAGTATTGTGGAATAATGTTCAATCTAAATGGACCAAGTATTATTTGGCAGTTGCCTCAATAGTCATTATTTGGGGGATAATCTTATCTGGTAGTAGAGGCGGAGTGTTGGGACTGGCGATTGCCTTGGGTGTTCTGTTGGGCATCGCTCTGTTCAGGAAATATTCAAAAGTTTTCTGGGTAGGTTCTTTAGTTATGCTTATTGTGTCTGCAATGTTTTACTTTGCTTTCTTTGGCACTACCAGAACAGATAATATCGGTGGCTCATCAGCTAATGCTCAATACACTACTCAGGCTAGGTATGTACTTTGGAATGATGCATGGCAAATTACAAAAGATAATCCACTCCTTGGAACTGGGCCTTCGAATTTCTTTATTTCCTTTCAGCTATTAGCAAATCCAAAAATCACTAGCAACGAAAGATTTGATGATGCCCATAACATAGTTTTAAATACCACCGCTACAGTTGGAATCCCTGCTTTATTGGCCTTCGCTGCGCTTGTTATGATTGCATTCTTTGTTGTTTGGAAAGAGTCATTCTACAAAAGAGATTCTGCGCTTTGGGCGATCTCTGGCTTGGCGGGATTGTTGGTTGCGGCAATGTTTAATCCTGTAAGTGTTTCGGTATGGGTGCTGCTGGCAATAATTTTGGGGTTCGCAACCAGTTACGTTACAGTCATTCGACCAATTAATATTAGAATCAAAGTCTTAGCTCTAGGTTTAGCTATTATTTTTATGTTGTTTTCTGTTGGGTTCCTGTCCGCGGAGTTCCTGGCGAATAAAGGTGTTTCCGCCTATCGCAAGCATGAAGATGTAAAGGCTCAATCATTGCTAAGGAAAGCTACTTTCCTAAATCCGTTCAATACGAATGCTAAGTTTTACCTGATTGCTTCAAATATCAATGTAAAAAAGAATTATGAAGAGTCTGCAAAGGAAATAGACTCAATTGTTCGAGCCCATAAGTATTCTTCTCAAACTTATAAGACTGCGGCTGACCTTTACTATAGAATTTACATCAACACCAAAGATGACAAGAACAAGCAAGCAATGACCGACCTATATATTGAGGCTATTAATCTGGAAAAGAATTCAGCACCACTTTACGGGGCTGCAGCCTATGCTTTCTACAAAACCGGTCAAAGTGATAAATCTTTAGAGTTCTTAGATAAACAGCTAAATCTACCAGATAGTACCGACTACCCTTATTCTTGGGTGGTGCGTGCTAAAATATATTTAGAACGTAATCAGAAACAAGAAGCCCTGGTTGCCATGCAAAAGGCATATGAAGGATTGTCAGACCAACCTTTGATAAAATACTTTATAGTTCAATTAAAAAATAGCGCTGAAGTTGATAAGCTGCCTTTCCCTGTGATACTTCCAGACTTAGATATATAATATGATTTACCAAAACCCGAATTATTGCATGGGCAATCGCTCAACTTGGCAGAAGCTAATGGTAGCATTAGGCATACTGAAGAATCCTTGGATGCTTTTTCTCGACAAAGTTGGTTTTGTGAAAGATCCTATGTACACCACTAGGGCCACCACCCAACGCAGCAGCTTAAAGTTTGTAACCCGAGGTAAAACTACAGATATTAATGATGCGGTAGTGGTTTTGTCTGGTAAAGAATACCCACCAGAGCTAACTGGTTTAAATGAGTTAGTTAAATCTAATAACGCTAATTCCACTACTCCAGTGGTACTAGACTGCGGTGGCCACATCGGTTCGTTTTCTATGTATATCAAATCATATTGGCCACAAGCAAATATACTGGCGTTGGAGCCTGTGCCAGATAACCTAGAATTGTTTAAAGCTAATATAGCGCGTAACAAATTTTCTGATGTGACTGTAATCCCTTTCGCACTATATGGGGAGTCCGGAACTTTTTATATTGATTTAGCGGGCAAGCAGTTTGATGCTGTGAATATTACCTCAGATAAACCTAGTCACAATGAATTCATAACAATTGAAGCAAAGACTTTAGATCAAGTTATCGCTGAGAATAACATCCCAGTGATTGATTTAATGAAGCTAGACATTGAAGGGGCTGAGTATAATTTGTTTGAGCACAGTACTGCAGCACTCTCAAAGCATGTTCGAAGGATAATTATGGAGTTTCACCCTGCAGGGGACATGGCAAAGCGAAACGAGATAGTTGATCGCTTGTGTAAAAGTGAGTTTGGCGGGTTCGAACTGGTTTATGAAACTAAAAACATCTTGGGATTTCAAAATTTAACTTTACTATAGCTCAATGAAGCAGCTGCTACCGTATTCAAAATCAATAGTTGCCTGGATGCTAGTCATTCCAACCTTGGCTTGGTGCTACATTGGGTTGTTTTTAACAATGTCGCTTTGGTATCCAGCAGGGCTGTCGATTAATGCCTGGCAATCGCATCTTCTCCATTTCTCGGTCATTTATGTTCTATGGTTGATCGTATTTTTCTCATATCGATTATTCGATTGGGAGTCACTACGAACTATACAAACATTGTTTGGCAGGCTGGCCGCTGCTTTAGTGGCTTGTCTAGTGATTGCAGTATTGTACTTCTACTTTCAACCAGCCCTTTTAATTACCCCTCGACGTTTTTTGCTAGCCCACTTGTTCATTAGCGGTTTTGGAATAATCGCCTGGTACTTTCTTATGCGCAGGGCTGTATCTACTAACCGCCGTAGGAATGTGTACGTGCACTCAAGCCAAACTTCTTCCGATGAAGTGAAGGGTTTAATAGAAAATTATAAATTACTTGGATTAAACTTCGCTGGTTCATTAACAGAGGTTGGTAGTCTGAGCCGGGGGAGTATTGTGATAGTGCCGGTTCAGGCAGAACTTACCTCTGAAGATAGCCAATCGCTATTAAAACTGCGCAATCATGGCGTTCGCTTTGTTGAATACCATGAACTTTATGAAAATTTGACCAGGACTGTGCATCTGGCGGCATTGAGTGATTTATGGTTCATCCACTCGATTGACTATAGGTCCCGCCAACTCTTTGATTTATTTAAAAGAATGATCGATATCGCTTTTGGATTCATGGGCACGATTGTGTTTTTGGTTTCATATCCAATTGTAGGCCTAGTAACAAAGTTAACTTCAAAAGGTTCTGTAATTTTTTCACAAGACCGGGTAGGAGAAAACGGAAAAATTTTTACACTATATAAATACCGTACTATGAACTCTTTTTCAGAAAATAATACTTGGACAGCCCCAGGAGATTCGCGCATAACTCGTTTTGGAAGATTTTTAAGAACTCTGCGAATCGATGAATTACCTCAAAGCCTAAATATATTAAAAGGCGATATGAGTATTGTGGGTCCTCGCCCAGAACAGGTGAACATTGTGAGAGAATTAGAGAAAGAAATTCCCTATTATAACGAGCGCCATTCCGTTAAGCCTGGTTTAACAGGATGGGCTCAGCTCCATGTTTATGCGGGTTCTTTGGAGGAAACTCGTCAGAAGCTGCAATACGATTTGTACTACATAAAGCACCGTAGTTTATTGTTTGACTTGGAAATTATAGCTAAGACGTTCTATAGTGTAATCACCTTCTCAGGCCGTTAATCTGCCTAGTAGTGGTATAATATAATCATGATACAATCACGTTGGTCACAAAATATATTAGTAGGTTTACTAATAGTCATATTATCTTCTCTAGCTTGGTGGGGTTGGGGGAACGGTATTGATGCTGCCCGCGCCAAACGCATCGTCAAAGATGCCCGCGCCATGTCTGCTGGTTTTACTGAGTTTTACAAAGACCAAAATCGTTATCCTGCTACAACAGAGTTTGAAAACAATAATTTGCTACGTCCATATATTTCAAATTTCCCTCCACAAACTTTCCCGTCTGAAATTTGCCCTAAAACTTTCGAATACTATAACGCCGCACCTCAAGTTTACGAGTTAAGATTCTGTTTGCCCAAGGCGGTTAATGGTTTTCAAATTGGTTGGAATACTTTAAAACCGTAATGTTTTTTTCTCTATCAGATTTGCCTGTGTGGCTACCGATAATTTTGGCTTTCGTCTTTGGCACTGCAATTGGCAGTTTTTTAAATGTTCTAATTTGGAGATTGCCTCGAGAAGAAAGTATTCAAGGACGCTCTCACTGCCCTAATTGTAATCATAAATTAGTTTGGCATGACTTAATTCCGGTAGTTAGTATCCTCGTGCAAGGCGCGAGGTGTAAATACTGTAAAAAACCAATCTCTTTACGCTACCCTTTAATAGAAGTTCTAGTAGGATTTTTGTTTGCTTTGACGATGTGGTTTTTCCCTATAGTTGATTTACCTTCAGCGATTTTATTCGCCAAAGTAGCCGTTGTAATTGCCATTTGTGTAACAGTATTTATAATCGATCTAGAACACTTTTTAATCTTAGATAGAATTGTTTTCCCTGGATGGGCCTTAATGCTAATTTTTGCTCTCATCCTTGACCTCCTGGCTGGCGGATTTAACAATTTAACTTCAAGCGCTTTAGGCGCGCTAGTCGCGTTCGTCCCATTTTGGATTTTATGGTATGGCTCAAAGCTTTTTAGTGGATCCACTGGAAAATGGATGGGATTTGGAGATGTAAAGTTTGTTGTATTTATGGGTTTGGCATTGGGAATGTCAGGCGTAGTAGTCGCTCTTTTCCTATCTTTTACAATTGGAGCGTTGGTGGGAGTTGGTCTAATACTGGTTGGACAGAAGAGGTTTAGTAGCAAATTGCCATTTGGCACTTTTCTTTCTTTTGCTGCGCTGATTGCCATATTTTGGGGATCTCAATTGTGGAGTATGTACTGGAGCCTATTTTCGTTATCCTAGAACTTTTTGTGTTATAATTTAAGGGATAAAAACAATAAAATGAAACAAAAACAAGACAAAACTATATCTCAAGCAGGCTTCACTATTGTTGAGCTATTAGCTGTGTTAGCAATAATGACTTTGCTTATGGGGGCTTTGGTATTAGACTTTGCCTCACAAAGAGGAAAGCGCAACATTGTTTTAGCAAAGAATGAAACAATCACTAATTTGCGTAAAGTTCAGAGTTATACCCTATCTTCTAAAAATCTACCAACAGGTGAGTCTGTAAAATATTACATCGCTACT
The DNA here is from genome assembly GCA_964609785.1 of uncultured Candidatus Saccharibacteria bacterium. Lineage (GTDB taxonomy): Bacteria > Patescibacteriota > Doudnabacteria > UBA920 > UBA920 > UBA920. The sequence goes on along the minus strand of CAZSSN010000038.1, from coordinate 1,699 downwards.
TTTAGCGCTGGCGCTAATTCTTTTACGGTTGATGCAATAGATAGTGATTATGTCTTCCATCCAGCTGTTGAAACTATTGCACTACCTAGTGCGATTAGTATTGAGAATATTACAACTATAGATAATAAAGACTCTGGCCAAGGTACAAAATCTGAAGTAGTTGCTGAGGAATCAGTAAGGGTTCGAGATGCTGGATTAGGAGCCTTAAGTGATAAAGGGAATGTCTATAAATGTATGCAAATTATTTTCAGTGCACCTTTCGGAAAGATTTATACCAATGGCTCGTCAGTTTGTGGTGATTCTGTAATTAACTCTTTAAGGGATCCAGTACAACGCGCTGCGTTAAGTGAAAAGACTGCTCGGATCTATTTCAATGAAACTTCTGAGAACGTTGCTAAATCACCTTCCTACTTAGAAGTTGTTCCTGTCACTGGTCAAATGACTATATATTAGAATATAAAATATAGATGCCTAAATTCGGAAAAGCCCAGAAAGGGCAAACATTAATTGAAACTTTAGTAGCTTGTTTCGTTCTTACTATGGGAATTAGCTCGGCTTTGATTTTAGCTAACTATTCTTTGCAAGCAACTTCTGGCATCAAGCAACAGATAATCGCTATGGGATTAGCTAGAGAGGGAATTGAAGTTGTTAAGAACATGCGCGATACAAACTGGCTCAAGGCTCCATATAATACAGATTGTTACAACTTTTCGACCGGGGAAAATAACGCTATCTGTTATAGAGAATGGCTTAAGACTTCAGAGGGCTATACATTAACACCTGGTGATTATTCACTAAGATTTACTTTTGGAAATAAGCTTCCTTGGTCTTTGGTAGAAACTAAGGCAGATTTTGGATTAAACTTCTCTAAAGGAGAAGGGGTTCTATATAACGCAGCTGATGGGCTAACTGCTTCAACAGGTGATTCAGGGTTCGCCAGGAAGATTTCTATAACTGAAGATAATTTCCCCCCATTTGATACAGATAATGGCTCACGCATAAAGGTTTCTGTTAAGGTTTGGTGGTCAGATAAAGACTGTGTAATCAACGACGAGCCCTCAGATGACAAAAATTGCACCCTGACTTTAGAGACATATCTAACTAACTGGAGGGTGTTCTAATGAAAAGATTTAACAACAATTCCACAGAAAAAGGTTTTACTCTGATTGAGATTATCGTCTCGACTGCAATTTTTGTTACTGTAATGGTGGCAATGCTAGGCTTGTTTAACTATACTTTGCAAATTAACCGTCGGGTCCAAGGCTTAAGAGAAGTGGTGCAAGGAACTAGGACTTTTGCCGAAACAATAACTCGAGAAATTCGTAATGGAAGGATTGATTATAATTCCTGGGCACCTGAATGTAGCGCTAGTCTTTATTCTGAACCTGGCAATACCTCTCTTGGGCTTGTCACAAAATCAGGAGAGAGTCTTTTCTTCTATTTTGTAGATGATGATATGTATCTAAAGAAGCTAACCGCAAGTGGAGAGGTTAACTCACTTCTATTTAACTCTACGAACTTTAGCATTGATAAAAAACTTTTCAGCTTCATGGTTTGGCCACAGGCAAATCCGAACGAGGAACCTTACCCTCAGATTCAGCCTTTTGTAACAATTTCCGGAATGTTCATTGTGAATGAAGCTGCTGGTAACCCTACTTCAATTAGATACCAAACAACAATTTCAACAGATGTCTATGAT
>CAZSSN010000037.1:0-7146 GCA_964609785.1 uncultured Candidatus Saccharibacteria bacterium | reverse complement strand
ATGGCATTTTCTTACTTCCGCCTTTGAGTCTAATGAGAACTTGATAGGAGTTTCTAAAACTCTATTAAATATGGCTAGGTTAGAAGGGGGCTTAATTGAGCCAGCTATGCATAGTTTCGACCCACATTCTGTATTGCAAGCGAAAATAAATAGTTATTCTCCTGTTTATTCGGTAAAAAACTTGAATATTACTTTAGCAGGAGTTGATCGCGATTCTGAGTTAAGTTTAAACAGTGATGAAAGTTTTTTTACCGAAGTGTTTGGAATTTTGCTTGGCAATGCTATTAAGCATTCGCCAAGTAATTCTGAAATTTTAGTTACCTACACACTGTCCAAAGATAAATGCGAGGTGCATGTAATTGACAACGGCCCAGGAATATCTTCAGCTATTAGAGAGAAATTATTTACCAAAGAGCAAGATACTACCCCTGACGAAAACAGTCATGGTCTGGGGTTATATATGGCTAAAAAGTATATTGCATTGCTTGGTGGCTCGATTGGGTTGGAGGAATCTAGTGCAGATGCAGTGGGAAGTGATTTTTATTTCATCGTTCCGAATATAGTCTAAGAGGTTGGCTTTTTTCTAATTCTAAGAGTAAGTACTCTTGGAATTTTTGTAACTCCCTGATATCCAATTATCTCGCAACCAAATTCTTTAAGTAAAGTTGTTAGATTTTCTTGAGTATAAAATTTCTCAAAATGATATGGTTCGCGACATCTAATAAAATTATAAATTGATTGTGAAAAGTTGCTACCCGGGATTATATCAATTAAATATATTTGGCCATTGGCTTTTGTAACTCGCACAATTTCCGTAAGGACTCCTACGAGGTTTTTATAATGATGCATGCTCAAAGAGCAAATTGCAACATCAAACATTTCATTTTCATAAGGCAACACATCAGCTTCTGCAGCGGCAAAAGTTATGTTAGATAGTTCTGGATGCATGGCCAAAAAGCCAGGGGTAATGTCTACCCCAAATAATTTTAGGTTAGGGTGGTTATTCTCTATTGTTTTAAGCAATCTTCCACCGCCACATGAGACGTCAATTAAGTTTCCATTCTCAGGTAGGTGAAGAGTTTTATATATCTTTCTTGTTCTTCGTATATCTCTGTATTTTCTATCTAAAAACATTTTAAAACATTAAATTAGATCTTCAGCGCGAAAGGTTTTTTGTCCGTTAAGGAAGTCGTGAATACTCATTGGCTTTTTGCCAGCTGGTTGTAGTCTCACTAATCGAAGGTAAGTATTATTGCCACACTTTACTATATCTGCGGCGTCGTTTGTTTCTAACTCAGCCTCACTTACAACCTCAGCCTCTAATATTTTAATTATTTGCTCATTCCACATACACCAAATTCCTGGCCATGGGGTGTAAGCTCTGAGCATATTATAAATTTCTGAAGCTGGTTTCAACCAGTCTACACGACCATGTTCTTTTTTAATTAGCTTTGTAAAAGTTGCCTCATCATGATTTTGAAATTGTGAAGTAATGGAGCCACTTTCGTATTTGGGTAATAAATTAATTAATAGATCGGTCGATACATCAGCCAGCTTTTTAGCTAAAGTCTCAAAAGTATCTTTTGAATCAATTGGGTATTCCTGCTGAGCTAAAATAGGGCCATGATCAACTAATTCATCTAGAATGAAGATGGTAGTGCCAGTTACAGTTTCGCCATTTAGCAGTGCATACTGAATAGGCGCGGCCCCGCGATACTTTGGCAACAAAGAAAAATGCACGTTCAAAGTTTTAAGAGGCGGAATGTCTAGTAATTCGATTGGAAGAATTTTTCCGTAAGAAACCACAATAAAAATATCTGCGTTTAGAGTTTTTAAAAAATCAATAAACTCAGAGTTGTTTTTTACACGTTCTGGTTTTTGAACAGGGAGGTTTAGAGAGGCGGCTAAATTAGCAATTGCACTAGCCTGCATTTCCTGTTTTCTTCCAACCATGGCGTCTGGGCTAGTGATAACCTGAACAAGTTCATGCCCAGATTCTTTCTGAGCTAAAGCCTCTAAAATGGGCAATCCTACATCGGATGTGCCAAAAAATACTATTTTCAAAACTTCATTCTCTTAATAATTTGACGAAGTACTTCGGCCTGAACTCGGCAATCAACCAGTGCGGTATGGCGACCTTCGGGAACTTCGATTTTAAAATGTTTAGCAGCATCATCTAAACCAAAGCGGCTAAATCTTTTCTTATCTTTTAAAAGTTTTTTTGTGGCCATATAGCTGTAGAGCAAAGGCCATACATCAAAGACGTGGTAATCAAACTTGTACTTCATTGCAGATTTACGGTAGCTAATTCGCAGCATCAACGTGTCTAAAATTGTGCCATACGGAGCCAAGATAACATCTGTTCCAAAAGTTTTCTCAAACTTTTTAAGCACAGCTTTTAGTGAAGGAGCATCTTTTAAAGTATCCCAAGTGATGTTATTTACTGCCATCGCTTCCTTCTCGCGATTATTCCAATGGCTTGGGCGAATGTAGGAATTAAAATGCTTTTTTTCCTTCAAAGTTTTTTTATCTAATAAAACGCCCGCAAGTTGAATAAGCTCATGCTTAGTAAAGTCTAAGCCTGTAGCTTCTATATCTAGAACTAGTACGTCTTTATGAAACATGAGCGCTAAGTTTATTAATTAGTTTATTTAGTACTGAAATTTCTATCCGATGACAATTCTTCTAAACACTTCTGCGGAAAGTCTGGCTTTCTCTAACGAGTCATGCGGGTTAGCTTGTTTTAGATTAAAGTGTTGGAATAGAGTCTGCATTGTCGGCATTTTTTTAAGACCATAGTGCAGGGTGTAAACGTAGCCCAATGACCACAGATCCAAAACATGTGAGTCATAGTTGTAGGGCAGGAAAGTTTTTTTAAATGCTTGTCTTAAAAACTGAACGTTAGAAACAGAGTGAGTGGCAAGCAGGGGAGTATCCCCGAATTTACTACTAAAAGATTTAATTACTTCGTATAGCTTTGGACTCTTTTGCAGGGTTTCAAAAGGGACTTGAAGCATGTCCGCATGTTGAGTTATGGTGTTATCCAAAAAACTTACTTTAACGTATGAATTGAAAAAGTTTTTTTCTAGCAAGTTATCTTTATCTAAAAGAACAGCGGACAGTTGGATGATGGAATCTCTCTCAACATTTTGACCAGTGACTTCGATTTGGAAAAGCAGGATGTCTTTAATGAATTTCATGGGTCAGCTGTTATTTTGTTTCTGAGTAGTTAGGTAGGATATCTTCCCCTTTAGTTATTTTCTCGAGCTTATCGTAGATTAAAGTATTTTGTAAATGATCGTACTCATGCTGAAGCACTCGGGCTAGAAAAGTATCATCTGTGATGGTGAATTTTTGTCCATCAACGTCGTAAGCTTCCATGGTAATTTTTTTTGGTCGACGCACCATTCCAAATACGCCTGGCATAGAAAGGCAGCCTTCTTCCATCTCTGAAGTTTCTTTGGAGTAGTGAGTAATTTTTGGATTGATAATCGGGAATGCCGGAATATCTGCATCTTCTAAATAGATCAATGCCATGTTCAAGTTTTTGCTAACTTGAGGAGCAGCTAATCCCACGCCTTGCGCAGAGATAACAGTGTCGAGCATGTTCTTAAGAAGTTTAACTACATTTTTCTTTAGAGGGAAAGTTACGTCTTCAACAGGGGTGCGTAAAACTTTAGCTGGGAGTTTAGAAATTGGTAATACCATGGTTAAGTTTTGGATTTAAGTGATTCGTTATGTTTCTTTATTAGGTAGGAAAAAAGTCGGCCGCGGTTGGTGACTTTTGGATTTTCCAGAATTTCTCCAGCAATCTTGCGAAGCAAATCGTGATTATATGTCACAGCCATTTTTAAATAGAGGCCAAAATGGGCTTTGTCATTCATTTGCTGGGTTAATTCGTCCGCCAAAAGATGTGAAGCGGAATGCAGGTGCGGATTTCGCTTTTTTACTAGCTTATGTTTATTGGCTACATCTTTTAGTGAGTCCATACCCTCATTATACCGAAACTAGGCTAAAAATGCGAAAAAAGCTATAATATAGCTAATATGAGTAAAAAAATCCTTGGCACAGTTCTATTTGTTTTGATTATCACGATTGTGGTTTTTGAAGGTATCCCAAAACAAGCTTTTGATTGGGTTCGCAAAACCGAAGTTGGAGCAAAGGTTTTGAGTTATGTTCAAAATGACCAAAATCTTTCTGGGCTACTTCGTGGTCCTTTGGATGGATTAAATTCAAGTGAGCTAACACCATCTGGAATTATTACTTGGACAAACACTCAACGCGAGGCTCAAGGACTTATCCCGCTTCATGAAAATGCACAACTTAGAAAAGCGGCAGAAGCAAAAGTTGATGATATGTTTGCAAAGCAATATTTTGAACATGAATCACCTGATGGAAAAACTCCTGCAGATGTAATTCGTAAAGCTGGTTATGCCTACATTGTTGTAGGTGAGAATTTAGCTTTGGGAAATTTTAAAGATGATGAAACTTTGGTACAGGCATGGATGGATAGCCCGGGACACCGCGCAAATATTTTGAATGGGAAGTATCAAGAGATTGGCACTGCAGCAAAAAAAGGAATGTTCGAAGGTAAAGAAGTATGGTTGGCAGTTCAAGAGTTTGGTGCACCACTTTCTGCTTGCCCAACTACGGGAACGGGCGCGAAGGCACAGATTGATGCTAATCGTAATCAGTTAGCGGTTAATCAGGCTGAACTGCAAAAGCAAAAAGCGGCGCTGAATGCTAATCGTTATAAAACCCAAGATGAATACAATGCCGCTGTTGCTAAGTACAATGCATTGGTAGAACGAACTAATGCTCTAGCCGATGATACCCAGAAACTTGTGACTGATTACAATAATAGCGTTAATCAGTTTAATAAATGCTTGGAGTCAAATTCATGAAAATTGATGTCGCTGGTTTAAAGATTGATGCTATTACAAAAGTAGAATTACTTGAGCAGATTAAGCAAAGAGTCTCGGCAAAGCAAAAAACTTTTGTTACTACGCCTTACTCTGAGTTTTTGTATGCGAGTTTACGTAGCAAAGAAACTCGAGCGCTTTTGAATAGTGCTGATTTTTCTATTCCAGATGGAATAGGGATTTTGTGGGCGCATGTGTTTATGACACAGCCCTTCACTTTCTCCAACTTCTACTTAAAGATTCTACAAGCGTGGTGCCAGGTTGTGTGGACCGGGGCATCTATATTGATGAAGCCAAGCCGTATTTATAAAGATATTCCTGAGAAAATTGTTGGCGCAGATTTTGCGTGGGATTTAGCTGAATTGGCTGCTAAAAATAATTTCTCGATTTATTTACTTGGTGCAAGAGGGGAGATTGCAAAGAAGGTGGCCGATAAGTTTATAAATAAATTTCCAAACATAAAAATTGCTGGCACTTCTAATAAAGATATTTCAGATCCATCAATTTTTTCTGACATCACAAAAGCAGCTCCAGATATAATATTCGTGGCGTTTAGTAGACTTTCCTCTGAGGCATGGATAAAGGAAAACCTAAAAGACTTGCCCGCATCTCTGGCGATTGGTTTGGGTGGAACCTTTGATTATATTGCAGGGGCTAAACTAGCCCCACCGAAGTTCATTCGTGCAATTGGTTTGGAATGGCTCTATAGACTTATAACTCAACCTTCTAGGTTGAAAAGAATAATAGATGCTACCTGGGGGTTAGTTTTGGGATTAGTTAGATATAAAGTTTGGTCATCTACTCAATTGAGGAAAAATGGTGCAACAGTAGTAGTTAATGAATTCGGTAAGATTTTATTGTGCAAAAGAATCCCTGCACCAGTGAAGCATGGTGGTGACCCTTATCAACTGTTAAGTGACTACTGGCAATTCCCACAGGGCGGATTAGACGAAGGTGAAGATGCTCTGGAAGGAGCTAAAAGAGAACTATTTGAGGAGACATCAATTAAAAGTATTGAACTCATCAAAGTTGCAAAGTATGTCCACTCTTATGAGTGGAATAATGCAAACCGACCGTTTTTTAATAATAAATATAAGTATAGAGGTCAAGAGCAAATTACCGCGATCTTTAAGTTTACAGGCAGTGATGAAGAAATCCATCTTGACCAACATGAATTGGTTGATTACAAATGGGTAAACCCTGAAGATGTAGACAGGATTATTGCTCCTGAACGTCGTGAACACGCAAAGATTGTCCTTGCAGAATTGGCCGAAATTCAACTATAATTCAGTACTAACCTAAATTTATGACCGATTCAAAACCACAGATCAATAAACCAATCCGTGCTCGATTTGCACCAAGCCCAACCGGGTTTGTGCATATTGGGAGTGTTCGAACAGCGTTATTCAATTTCTTATTGGCACGCCATTCTGGCGGAACTAGTATTCTCCGTATAGAAGATACAGATCAATCTCGTTTCGTAGATGGGTCTGTAGCAAATTTACTTTCAGTAATGAAAACCCTGGGCATCGAATTTGATGAAGGTCCTAGTGTTGATGAATCTGGTAATTTGAAAGAGCTTGGCGACTTCGGACCTTATACACAATCAGCTCGTTTAGACATTTATAAAAAGCATATTCAAACCCTGCTAGATAACAAAGATGCTTACTATTGTTTTTGTAGTTCAGAGAGACTAGATGAACTTCGCAAAGAACAGATGGCTCTTAAGCAACCAGCTATGTACGATCGTTTGTGTCGTAACCTGAGTGAAGAAGAGTTGGCTGGCAAACAAGAAGAATTTAAGGTTGCAGGTAAAAATGCCGTAATCCGTTTTGCTGTGCCTTTGGAAGGGGAGACAGTTGTAAACGATTTAGTGTTTGGTGACATGAAATATCAGAATGCTCTGTTGGATGATCATGTTCTAATAAAGTCTGATGGCTTTCCGACTTATCACTTCGCAGTCGTAGTGGACGATCATTTAATGCAAATTACTCATGTAGTCCGCGGTGAGGAGTGGATCCCTTCAACACCAAAACACCTCTTAACTTACAAGGCTTTTGGATGGGAACCGACCCAATTTGCCCATATGCCACTAATCTTGAATCCTGATAAATCCAAGCTGTCTAAGCGCCAAGGTGATGTTGCTGCAGAGGACTTTTTGAACAAAGGTTATTTACCAGAAGCCTTAATTAACTTTGTGGCTTTGTTAGGTTGGAATCCAAAA
>CAZSSN010000036.1:0-7313 GCA_964609785.1 uncultured Candidatus Saccharibacteria bacterium | reverse complement strand
ACCAAATTAGCTTGTTTTTTAAATTGCTGTTTTATACCATAATCAGGTATAATAAATTCATGGAAGAGAATAATCAAAGTGTAGAAAAACGTTTAACTTTTGAAGATTTTAAGCATGAAAATGGCATAACTTTTTGGTGGGCAAGTGAATACATGAAACTTCTAGGTTACGATAATATGAGAGATTTCAACAAGGTCATAAATAGAGCAACTCAAGCTTTTATTTCAGCTGGAATAAATCATCATAAACAAATCGTCATGGTTGAGCGAGAAAGCGAACATGGAACTTTTGAAGATTTCAAGATGACTAGATTTGCTTGCTATATGGCAGCAATGAATGGTGATCCAAAGAAACCCCAAGTGGCTAAAGCTCAAGCTTATTTTGCACAGCAAGCTCGTCAACTAGAAGTAATAGTTCAAGACTCTAGTGATATAGAAAGACTACTAACTAGAGAAGAAATTAAAAAAGGCAATATTAGCTTAAACGCTGCCGCTAAAAAATCAGGGGTAATGGACTTCGCTAAATTTAACAACGCTGGATATATTGGATTGTACAACATGGGAAGATTCCAACTAGAGACTCATAGGTCGTTACCAGAAAAGGAAAGAGGTAAATTATTAGACCATATGGGAAGGACTGAATTAGCGGCAAATTTGTTTAGAGTTACTCAGACTGAAGAAAGATTAAAATCAGATAATATCAAGGGTCAGCACGAAGCAGAAAAAACTCATTTCAGAGTTGCTTCGCAGATTCGTGATTTCGTAAAAACTAACACAGGCAAGAATCCTGAATCATTACCTTTAGATAAAAAATTACCAGAGGTCAAAAAAGAGTTGAAAGCTGGAATGAAAAAAATGGAAGGTATGGATAAAACAAAAAAAGGCTCACTGAAAAAGAATTAAGATATTTAAAAGCACCTCAATGAGGTGCTTTTCGCTTACTTAGTAACTCATCCCGAACAGCCACTTGCGTGATGCAGGCTTTCCACAATGGAAACACTTTGCATCTTCTTTCATGCCTACATTTTCAAGTTCCAGACAACGAGTGGTAGATTTAGTTTCTTGCTTAACTTTCTTTTCACAGTCGGCGTCTTCGCACCAAAATACGCGAACAAAACTACGTTCGTTTTCTAAAATGTTTTTGTAAGATTCGTAGTCACTAGCTTCTTTAGTTAAATCAGCTTTAATTTGCGCAGACTTCTTTAACAACTCACCTTGAATATACTCTAATACTTTCGGGATTTCTACCGCCACATCCTTAACAGGCAACATACCTTTTTCAAAGGTATCACGACGAGTCCAACCAACTTCATCTTTTTCGATTTCTTTTAGACCAACTTCCATGCGGAATGGAACACCTTTAAGCTCCCACTTGTTAGCGCGGTTACCAAAAGACTGATCGTTATCTGCATCAAGTTTTGCTGTAATGCCAACGCTTTTCAAATCATCAACAACTTTTTGCGCGTAATCATTAATTTTAACTTGATTAGCTTCGTCTTTATCTGGGAAAGTTAACAATACCACTTGGATAGGCGCAGCGCGTGGTGGGATTACTAAACCGGCGTTATCGCCATGCACTAAAATTAAACCACCGATTGACCGAGTTGAAAGACCCCATGATGTTTGATATGGATTTTCTTTCTTGTTCTCTGTACTCAAATATTCAATTTCAAAAACTTTAGAAAAATTTTGTCCGAGGTTGTGAGAAGTAGCAGACTGCAAAGCTTTGCCATCTGGCATTACAAGTTCAATAGTATAAGTCTTATCTGCACCTGCAAATTTTTCGCTTTCACTCTTAACACCAACGTAAGCTGAAATTGCGAATACTTCTTCAAAGAACGAACGATACCATTCCAAGGCTTTCAAAGTCATAGCCTCTGCCTCTTCTGCAGTTTTGTGAACAGTGTGACCTTCTTGCCATAAGAATTCAGAAGTGCGCAAAAATGGATGCGTACGCTTTTCCCACCGCACTACGTTGGCCCATTGGTTTACTAATAATGGCAAATCACGATAACTCTTAATCCATTTCGCAAAAGTCGCGTACATGATTGTTTCGGAAGTTGGACGAAGTGCATAAGGCTCACTCAACTCTTCCCCACCGGCATGAGTTACAACAGCAAGTTCAGGAGAAAAGCCTTCTAAGTGATCTTTTTCTTTTTCCAAAAGTGACATGGGGATTAGCATTGGGAAGTACACATTCTGAACATCGCCTTCTTTAAACTTTGCGTCTAAATAGCTTTGTACTTTTTCCCAAATCGCATAGCCGTTTGGCTTGATGATCATACTACCTTTTACATCTGAGTAATCAGCTAAATCACCCAGTACAACAATGTCGTTATACCAGTCGGAAATATTTTCAGTTTTTGGAGTTAATCCCTTTTTCTTAAAATCTGCCATAAATCTTCTCTCAATAATTAACTAAATAAATTCTTAATACTCTCCAGCTGTGATACATCACGAACTGTGATTACTAACATTAACAAAAGTAGGGCCATAAATCCAATCGCATTCGCATACTGCTCTAATTTTGCATTATTTTTCTTGCCTCGAATCTTCTCTATTAATAGGAACAAAATGCGTCCGCCATCTAGTGCTGGAATTGGCAAAGCGTTCAATAGAGCTAAGTTCAAAGATAGAAATGCTGCAAATTGCAACAACGGGATAAATCCAGTATCGGCTATTTGTCCTGTAATCTGCGCAATCTTCACCGGACCACCCAAACTTTCTAACCCATTACCAGTAGAAAATAGATCATATAAACCAGTAGCAATTGCAATTATCTGTTGGTAAGCTGTTTGATATCCTTGTGCAATAGCTGCTAACGGACCAAACTTTATTTTCCCATAAAGAGCCAAGCTAACTCCAACCACGCCTTCGCCTTCTTTTTGCTCAGTCATTGTCTGAACTTCAAAAGTTTTTTGCTCATTTACGCGCTTCACATCAAAAGACATCGCTTTGCCTTTATTATTTTGAACGTATTCTTGGAACCCTTGGATATTATCAAAAGATTGTCCATCCACAGTTTGAATGATATCACTTGGCAATATTCCAGCCTTACTCGCTGGAGAATTTTCTGCTACATCAATAATAGCGACCTGTCTTTCAGTGAATGTTGCGCCCTTAGGAACTTGATTTATGTCTTCGACAGCAACCGGAGAACCAACCATATAACCAACAGCCAAAAGTAGCCCAGCTAAAATAAAGTTCATAATCACACCGGCAGCTAACGTAAAGAATCGGCGCCAAAATGGTTTATTTACAAAACTTTGAGGATCTTCTGAATCGTTATCTTCACCCATAATTTTTACAAAGCCACCGAGTGGAATCCAGTTTACTGAATAAACTGTGTTATCTGTTTCTGTGTCTTTGTGTCCCCAAACAAATTTCCACTTACCCCCTACTTTTTGAATACCAAAAAGACGTGGTGGGAATCCAAAACCAAACTCGTGCACTTTCATTCCACTTCGCTTTGCCACAACAAAATGACCTAGCTCGTGAACAAACACGAGGATGCTTAAGACTATTAGAAAAATTAGGATTGTGATTATCATAAATCTAAATTATTTTACATTAAACTACCTGAATACTGCCTCTCTATATCTATCTCACTGTTCTCGACATCGTTCCTATCAAAACCTAATTGCACTAGTAACTCTTGATATTCTTTCTCGAGTTTTATATTAGGTGAATGGCAATTAAAAAATAAACTATGTACTTTCCAAGTCTTTGCAAATTCATCATGCGTTATAGATACCGTCACCGTATCGTCATAGTTATCTATTGAAGGATGGTTCACAATATTCATTACGTTCCCCTCAACAGTACCCCAGAAGATATCAACTCCCAATTCTTTATCATTGGGGATAATTGGAATGGGTGAAATTTCTTGGAATTTCTCAAATGAATATTTATCACCTGTCGGGTCAATATATGTGGAACTTATCTGTTTTTTGCATGACGCCAATGGACGATAGGCAGTGAATTCATATTGTGTAAAATTTATAAATGCACTGACTACTAAGATTATAGCAAAAATTGGGATGGCTGTTGTTAATATTTTTTTAAGCTTACCCATAATCATTCCACCTAAACGGTCATTAATTCTGTTTCTTTGTCAGAAGCAATTGTTTTAATTTGACCGTTATAGTCATCAATTATTTCCTGAACTTTCTTTTGAGCATAAGCTACATCGTCTTTAGAAATCTTGCCATCTGTCTCTTCGCGCTTCACAGCTTTTAAGATGTCTTCACGCACTTGGCGCACGCCGATTTTAGCGTGTTCAGCAATCTGCCCAACCAACTTTACCATTTCTTTACGTCGGTCTTCGGTTAGTGGCGGAAGATTAATGCGGATAACATTCCCATCGTTGCCCGGGGTGAATCCCAAGTTAGCAGCCATGATTCCTTTTTCAATTTCAGGAATTTGAGCTTTATCCCATGGACTAATAGTTAAAGTTTTCGCGTCCGATACAGTAATGTTTGCAACTTGCTGAATAGGTACTTTGGATCCATAGCTTTCCACCATTACAGTTCCGAGCAGAGATGGGTTTGCACGACCAGTTCGCACTGAAGAAAGCTCATGGTGAAAATGTTCCATTGCTTTTTCAAAATCTTGTTTGTGAGATGAAATAATTCCGTCTATCATAAATGTCTTAAATTCTAATTAAAGTTATTAATTGTATCCGCCGGCATAGGCCACTTGCGGAAGATTTGGATCTACTAACAAAGCGCTGACTAACTCACCGGCACCACTTTCAGATGCAGACCAAGTATTTCCCCCATCTGCTGTTTTGTAAATAATTGCACCAGCACTAACGTAAACTGTGTTATCACTTCCAGGAGCGATAGCCACGGCCTGAGAGGTTACTGATTCCTGGCGTAGCGGCATTGGTACAAATGACCAAGAACTACCTGAATTTATAGATCTGTATAGCCCCAAATTAGTGGTCATATACATTGTACCAGGATTACTCTGACTTACCGCCAATTGGTTGAAGCTTGTTACAGAATCCCCAAATATAGATAGGCTACTAGTATTACCCGGCGATTGCAAGTTAGAAGTAATCAGCTGAAAGGTATTGCCGTTATCAATACTCTTAAATATCCCCGTAGCCTTCACAACTACGTATATCCCCTCAGATGTCCAAATAATTTTATTGATCCTGTCGTTATAGCTTTGCACTAAGCGCCAAGTAGCTCCTGCATCACCACTCATAATCAATTCTCCTTGGGCCATGCCGATTGCGATCTGTTCTGGACTAGAAGGATTGAGCGCAATTGCTCTTACCGCACTATTTGAAGAAGCTGCTGTATAGATGGCGTTCCAAGACTTACCACCGTCACGAGTGACTAGAGCTCTGCCACGTTCTTCAAAATATCCGCCGGCATAAATAGTCTGATTATCATTTGGATGAATTACAAAGTCCATAACAGGAATTTGTCCCAAAATTTGCTCCCATGAGCTTGCGCCATCGCGTGAAGAGTAGATACCAGAGTTGTATGAACTTGCGTATAGAGCATCAGAACCTTGCGGGTCAAAGGAAAGCTTAGAGATGCTTAAGTTTATAATGCTACCTGTGCCATCTTTTAACTTGTTAGACGCTTGCCAGTCTACTCCGCCGTTTGAAGTACGCATTACACCTGAAGCTGGGGTTGATAGCAAGTCGCACGATGCTGATGTCAGAGAGAGCAAACAGATTGTTAATATAATTATTTTTTTCATTTTGTTTTTTATACTAGCGCGGTACTAACAAATTGTTGTAGCACCATTTTTTTATTAAAATTTCTGCGAAGACTTTGCAAAGCTTCGGTCGTGGCATGAACTGCTGCATAATTTTGCGGAGCAGTTTTTAATTCTGCCACTTGCACATGAAGCCAGCTTTCTAAAACTTGAGGAAGTAATTCATCTTCTAACTTAGCCAGAGTATTCACTAATACCATGCGCTCAGCTTGCCCGGCAGTTCGATTAGATATTAAAAGTTGGAGCGCCTCTGTAAGTTCATCGGATTGTACTTCTGCCTTCCCTTCAGCATGATGCAAACTGAACACTTGGCACCTAGACATTATAGTCGGCAATAGCGGCCGTGAGCTTAGTAGTAGGTAAGTTGAATGCTTTGCTGGCTCTTCGAGAGTCTTTAGCAACGCATTAAGCATTTGAGGAGATGCCTTTTCCATGTTCAACATCACCAACACCTTATACTTGGACGAAAGTGGCAGCAATGAAGCCAACGCTAGAACTTCACGAATTCCGTCTACTCCAGAACCATCTGCTGCATCAAAAACTAAAGTGTCTACATTTGGGAATTTTCCATTAGTAATTTTAGCTGCGAAACTCTCTACTAGTTCTCTTGCATCAGAATTTTCAGAAGAGCTACCCATGAACAAATATGACTGAGGCAAATTTGAGGAAGTCAAAAACGCATCTAATGTTTTAGTTAGTTGCGGAGAAGAATTTTCTGGCCAATTTGATACCTGTTTTGGGGTTTTTTCTAGCATAAATCACTATTAATTATACCATTTAATCACCTCAAATCAAAACTTGGTATAATTAAAGCTATGAAGACTAAACTCCCAATAAAAAACAAAGTAATCGTTGTAGTTGGCCCCACTGCATCCGGCAAAAGTGAGCTAGCTGTGAAGATCGCCAAGGAAGTAGATGGTGAAATCATCTCCGCTGACAGTCGGCAAATTTACAAAGATTTAAATATTGGCTCTGGAAAAGTTGAAGGTAAATGGGAAAATGGAGTTTTTATGTACAAAAACGTTCCCCACTATTTAATTGATGAAGTCAGCCCCAGAGTTCAGTACACAGTCGCTAAGTTTCAAAAAAAAGCTCGTGCTGCAATTGCGGATATTTTAAAGCGCGGGAAAGTCCCAATTATTTGCGGTGGCACAGGGCACTGGGCAGATGCTGTTGTCTTCGGACAAGCTTTGCCTGAAGTTAAACCTGATGGCAAGCTCCGCGCAAAGCTTGCGAAACTTACTACACCAAACCTTTTCAAATTATTGCAAAGCCTAGATCCAGGACGAGCTGCAGAAATAGATGCACAAAACCCTCGCAGGCTTGTAAGAGCTTTAGAGATTGTGATGAGCAGTGGAAAGCCAGTTCCTAAGACAGATCAGAACCCGGAAGTATACGGAAATTTTGATGTAGAATGGGTTGGTTTAAATCCCGGGATGGAAGTTTTAGAGAAGAAGATCAAAAAACGTTTAGGCGAACGTTTCAAGCAAGGAATGCTTAAAGAAGTAGCAGACTTGCGGAAGTCGGGTGTATCTTGGAAACGCCTTGAGGCGTTTGGTTTAGAATACAAATTCT
>CAZSSN010000035.1:0-7518 GCA_964609785.1 uncultured Candidatus Saccharibacteria bacterium | reverse complement strand
ATACGCTAGAGCAGAACCAGCTTCGGAAGCAATAATAGAACCGTGTTCGTTGCTGCGAAGGTCAATGTCGTGCATTGGTTTGAAGCTATCGAACAAGTTATTAATGATAGCAGTTCCCTTAGTACGAGTAAGTAGTAAGTTCTTTAAACCGATCATACCACGAGTTGGAATAATGTATTCAACATGAATTTCTCCACCAGGAGTGGTATCCATTTGTTGCAATTGACCCCCACGTTTTCCAGCTTCTTCAATAACTACACCTTGGTGTTCTGCTGGAACATCGATTGTAAGAATTTCGAAAGGCTCCATTTTTACACCGTTCTCTTCGTGGAAAATAACTTGAGGCTGAGAAACTTGTAGTTCGAAACCTTCACGGCGCATTGTTTCAATTAGAACTCCTAAGTGAAGTTCGCCACGACCAGAAACCATGAAAGCATCACCAGATTCAGTGGATTGTTCTGCGCGAAGAGCAACGTTAGTTTCTAATTCACGGTCTAAGCGATCTTTAATTTGACGAGAAGTTAATAAAGTCCCTTCGCGACCTGCGAATGGGGAAGTGTTAACACCGAAAGTCATTTTAATAGTAGGCTGTTCAATTTCTACTGGAGTAATTTGAGTTGGGTTAACAGCATCAGCTAGGGTGTCACCAATTTGGATATTGTTAAAACCACCAACAGCAACAATGTCACCAGCGGTTGCTTCTTCAACTTCAGCAGGAAGTAAGCCATCATACATCTGTAGGGAAGAAATCTTGCCTTTAACTTGAGCGCCATCACGGTTAATATGTGTAACGTTCTCTGCTTTCTTAACGTTTCCAGATGTAATCTTTCCAATACCGATTTTACCTTTGTAGTTGTCGTAGCGCAGAGCCAAGATTAACATTCCGAAAGGTTCGTCGATAGCAACTTCAGGACCTTCAATGTGCTCAATAATAGCTTCGAACACTGGAATAATATTGTGAGTTTCATTTGGCAACGTGCTGCCTGTATCTTTAGATTTAACTGCGTCTAGTACAGGTTGTAATTCAGTATGAGCAACACCGTTAATGCCAGATGCATAAATGATAGGGAAGTCTAATTGTTTGTCTGATGCACCAAGAGAAACAAACAAGTCGAATGTGCGGTTAATAACATCTTCAACTTGAGCTTCTGGTTTATCAACTTTGTTGATTACTACAATAGCCTGGTGACCAAGTTCAAGAGCTTTTTTCAAAACGAACTTAGTTTGAGGCATAGGGCCTTCTTTAGCATCTACTAATAGAAGCACACCGTCAGCCATTTTTAGGGTACGTTCAACTTCGCCACCGAAATCAGCGTGACCTGGAGTGTCTACAATATTGATCTTGTTACCTTTGTACATAACAGAGGCATTTTTGGCAGTAATGGTAATGCCGCGTTCTCGTTCAAGATCGCCAGAGTCCATAATTAAATCACCGCCACTGTCTTTAACAGTGTCAGTTTGTTTTAACATGGCGTCTACAAGAGTTGTTTTGCCATGGTCAACGTGAGCGATGATCGCCACATTTCGGATATTGTCTCGTTTCATTTTAAGCTCTCTATGATTATCAAATAAAAATGCCCGCAGACCGGGCTGGAACTTGAATTAGTATACAGAACATTAAGCATTTAGTCAACCTTTGCCTTGATGCGTCAGGGCTTGTTTTTTGCTATAATATTAAAAGATAAAGAACAGAGACAAACCCTAAAATTAATTTTAAATATGGCTACTACGACTAAATCCCAACGCATCCAGACAATTAGCTTTCTAATCTTATTCTTCGCAGTGTTTATTTTAGTGCTTTTTATTTTTAAGCCCTTTGTAAACATCATGGCGTTAGGTGTGATTCTAGCTATCCTGTTCCGCCCTATATACGTTAGACTGTTAACTAGAGTGAAGTACCCAAGCATTGCTAGTGTGTTAACAGTTATCCTTATTTTGCTGATCATTGCAGTACCGATTTGGTTCTTCGGACAAGTGATTTACAACGAAATTATTGGTTTGTATGAAAGATATAAAAACGGTGGATTCGTTATAGATAAAAGCCAGATAATTTCCTCATTACCAGAACAAGCTCAGGCTACTGTTCAAAGCCTAAGCGCAGATATTAATGCTTTCATTGGTCGTTTAAGTTCACAGGCATTCGCATCATTCTCTAGTATTGTTTCAAATATTGCCAGTTTCGTGATTTCAGCGTTCATGCTGTTTTTCATCGTTTACTATTTATTGAAAGATGGCACCAAGATCAAAGAAGTTTTAAAAGATATTTCACCGATTTCTTCTGCTCATGAAAATAAATTGATAGATAAAATCGTTGCCGCTGTAAATGGTGTTGTAAAAGGTCAATTCTTAATTGCTTTGGCACAAGGTGTAATAGCGACGATTGGATTTTTAATTTTTGGTATTCCAGAACCTTTCCTTTGGGGTTTGTTTACTGTCTTGGCGGCATTAGTTCCTAATGTTGGTACCGCACTTTCATTAGTACCAGCTGTAATATATTTGTTTGTTACCGGCCAGACTCCTCAAGCCATTGGTTTGCTAATTTGGGGCGCAGTTGCAGTTGGTTTGGTAGACAACTTCTTGGGACCGAAGTTAGTTGGTCAAGCTACAAAGCTTCACCCAGTATTGGTTTTGTTAGCCGTTATTGGAGGATTACAATTTTTCGGTATACTTGGTTTCTTAATCGGGCCAATTCTATTAGCAATTTTTGTAGCCTTAGTTGATATGTACCGTAATGATTTTAAGGAATATTTGTCTTAACTAATAGTATTTCCTAGTAGCATGCCATTTTTATTCGCATCATTAATTATTTTAGCGCCACTCTATGTTTGGCGCTTTTCGATTAGCTTTTTTGGTATTTCTTTGCCAACGAACTTTTTGATGATCGCTAATTTTTTAGTCATAGCTGTTGCCGTGGTTATGATGTTTAGGCAAGGCATTTCTGGCGGCGAGATTAAAGAAAAGGTAAAAAAAGTTTTTGCAGATTTAGGGAAGCCCTTGAGCGTTGTAATTGGATTGTTCTTTGCCGCTAGTTTAATTTCTTTGTTCGCGTTTGGCTTTAACATGGAGAAGCTAGCGCAGTGGTTGGTTCTGTATGCACAACCAATTGCTATTTTCTTTCTGATTAGATTTTTTGATCCAGAAGGGAAATGGAATGAAAGATTTAAAATTGCTGCCTACATTTTTGTTGGATTAGCTGGCGCTTTAGCACTCGTTCAATATTTTACATTAATGTATTTGCCCCCAGTCTGGTGGGGGAATGCCAATGAGCCAAAGCGTGCCATCGCTTTCTTTGCGCATGCTAATGCGTTTGGATTATTTATGACTCCGCTACTGGCATGGTTAATTCCAGATGTAATTAAAAAATTACGCGATAGAGCCAACTTAGTTTTTGCTGGCTTGTGGGCATTAGGTGCCGCTGGCATGTTTCTATCTTTGTCTCGTGGAGCTTGGTTGGGATTATTCGTAGCTGCTGCAGTCTACGCGTTAGTCACAGCAAATAAAAAAGTTATACTAGGTTTTGGTTTAGCAGTGTTAATTTTGGCGGGAGTAATAGCTGCTGTGCCAAACTTGAGATATAGAGTAATGCTTCCTTTTCAGGGTGAAAAATCTACTGTTGCCAGGTTTAGTTTATGGGATACTGCAGGAAAGATGATTAAAGATAGTCCCGTATTAGGCAAAGGCGTAAATGGTTTCAGCGATAATTGGGATAAATACAATACTGATCCTGGTTTAGAGCATTATAATTTCCCACATAATATATTTTTAAACTTCTGGGTTGATTTAGGTTTGTTAGGGCTCGTGAGTATGATGGGAATTTTAACGTTGAGTGTGGCGCGGGGGTTTGTACAACGTTGGAATGGTAAACTAGCGTTCGGCATGTTGTTGTTTATTATTGCTATGGTAGTGCATGGTCTAATAGACATCCCGTATTTAAAAAACGACCTAGCGCTTATCTTCTGGATAGTTTTAGCGCTAGGCCTTTAAAGTTTTTTGTTCCTGAAATTAATCCTGGATTCTAGATAGAAAAGCGTTGGTCCAGTTATTGTATCCTTCATCGCTCGGATGGAAGCCGTCTTTCGCGAAAGTGATATTTACATCTGGATAGGTGTCCCACCCAAAATTATATATGTCTACAATGTGAACCCGTTCATTCTCTAACAAAAGGATTTGCGGGTTTATTTTTTTAATTTGATGACCTAAGTATTTCTTGTATGGATAGGGGAGCAGAGTAACTTGATCTAGAATTGGCACATCTGTGATATAAATTTGTGCGCTTGTTTTAGTCTGTAGAGTTTCAATAATAGTCTTGAAGTTCGCAACTACCTTCTTTGAACTCTTAAGATGAGTAACATCATTCGCTCCAATAGATAGCGTAACTACATCGGGGTTAAAAGCAATAATTTTTTCTAATTGATCATCTAGGACGTCTTGAGTTTGGGCGCCACGAACACCAACATTTCTATATTCAACCGTGTTAGTTCGGGATAGGTGCTCAGCAACTCTGTAGGTATAAGTTTTCTGTACGCTACTTGCTCCTTCACCCGCAGCAGTGCTATCGCCAGCAGCGATGTATCGCACGGTTTTGCTTTCGCCTGCAACGCTTTGTTGATTGGCGAAGGTTTTATCTTGCTGCACTATATTAGGCAAGTTCGCGACTGATAGAGTGTATCTAAGTCTAATAAATGTGCCTATGGCATAGACCGCAAGTATTATGATGATGGCGTAAAGAATTTTCATAGTTGGTGCAATATTAAACGCTAGTTATTACAGTAATCTTAGCACCGATTGAGTTTAATCGCTCTGCGATTTCTTCGTAGCCTCGGCGAATGGAGTAAACGTTTCTAAGGGTTGATGTGCCTTCTGCGCCAAGCATGGCAATTAATATAATCATGGCTGGGCGAAGAGCAGGAGGACAGACTACTTGTGCACTGGTCAGTTTTGTAGGCCCTTCGATGAAAGCACGATGCGGATCTGCTAAGTGGATGTTCGCGCCAAGTCTGTTTAGCTCTGTGAAGTAAATTGCACGATTTTCCCACATCCAATCATGAATTAAAGTAGTGCCGTCTGCTTGAGTGGCAATCGGGACAAAGAACGGTAGGTTGTCAGTGTTAATCCCTGGATAGGGAAGAGAATGAATTTTGTCCGATAGTGCTTTTAGCTTTGAAGGAATAACTTGCAAGTCAACTAATTCTGTAAAACCATTTTTTGCTAAGTAAGGTTTAGAAATAACAAACTTTTGTCCCATCCCTTTTAGTTTCTCTAGTTCCAAACGCAAAAAATCTATTGGGCAGCGCGTGATGGTTAATTTAGAGCGAGTCATAATTGCCGCAGAAATAAACATCATTGATTCAATCGGGTCTTCACTGTTTTCGTAAGAGATTGCTTTGTTAAAATTTTCCTTACCTTTGACTACTAAAGTAGTTGTACCAACTCCTTCAATTTGTACACCAAGTTTTTGCAGGAAGAAACATACTTCCTGTACTTGGTAGTTGGGCGGTACAAATCTGATGATAGTCTTTTGGGGAATTTGCGCGGCCAAAAGTAGCGCGTTAATTGCGCTGGTGTCTCCGGCTTCAAGCATGGTAATATCTGCACCTGCTAGTTTGCCGTGGCTGACTTCGTAGTGAGTGTCTGTAGTTTTGATTTTCAAGCCCAACGCTTTGAGCGCACCTTCATGAGCAGATATAGTACGCTTCCCCATTTTACAGCCACCAGAGTGGGGGATGGCAAAGTTATCTAATTGTTTTCCTAATGCACCAAAAAGATATAGTCCAACGCGAATTTTGCGAAAAGCTTTTTCATCAATTTTTTTGAACGTATACTTTTTAGGAGGGGTAACCTCTAAGGTGTTTCGACCGGTCCATCGTAGCTTTACGCCAATGCTTTGTAAGGCTTCTGTCATGCGATGTACTTCTTCAATCTGAGGAATTCCGCTGAGAGTAGTAGTATTCTTGTTAATTAGAGCAGCGGCAATTAAACCTATTGCACCGTTCTTCGAGCTATTTGTTTGGATGGTGCCAGATAGTTTACGACCACCTTGAATTTTAAAATCAACAGAATCTGAAATAGAAACTATCTTGTGATCAAGAACATCACTAATTTTAGCGAGTTGCTCTAAGGTCATATTTTGATCACCTTTTTCCATACGAGCTACAGCACTTTGGGAGGTAGACAATGCTTTGGCAAAGTCTTCTTGGGTTAAACCGCGTTGTTCGCGTAAAGATTTAATAAACGAACCAATCTTTGTTTGATCCGATTTAGATTGTGAGTTTGTCATTGGTTGATTATATATCATATGTGATATATCATGCAAACATGGAAATTGAAGAATTTGTAGACATTTCTCAACATACAACATTTCGCATGGGCCCAACTGCGCGTTATTTTGCTGTGGCAAAAACCATGGAAGACTTGAGGTATGGATGTGACTTTGCAAAGAGTAAAAAGCTTCCTCTATTTATTTTAGGCTCAGGATCAAACATTATTTTTAGCCAGCCGGATGTTCTTAATACCTTAGTATTAAAACTTGAACTACCCGGGCTTGAAGTTGTTGAAGAAAACGGAAATGATGTGCTAATTAAAATTGGCGCTGGGGAAATTTGGGACAATGTAGTAAAGCGATCTGTAGAAATGGGTTTGTGGGGAATAGAGGCAATGTCGTGGATTCCTGGAACTGTTGGTGCAACTCCCATTCAGAATGTTGGCGCATATGGCACTGAAATTGCGGACGTCTTAATATGTTTAGAGGCGTATGAAATTGCGACTGGCGAAGTGCGAGAATTTTCTAGAGAGCAGTGCAAGTTTAGTTACAGAGACAGTATTTTTAAACACGAAGCGAAAGACAAGTATATCATTACTTCCATTACAGTTAGGCTATCAAAAAAACCTGGAGTTGCTCCAGACTACCCAGGAGTTAAAAAATATTTTGAAGAGAAGGGAATTTCAAATCCAACTCTTCAACAGATTAGTCAGGCAATCATAGATATAAGAAATGGTAAATTACCTGATCCAAAAGATATCGCTTCAGTTGGGTCGTTTTTCAAAAACCCATTCGTTGATGAAAGTCATTATGAAAAATTGAAGCAGGTCTACCCTAATATAATTGCTTTTCCGGTTGAGGGTGGGGGATATAAAATTGGCGCAGGATGGATGCTAGAAACTTTGGGCTTAAAAGGTCAACAGTTTGGAAAGTTACAGTTCTACCCTAATAATGCGCTAGTAATGACAAATAGAGGTGGGGCTAAGTTTTCGGAGCTTGAAGCGGTTGTAAATGACACCAAAATGAAAGTAAAAGAGGTGTTCGGAATAGATTTAGAAGTAGAACCTACCATTATATAGTAGACTTTGATACAATTAAGTTACTTATGGAAAGTAAAAAGATCGTGGTTATAGGCGCCGGATTTGGTGGCTTAGCTGCGGCAGCGCTTTTGGCTAGAGATGGTCATAAAGTGACAATTATAGAAAAAAATGAAATGGTAGGCGGTCGTGCTCGCATCTGGCGAGAGGCCGGCTTTTCTT
>CAZSSN010000034.1:0-8084 GCA_964609785.1 uncultured Candidatus Saccharibacteria bacterium | reverse complement strand
GCATTGGTATTCCTGAAAACAATTGTTTCGTTCTAGGTAATGGTTCCGTATTGGAATTCAACGCTAACGGCGAAGCTCGTGTACTTAACGAAAAAGTTGAATCTGGTTATGTGTTCGTAGACGGACTAGGTGTTGGAGATGTTGGTGAAGTGGTTATTCGTGACCGCCAACTGATGGCTCAAGACGGTATGTTCGTAATCATCTCTACTATTGATCGTAAAACAAGTAAACTCGTAAATCCTCCCGAAATTTTATCACGAGGATTCGTTTACATGAAGAATAACGATGAACTATTAAGAGAAGTTAAACACGAAATTCGTAAGATGATCGAAACTCATGCTGGCAAAGGTGAAGCAGACTATGCTGACCTACGCCAAGAGATTCGTGATAGCGTTGGAGAGTATCTATTCCAGAAGACTCAACGTCGTCCTATGATCTTGCCAGTTATTATTGAAGTTTAAAGTTAGTTTTTCAGAAGAATATTGATACGAAAACACGTCACCTGCGCCCTGCTGCGCAGGTCGTGTTCCTATCGTTTTTTTAATCAATATTCTTCTGCTAAGAACTTTTACCTTCCCAACAACTGTTGGGGGTGAATGAGCGAAGAAAATTTTGAAAGATTTTCTCCATTCATTTGCTAAGGGTTTATAGTTGGGTGAGCCGTGGAGGCTACTTACGTAAACAGCAATATCTAATCAATTGCGATGTCTCGGGTAAAAGGTGTGAGCATCTTCCGACTTACGTTGCCAAACTTAATTTAAATATGAAACGAACCACAACTACTGGTCTTAAGCCAGTGCGTACCTATGAACGTGCGCAGCTTTTTAGTGACAAACTAGATAGCGCAGTGAGCGCTGAGGACTTTAACAAGTCCGAGCCGTTGCCAACTACTCAAAACACTTTGCGAATAATTCCATTTGGTGGAGTTGAGGAAATTGGTATCAACATGACAGCTTATGAATACGGCGATGACATTATCATTGTCGATATGGGTCTAGGATTTCCCGAGAAAAAATATTCAGGAATCAATTATATTATTCCGAACTATCAATGGCTGGAAGAAAACAAGAAACGAATCCGCGCGGTAATAATTACTCATGCGCACATGGATCACATTGGGGCTATCCCCTACATTCTTCCCCGCCTTGGCAATCCTCCGCTTTACAGCATGCCACTTTCAATTGGATTTATTAAAAGCCGTCTACAAGAATTTAATTTGGTAGAACAGTTACCTCTGCACGCCATTTCTCAAGACGATGTTCTGCGCTTTGGAAACTTCACTGTGGAATTTTTCCGCGTTAACCATAATATTCCTGACAGCGTTGGGCTAGCAATTAGCAGTCCAGCCGGCCGAGTAATTCACACCGGTGATTGGAAGTTAGACTTTACCCCTGGAGACCAGCAACCCGCAGAAATGGATAAGCTGGCGAAATGGGGTGGTGAAGGCGTATTAGCCCTCCTTTCTGACTCTACCAACGCCCAGAAGCCAGGTTTTTGCGCCTCAGAAGCCCAACTACATGACGCTCTTGAACAATTGTTTAGCCAGGCCAAAGATCGCATAATCTTTACCAGTAATGCCCTAATTTTAACTCGCATTCAACAGGTACTAGATATCGCAGTCCGACTTAACCGTAAAGTTGCCATTGTCGGTCGCTCAATGCAAAACAATATTGAGATTGCTCTAAGTCTCGGGTACATCAAACTTGTTCCTGGAACAATTGTTTCTACGGCACAAGCCAAGCCTATGCCAGGCAATAAACTGATAGTTCTAACGACTGGCGCACAAGGAGAAGATAACGCTGCGTTAGCACGGGCCGCTGATGGTAGTCATAGAGACTTGCAGCTAAAGCCATCTGACACAGTTGTTATCTCTGCCACCCCTATTCCTGGAAATGAAACCGCCCAAAGCAATTTAATTTCTGAACTGCTAAAGCAAGGACTAAATGTAATTCACCACAAACTATTTGATATTCACATTTCAGGCCATGCTCAACAAGAAGAATTAAAAATGATGATGGATTTGGTTAAGCCTAAAAATCTTATCCCAATTCACGGCTACCACAGTTTCTTAACAGCTCATGCCAATTTAGCTATTGGAATGGGAATGCCAAAAGAAAATGTTTTCATTGCCCACAACGGGACTGTGCTTGAGTTTGAAACTGGCAAGCCAGCTCGAATGCTCCATAAACGTTTGCCGGCAAGCTATGTGCATGTTGATGAAACTGCCATCGGCCAAGTAGATGCGTCTTTGTTCTGCGACAAAGAGGCCATGGCCACAGCTGGAGTCGTAAGTGTTATTGTGACGATAAATTCGGACAAGAAAAAATTAGCGAATAAATCGGAAATCATAACGCGCGGCTTCACTTACAATAAAAACAGTGGCAGTCTCTTAAGAGAATTAGCTTACGAAGTTGATAAACACGTTGAACAGTATCTGAAAAAGTCCTCAATAAATATTTTGACTTTAGAATCAGAACTTAAAAATGTTTTAACAACTTATATTCTGCAAAAAACTGGACGTGAACCTTTGGTTCTGCCGGTTGTTGTGGAAGTTTAGTTTGATAGATGAAAGGTTGCCTACACGAAAACACGTCACCTTCGTCCTGCTGTGCAGGCCGTGTTCCTATAGTTTTCTTAGTAAGCAACCTTTCATCAACAAGTAATCTTCAAAAAATAAGAGCGGCCGATTCAACACGTGATATGTTGTCTCGACCGCTTTTTGATTAAGATTCCTCAGGACTTGCCGAAGGCATGGTCACAGGCAAAGATTTGCCTGTGGTATAGTTGTAAAATGAAGCCTGCTTACTTAGCTCCAGGTGATACAACCGCTCTAACTCCTCCCTCTCCTCGAATTCGCGCTTCTTTACCTCGATCTCCTTGATCGATCTCCGCATATCAGCTTGTAGCATAAGAAGAAGTTCTCCCGCAGCTTCAAACCCTAGATACGAAGAGTCATTATGTTTGTTGAATATGAATTCAGGGTTAGCCGGATCCCAATAAACAACATCACCTAGCCAATTGCCATAACTGAAACGGCCTGACTTCTCCACGGCATAAACATAGAGATCATCAATTTTGACGACGTTGGTCTTAATTCCATATTTTTCATTTGCATCTAGGATGCCAACAAGATAGTTAAAATGCTTGAATAAGCTATCAAGCTCTGCGATTTCTCCCATAATATAAACCCTCTTTTTGTTGATGTATAAGTACCCAATAGTTGATGTCTTACGACTAAACATAGTAAGACAAAGGGTCTTCTGTGTCAATCTAGCAGAAATTAGAGAAAAATAAGAGCGGCCGATTCAACACATAGCGTGTTGTCTCGACCGCTTTTTCTAAGCTACTGAAACGCTTCGGCATACATCTTGTCGGCGGCGATTTCTATCCGCTCCTTCCAACGTTCCATGACATCACGCCGACAAACTGCCATGGCATGATGCTTAAGCAACTCAAGAAACTCTGATCCTGTTTCATCGTCAAATGCAGCACGCTTCTTGCCAACGCCCGCAGATACATTATCAATAGACCATTCGAAATAATTTGAATCCAATGCCACAGAAAGTTTTGGGCAAGTTTCTGCGATTCCACTGAAATGCAATTGCAATGGAATCTGCGGATTGAAGGTCAAGGTGATCTCCTCACCAAAACCCTTTAAGCTCTCAAGGAGCTTTGGGTTTGATTTACACCTTTCCAATAACCACATACAATGTGCGATGATTTTTTCACTTATTGAACTATTCATTTTTCCCTCCTTCAGAACTTTCTAGCCGCTTCAGTGCGAAATGAATTTTTAACTGGCCGACCCCGGTAAGCGCACCTCTTTCTATCGAAAGATGTAACCGCTCTTCGCCGCCAACCAACTCGTTCCGAAATGACAATTGTCTTATGATGTTTTGACACCTTACCGTTCGGCTGCAATGGGACAAGTTTTTCTTTACACTCAGGACAAGTACCGTAGTTCATAATTTTCCCTCCAAACTAGAATATCAGCCTAAACACATTACCCTTTTTTGTGGTAAAATGTCAATAACTGGCCAAACTATGGCCTTAACCAAAACTACTTTATGAAACAAGAAACTATCCTCTCTGGAGTTCAAGCTACTGGCCGAATGCATATTGGCAACTATCTGGGAGCACTCAAACAATTCGTAGATATTCAAAATGAAGGTAAATTAAAGTGCTACTTTTTCGTTGCCGACCTACACGCTTTAACTGTACCTCGCGATCCAAAACAGCTTCGCCAAGATACTTTAGAAGTTGTAGCGGAATATATTGCCGCGGGGTTAGATCCTGAAAAGTCTGTAATCTTTGTTCAGAATCATGTTCTTGAACACGCCGAGCTAGCTTGGATTTTTAATTGCATCACTCCAGTTGCCGAACTGAACAAGATGACTCAGTACAAAGATAAAGGTCAGGCGCAAAAAGAATCAGTTAACGCTGGTTTGCTCACCTACCCTGTTCTGATGGCAGCAGATATTCTTTTGTACAAACCAAATTTTGTGCCTGTTGGTGAAGACCAAGTTCAGCACATTGAACTCACTCGCATTGTAGCGCGCAAGTTTAATAAACAATTTGGCAATGTGTTCCCTGAACCAAAGCCTTTTGAACGCAAACCTTTGCGAATCATGAGTTTGAAAAACCCAACTAAGAAAATGAGTAAAACTGGAGATGATCCAATTTACTTAGACGATGAACCAGATATAATCCACGCCAAGCTAAAAAAGGCTGTGACTGCAACTGCTGGGGAAGGTGCTAATGGAACTAGTAGTGGCGTAGAGAACTTGCTATATCTTTTAGAAACTTTTGGCGATGCCTCTAGTGCTGGCGAGTTCCGCGCACAAGTGAAAGATGGCACTATTAAATATAGCGAGCTTAAAGCTACTTTAGCAGATGCGATTGCTGACTATTTTGCAGATTTCCGCGAAAAGAAAAAAGCGCTACTTGAAGACAAGCAACGCTTAGCTCAAATTCTTGCTGATGGCGCAGCTCGTGCCCGCGAGATAGCGCACGCAACAATGCAGGAAGTAAAAGAGAAAACGGGATTACTATAATTTTAAAAAGTTTACGTATAAAAAAATGGCCTACTCTATTTCTAGAGTGGGCCGTTTTTTGTTTCTGATTTAACCTGTTCAAGCTTGCACCATCCATCGTATTTCTTTTGTGCCATCTTGATGCCCAAATGAAACCGCCATTACAGAAATATGATGCGCCTTTAAAGTGCGGGGTGCCTGCGATTTTTCTTGCTGCGGAAGCCCATACCTTATAAATCGCTCCATTGCCATGCTGATCTGAACCCTTTCTGGCAAGAAAGAGTGCGGAGCAAATTTTGACAAAGCAGCGAGATAATTTCGCCAAACCATTGAGGCAACAAGCCGAAAAGGTTTTAACTGCCAATCCCCTTTTGACCAATCCCAATAAATATCGATCATTTCATGGGCCTTAGCCTGCATTTTATCCGGCGAAACATTGCCGGATTTATCAGCATCACCTGGCCTACGGTAATACCAGCTCAAGAGCGGGTTTGCCTTGTCAATCCAATACAAACGGCTAGCACGATTATGCACTTCCTTAGGAATGCAACTTTGAAACAGTTCTATATCAATCATTACAGTGTCCTCCTGTGACGAAGGAATTATAGCCTAACTTCGGATTATGGCCAAGATCTCATCCCGCTTGGATTCCATTAAGCTTGGGTCTTTAGCTTCAACAATTAAACGGATTAATGGCTCGGTATTAGAAGCTCGCACGCTAAACCAATAGTCAGGGTAAGAAACTTTTACGCCATCAATCGTGACCTGCTTGCCATCAGAATATTTTTCTTTAATCTCTTCTACCTTCGCATCAACTTCTTCTCTGGAAGAAACTTTTGTATTCACCTCGCCAGATGAAACATAGCGTTTGTATCCTGCGACAATTTCTGACAAAGGCCTATCTTGTTTTGACAACCAAGCCAGCAACTTAATTAGCAATAAGGTTGGTGCTTCATAGGTCCCCCAGGGCAGACGGAAGAAATAGTGACCAGAGATTTCTCCACCGAACACAGCGTTATGCTTTACCATATAACTCTTAATAATAGAGTGGCCAACTGGGGTTTCCACAAGTTGGGTATTTGGGAACTCTTCAGGAATTAAATTACCCAAACGGATTTCGTAAGCCAACGGGTCAGCTGAATTTTCTTCAGCTTCAATGTGAGCAATAATTGTATACAAAATTGGAGATGGAACTGTCTCCCCTTTTTCATCAATAATAAAAATGCGGTCGGAATCTCCATCGGAAGCAACTCCAATATTAGCATTTTCACTTAGCACGCGCTTGCGTAACTCTTCAGTGTTCTCTGGTTTTAAAGGATCGGCTTCGTGAACTGGGAAAGTGCCGTCTAACTCAAAGTTCATCTTTATAAATTCACCCGGGATGTGATTAAATAATTCACCGTAATCTGGGATACCCATCGCGTTGGCAGTGTCTATAACAATTTTAAAAGGTTTAATTTCAGGATTGCCAGCAAACTTTAAAAATTCTGGAATTGTAATTTTTTCTACTGACTCTTTTACTTCTAAAGTTCCTTGAGTTTCTGATAAAGGCGCAAGATCATTTTCTAAGATCACTCGGCGCATCTCATAAATACCACTATCTCCCCCAACTGCAATACCACGCTCACGCACCATCTTAAAACCATTATACTCTGCTGGGTTATGAGAAGCAGAGACCTGTACACCACCATCTAGCTTGAAATAACCGACTGCAAAATAATATGTCGGCGTAGAAATTAAGCCAACATCAACAACGTTAACACCAGAATCACGTAAACCCTTTATAACCTGTTCTTTTAGAGATGGAGTTGAAAGGCGCATATCGCCGCCGACAGCAATGTTCAAAGTACGGTCTGGAATTTCTCTAGTCATTAGTGTGGCGAAAGCACGCCCAATAGCGTAAGCCCCTTCTTCATCTACTTGAGATGGATAGATAGCGCGAATGTCATAAGCTTTAAATATAGAAGGTTCAAGATTCATAGAATTATAGTTAAATTTGGCGAGAGCAGCTTGCACTGCTCTGTGTTATTATAGCAAAAATAAAAGCCGCTTGCGTTGTAAGCGCATGCGGCTGGGTAAAACATTTTTTGTTGGCAATACTAGCTGCTCGAAGGAATGGCGAAACCAACGTCGCCTTGAGCAACTATACCACCTGTTCCTTTTAGGCCGACCCTAAAAGTGCCGAACTCGCCTGGCACAGCCGAGACATCTTTGAACAACCCAGACGATTTGAGCGCCGTCTTTACCTGCCTGAAGAAAGTCCGATTTTTGAGATCAATGGGATCTGTTATTCCAGACTCCAACAAAGAAGAGCTTATCCTTTCCCTTTGATCAGGCGAAAGCGACGAGTGAATAGACGGAAGTTCTTCCTTCTTTCTGCCGAATGAAGAACCAATTATGATTGAACCAGTTTGCTTTGCCACTAAAAAATTCCTCCTAGAACATAGTGTTAGTCAAAACTGCTGACTACAAAATTGATTTTACTTAATTAGTATAATTTTGTCAAAATAAAAAGCGACCCGAAACTGCTGGGGCGCTTCTTTGCATCACTACCTTTTAGGTGTTTTACTTTTTCGATTTTCGATGTCTATGTCTATCTATGAAACCTTGTGCGGAAACATGAATCTGATACCGGGAGTTAGAGACAATAATGCTGTCTTTCTTTTTTTGTTGACGCGAAATTTTAAGACCGAAAAATTTTAACACCTTTGGGATAAAACCCAAAAGACTCATACACGATACCTCCGTTTAAAATAAACTGTCCAAGATGAAAATATAACAGATTTTATTCATCTAGTCCATAGCCTTGTTCACACCAACAAATTCGGTTACAATATAGGCTATGTCATTTCAAATCGGTATGGAGTGAACACAACCAGACATTCTATTATAGACGAAGTAGCCAAACTCATACCATTTAGCTTTATGATTAAACTGCCTCCACCGCAGTATAAACGGGCTATCGTGGCACGCAATAGGCAGGGGCGGATAGTTCGCTCAATTCCCGTATAAACCGATAATTCACATATGGAACTAAAACCTTTAGAAATT
>CAZSSN010000033.1:0-8236 GCA_964609785.1 uncultured Candidatus Saccharibacteria bacterium | reverse complement strand
ACACCAAGACGGATCCTCGGAACTTCTCGAGTGTCTTCTTGAGGAGGTCATTCTTCTCGTCCTTGCGTACCATAAAGAACTCTTGTGAGATGTTCTCAGAGGCCGTACCCTGGGGCGCAACTTCAATGCGCATCGGAAGCTTCATGTGGCGTGTTGCAATAGACATAATTGCGTGCGGAAGAGTTGCAGAGACGAGTAGTGTTTGCCTTTCTGTTGGAAGAGATTTAATGATGCGTTCAATCTGTGGTTGGAAACCCATGTCGAGCATCCTGTCTGCTTCATCAAGAACAAGCACCCCCACCTTTGCAAGTGAGATTGTGCGCTGTTCGAGATGGTCGTTAAGGCGCCCAGGAGTAGCAATAATCAGATGGACTCCACGGCGAATAGCAGAGAGCTGAGGACCCATAGGCGCTCCTCCAATAAGGACGACCGTGCGCAGTCCAAGGGAGCGCCCAATCTTGGTGAGCTCGGTATCAACTTGGAGTGCGAGTTCGCGCGTTGGAAGGAGTACAAGACCCATCGTCTTGTTGCGAGAAAGAGACTGAATCATCGGAATACCGAAGGCAAGGGTTTTCCCAGTACCAGTCTGAGCGATGCCCATGAGGTCAGTGCCGGTTAGGGCAGCTGGGATAGATTTTTCTTGAATTGGTGTGGGCGTAACAAATTTGTGTTGTGAAAGTATTTCAAGTAATTTCGGAGCGATACCTAGATTCTCGAATCTTGCACCAGAAGTAGTTGCACTTGGCACTTCTTCATTAGATTCTTGTAATTTCATTTTTTTATTTTAACACAAAATTATTAAATTGGCAAGTGGGGAGTTCTACACAAAAAAATCATATATCCCTGGTATAATAGATAGACACTTAAATGCATAATAAAGTTAATTAAATTGAAACAAAATATGAAAAGAATTCTCTTTTTGGCGTTAGCAGTTGGGCTTGTATTTGCCCCTTTTGCGCCTACAAACATAGCAAAAGCACAGGTCTCTACTATTAGGTCCATTGTTTTTCCAGTAATCGGTAAAGTCACTTATTACGATGACTTTGGAGTTGCTCGTGATGGTGGTGCGCGTTCTCATGAAGGTCAGGATTTAATGGGCAAGAAGATGATGCCTTTAGTCGCGGCTGTAGACGGCACAATCACTAGTGTGAACTATCCAGAAGCTAGTTGGGGGATGGCAGTGACTATTCGTGATACTGATGGATATACATATCACTACATACACATGAATAACGACAACCCTGGCACTGATGATGGTAAGGGTGATGGTATGAATGCGTACGCACCAGACATTAAAGCTGGGAATAAAGTAGTTAAGGGTCAGTTGATTGGGTACATGGGTGACAGTGGTAACGCGGAAGGAACTCAGGCTCACTTGCATTTTGAAATTCGTTTGAATGGAACTCCTTTTAGCCCATATCAAAGTTTGCAAAACGCAACTAAAATTACTGCACCTGTATACAACTATCCAAAACTAAGTGGGGAAATTCTACCGTACGATGACTTTGGCGGCGGCGCTAACGTTGCAGCTGGTAATTTAGATAAAGACTCAGCGATTGAATATGTAACTGGAGCTGGTCCTGGCGGAGGCCCATTAGTAAAAGTTTTGGAAAAGGATGGAAAAGTAGTTAAGCAGTTCTATGCTTATGCAACTAACTTCACTGGTGGTGTAGATGTAGCAGTTGGAGATATAGATGACAACGGTGTAGATGAAATTATTACTTCTACAGGTCCTGGCGGCGGCCCACACATTAAAGTATTTAAAGCCGATGGCACGTTGTTAAAAGAATTTTTTGCGTACGACATGAATTTTTACGGGGGAGTTAGAGTATCAACTTCAGATATCGATAGCGATGACAACTGGGAAGTTGTAACTGCTCCAGCCTCAGCTGGGGGACCACACGTGAAAATTTGGGAAGTAGATGGAGCTACTCCGACGGTAAAGAAAGAGTTAATGGCCTATCCTGCTAACGTGATGATGGGATTTGACGTCGCGGGTTTTGATGGCGGATTTGTAACTGTCCCTGGTAAAGGCGGCGGTCCACACGTGAAAGTTTGGGACAAGAATGGCGCGCTTAAAAAAGAATTTTTTGCCTATGACGGAACTTTCACTGTAGGTCTTCGTGTTAGTGTGGGGGACTCAAGTACTTCTAAATCTGGAAATGAAATTGTCGTAGCTCCAGCCACAACTGGTGGCCCTCACGTAAAAATGTTTTCTCTGACTGGGTCAGAAGTTTCCAGTAAGTTGGTGGCCTTTGAGTCTTGGTGGCGTGGTGGTTATGATGTAGCCGCATTCAAAGGTGGTGCGATGATCACTAGCATGGGTGGTCGTCGTACTAGCTTGCGATCTGCCACAACTACTACCACTACTCGCGAAACTACTCGCCGCAGTAGAAGCAACTCCGGGAGTTTCTAATCCCTAATTAGTTATGTCTAACGTGTTCAGCGTAAAAAGTTAAATCTGCCTCAGTTTTCTTATGAGGATTAAAGATATTTAAAGGATCAAATATTTGTTTGGTCCTTTTAAATAGTTCAAAAACTTTATCGCCGAACATGAATGGCAAGAATGTCCCGCGTACCAGACCGTCATTGTGTTCACCAGCCATTGATCCGGCATATTCTTTAACTAACTTAAAGACTTCATCACTCATGGTAATGATTTGCTTGCGATGCTTTTCTTCTGATACATCAACAAGGGGAATGATATGGAAATTAGCATCACCAGCGTGGCCGGCAATTGTGTAAACGAAGTCAGGATACTTAGCTAGAATTGCATCTAGTTTCGGCATAAATTCAGGAAGTTGATCTGGGTGCACGACAATATCTTCAATGAATGGGGCGGAAATTTTACGTGCGTTATGCTGGCGAAGCAAGTTATAGCTTTCGCGACGAATAGTCCAGTACTTCTGTGATTCAGCGTGACTACGTGAAATGTGTGTAGGTAAATTAAAGTGAGATCGGATATTGTGTTCAGCATCCGCTACTTGTTTGCTAACAGACTCTTCGTCATCACCTACGAATTCAGCAAGAAGAACTACTTCCGGTAGGCCACCTTTAATGGTCATCCAAAGTTCTGGTAGGAACTGCCAGAACATTTTTAGGCGAGAGCCTTTCATTTTGCTTACAATCTCTGGCAGGTAGCGAAGTGCAAGTTTGAAGGTGTGCTTATCAAAAATTTCAAAACTCTCAGGATTTAGCTCGTTTACATGTGTAACTATTTGACCTAATTGTTTTAAATCTTTTAAGAAGAAAATTAATAGGCGAGTGTGGCGTTGTATTGGAACGAGGCGCCATTTGATTTTTGTAATAATTCCAAGGGTTCCTTGTGAGCCAACAAACAATTGAGTTAGATCAAAAGTTTTACCATCCCAGACATCCCATAAATAGTAACCTGATGAATTTTTAGAAGTAGTAGGTTTTGCATCGTGTAATAGGCGCGCGTTATCTGTCACTAGTCTGTAAATTTCTCG
Organism: uncultured Candidatus Saccharibacteria bacterium; assembly: GCA_964609785.1. GTDB lineage: Bacteria > Patescibacteriota > Doudnabacteria > UBA920 > UBA920 > UBA920. The sequence goes on along the minus strand of CAZSSN010000033.1, from coordinate 4,766 downwards.
ATAGAAACTTCCTTCAAAGTTTTGCAAAGCCATTTTGGTTTGCAATTCAGATTCGTTCAATGGCTTGATTATGTATGAGTTTCCATCTCCTAACACAACTTCAAGTTCTTCAACGAAGTCTTTTGCTTGGCCGTATTTGAAAGTTTTTTCACCGCCACAGTTATTGCCGGTCATTCCACCTACAGATACCCAAGCTTTTGATACAGGGTAGGCTGGCATCATTCTGTTTTTTGCTGTGAGATTTACTTCCAAATCTCGGAACATTACTCCAGATTCGGTTTTCACACTCGTATCTGTTTGCTCAGAGATAACATTAAGGTGCTTAGTTGTGTCTAAGATAATTGAGTCATTGATACTTCCACCGGTCATATCAGTACCGCCCCCGCGAGGGGTTAGAGATATATTAGGCTGTGTAGCTTTCTGCTCAACGGCAAACTTAACAAGCGACTCTACGTCGGCTACATCTTTTGGAAACACAATTGCCTGCGGGGCAATTTGAAAGATACTGGCATCACGACTGTAATGTTCGATATCTTGTTCTGACTCTGTTATTTCACCTTTAAAATTTTGTTTCAGGGATGATAGATCCATATAGATATTATATCAGAGATTGACAAAATTCAAAAAAATGATATAATAAATTTAGATAAAACGAATACTTTAATTGGCAGGGGAAAGTATTTTTTGTTTGGCCAATTTTTTGGACGACAAAAGAAAGGCACATCATGGCTCCGAAGCACGAAAAAATTCAGAATAACTCTGTCGCAGAAGTAATCGCAGAAAAGTTTACTTCTTGGCCTGGTTCGACAACATCAATAGTGGTGCACACAATCGTGTTCATCGCTGCTTTTGCGTTTGTGCTTTTTGGTGTGCCACTCGATACAGTTTTGCTTACACTAACTACTGTTGTTTCCTTGGAAGCTATTTACTTAGCCCTGTTCATTCAGATGTCAGTTAACAAGAACACTAAGAGTTTGGCAGACGTAGAAGAGGATATCGAAGAAATTGCGGAAGACGTGGAAGGTATTGAGAAGGACATCGACGAGATCCAAGAAGACGTGGAAGGTATTGAGAAGGACATCGATGAGATCCAAGAAGACGTCGACGAAATTGAGAAAGATGAAGACGAGAACGATCTACACGATGCCGCAACAATGAAAACATTGAACATGTTGCAAGATGACATTAAGAAGCTAATGGAAGACCTGCAGGCTTTGAAGGATCAGAAGAAATAAATAAAAAATTCCCGACACTTGTGTCCGGGCATTTTTGTTTGCAATTTTATTTATTCAGCGCTAGCAACTTGCTGTCTCCACAGTGCGTTGTATAGGCCACCTTCTTTTAACAGTTGTTCGTGAGTACCTTGTTCGATCAGCTTTCCCTTCTCTAGAACATAGATAGTATCGGCGTGCATGACAGTAGAAAGTCTATGAGCTACTAGAATGCGAATCAGTTCTGGACGGTTCTTTTCTATATCTTTGATAGTGTGAGTAATCTGCTCTTCAGTAATTGAGTCAAGACTAGAAGTAGCTTCATCAAAAATTAGGATATCAGGATTTCGTAGAAGAGCACGAGCAATTGCTAGGCGTTGCTTTTCACCACCAGAAAGTTTTAAGCCACCTTCTCCAATCTTAGTTTCCAAACCTTTGTCACCACGCTCAACTAAGCTTTCTGCGCTAGCAGCACGTAGAGCTTCTATACAATCTAAATCTGTTGCTTTAGGATTAACGAACAGTAAGTTTTCTCGAATTGTTCCCGCAAAAAGTTGAGTCTCTTGAGCCACTAATCCAACGCGGTTACGCAATGCGACTAAATCGATTTCATCAACAGAAATGTCGTTGAACTTCACCTGGCCTTTAGTGGGCTTGTATAGTCCTACAATTAACTTAACAGTTGTAGATTTTCCACTACCGCTTGGTCCCACGAAAGCAACGGTTTTACCTGACTCAATATTTAGCGTTAAGTTTTGTAGTGCATCAGTATTTCCAGTTTGATATCCAAAAGATACATCTTCAAACTTCACTACCTTAATATTTTCTATTGGCCTAGGGTTTTCCGCGTACTCTTCTTTATTTTGTTTCAAGATTTCTTCGAGTTTTTCTAAGCTCGCTTTAGTTTCCTGATAGCTAGTTGCAACATCACCAAGCATCGCTAACGGCCCAAAAATAAAGAAAGAGTAAAGCAGTAAGCTAAAGAATTCCCCTAAAGTAATTATTTGAGAGAAAATTAACCAAAGCATGAGTAGCATTAATGCCATGCGCATACCGTTTATGAAAGTTCCTTGGATGAAACTATATGTACGGATTAAACGTACCTTCTTTAATTCGAGCTCTAATATTCTTTCGTTTGTATCGTTAAGGCGGTTAATTTCTTGATTTTCCAAACCAAGTGATTTAACTAATTCAACATTGCGCAAAGTTTCTGTTGTGCTACCAGCAAGTGCTTGGGTCTCAGTAATGATTTCGGTTTGAGAATCTTTAATCTTTCGTGTAATTACAAAAGTCACTATTCCAATCAATGGAATCATGGATGCGAATACAACCCCAATGCTCCAATGAACTATGAAGGCGTAAACTAATACGAACAATATTCCTATTAAAGTAAAGAACAAAATGCTAATTGCAAGTTGTACTAATTTTTGGCTATCGTTACGAGCCGCTTGTAGTTTAGAAAGAAATTCTCCAGAGCGCTGATCTTCAAAAACTGCGTAGGGGAGAGAGAATGAATGAGTAATGCTATCGTTGTACATTTTTGCACCAAGACGTTGAGTGATCACGTTGGTGTAATAGTCTTGGAAGCTTTTCGCAATGCGGGAGACTAGTGCAACACCCATAATCGCTAGTAATAATAGAATAACTCCTTCAACGTACTCACGCGCTGTTAATTCAGCAAAGCGGTTCGCGTATCTATCAATAATAATTCGGAAGATGTGCGGATCTAATAAAGAGAATATTTGATTAATAGCCGCAAGAGCCAAGGCGCCGCCCAGTAGGCCTTTATAATTTTTTAGATAATTCCACAGTAGTTTCATAGTAGGCGAGTTAGGTTTTTATTTGGAGACGATGATAATTTTCTTATTGCTTAAGTCAACTTCGTGGCGGCCTGGTTCCCAGTTCCCAGTTGCTTCTTCAATGGTGGAGTATGTGTACTTATAATTTAATCCATTTCTCGTACCAGGGTCATTAGTAATAAAGTTATCCGAATCGTAACCGGTGATTACAAACATATGATAGATAGGACCAGGTTGCTTAAAGTTAGGATTACCTAGCATTTGCCCGTTAGCAGGAACAATTACAAGTTTATTTTCAGATAGAGCTTTCTTAATGGTGTCTTCGCTAATATCAACAATTTCTGCATTAAGGTCGTAGTTAGCCTCAATCATCTCAGCAACTTCTTTGGTATCGATACTTAAATAGTATCCGAGGTTATCTTGCTGCCATTTAGTTAGCTGTTCGATTTGCTTTTCTACAACTGCTGGAGGTAGGGAATGAATGCCGCTGAAATAAGCATTAACCATAATCACACTAGCTTCTTCGCAGGCTTCATTGTGTAATTCATCCCAATTAGCTGTCGGTGCCTGCGGAGTGAAAGGAACTTTTAGAAAGAGTTCGGATGGAATTTTCGTGGCAGATTCATTCGAAGGTTTTGTATTCCAATTTGACTGAGTGTTAGTAGATGTAGGGTTGGATTGAGAATTTGCATTTAATCTATCTTCAGCAGTTTCTCCTCGCGTCATATACAAATACGCTGTACCAACTACAAGTAGTACAACAAAAGCAATTATAAAATTTTTCCTAGCAGTGGAATTTTTAGGTGGCTTTAGCATATTAATAGGATAACAAATTTATCTAAAGAATATCTGATTTTTTGATTTCAATATAACTTCCTGCTGGGATGTCTGGAAGCTTCAATTTATTAATACGAATGCGTTTTAAATTTACAACACCTAATCCTACCGCTGTGAACATTCGGCGGATTTGGCGTTTCTTGCCTTCATGAACAATAATGTAAACTTTGCCGCTGCGTTGTTTGACTGCAGCAGGGCGGGTCATTCCAGTTGGTAGTTCTACGCCATCGCGAAGCTTTTCAAGTTGCTGAGGTTTAGGTTCAGCATCAGGAACAACTTCATATTCTTTATCATGCTCATAACTTGGGTGAGCTAGCTGTTGAGTTAAGTCGCCATCATTTGTAAGGATAAGTAATCCTTCAGTATCGAAGTCTAGGCGACCAACATTATGTACTTTGGTACGAAGTTCTTCAGGGAGTAAGGAGAATACAGTTTTGCGGCCATGCGTATCAGATTTGCTTACCACAACACCTTTAGGTTTGTTCATGGCAATATAAATTTTTCTATGACCGGTGGTTTTAACAACTTTGCCATAAACTTTCACTTCATCAGTTTCCGGATCTACTTTATCTCCAAGTTTAGCTTTGCGGCCATTAATAGAAACTTGGCCAGACTTAATAAACTCCTCGGCCTTTCGGCGAGAAGCTATGCCTTGTTCACTAAGAAATTTTTGAACTCGTTCAGTTGCCATATATGAGGTATCTTAGCAGATTATGAGGATTTTAGCAGGCTTTAACTAACTTTTCTGAATTGGCAGTTGAACAAAGACTGTAGTACCTTGCCCTTCGTCAGATTTTAACCAAATTTTACCACCGTGTAATTCCACAATCTTTTGGGCAAAATACAAGCCAAGTCCAGTGCCTGTGACACCAGATTTTTGAGCATTTGCAGCACGGTAGTATCCACCAAAAATTTTCGC
>CAZSSN010000032.1:0-8564 GCA_964609785.1 uncultured Candidatus Saccharibacteria bacterium | reverse complement strand
CTAATCTTTGTAAGAAAGAGGTTGCTAGCGATTTCAGAGAGACATTTTGCACCAACTACAGAAGCACATATCTTAGTATTGAGGAGCAGGAAAACTTTATAACGGAATATTGCTAATCCTAAAATGAGAATCGTTAGAAAATAGTGAAACTTTTTATTCATGCTCACTCCTAATCTGTCCACGCAAAGTGCGCAGTTCTTTTAAAGCTTCAGCAGCTTGCTCTTTTTTAGGCGGTGCACCTGCTACATCGGCCCCACCTGGAGGCGCTCCATGCCACTCAAACTTACCTTCCATGTAGTCCACGCCTTTTCCTGGAATAGTATGCGCAATAATTACAGTTGGTTTTTCATAAATCGCTTCGGCTTCTTTGTACGCGTTTATTATTGCATCAATATTATGTCCATCAATTTCTAGAACGTGCCAATTGAATGCTTCGTACTTCGCACGAAGTCCTTCGAGGGGCATCACATCTTCTGTGTAACCATCAATTTGAATGTTGTTACGGTCGATTATTGCAGTTAAGTTATGCAACTTTTCTTTTCCAGCAAGCATGACTGCTTCCCAAATCTGGCCTTCTTGCTGTTCGCCATCAGACATTACAAGATACACACGGGATTTTAAATTATCCATGCGGAAAGCTAAAGCCATGCCAACAGCTTGCGATGCACCCTGCGCCAAAGGACCAGAAGAATTTTCAATTCCCGGCAAAGCTAAATTATGTGGATGTCCATGTAAGCGACCGCCAAACTTACGCAAAGTCTTTAGTTCATCTACTGCAAAGTATCCGGACTCAGCGAGTGTAGCATAAAGTACTGGCGCGTTATGTCCACACGAGAGCACAAGCCTATCGCGACCAGTCCAATCAGGAATTTGAGGATCATGACGCATCACTTTAAAATAAAGCGCTGTAAAAATATCGGCTAAACCTAAAGGACCGGCACTATGACCAGAGCCGGCTTCGACTAACATTTTAATAATATCCTGACGGATATCATTCGCTTTATATTTCAGTTCCTGCGGTGACAATGTTTTGGTAGTTTTGTTTGATGTTTTCTGTTTCAAAAAGTGCGGAACCGACTACAAGGTAGTCAGCGCCACTGTGGATTAGTGTTCCTGCGTTGTCCGCATTCACACCACCATCTACCTCAATTGTAGCATTTTCAGCCATTTCCCTCAATGCTTTTACTTTTTCGTACGTAGTTTCTATAAAGGCATTGCCCTGTTTGCCAGGTTCAACGGAAAGAATTGTAAAATGCATGATGTTATCTGTAAAATATCGCAGGGTTGAGACGTTTGTTTCTGGATTAATCGCAATTCCAGGCTTCATTCCTAACTTGATAATTTTTTCTAATGCTTCTTCTAATAACGTTTCGCTAACAAAGCTCTCATAATGGATTATGACAGTTGAAAAACCTGCTTCTTTGTAAGCGCCAAAGTTAGTTGGATGATCCGCCATAATATGCGCTTCCCATTCTAGTTTGTCTAGTTTTGGAACGTGACCCAAATCTTCCACCAACATGGACTCAGATTCAACGAAAACACCATCAGTGAAATCTACCTGAATACGCTGAAGTTTAGGTATGGTCTTGATTTTAGTCAATTTATGGGCGAAATCAAGCGGATTTTTCTCTAAAATAGCTGGGATTATCATTTTATGGGTATTTATTGGGTTTTAGGAGGTTTTAGCTTAACATTGACAAATCTATATATTTATGATATAATGTTAAAGTTAAATTACATCAATGTACTTGGAGGTACTTATGAATTCTTTTCGCAAAATAAATGACTTGTTATTGCCTTTCAGGCAAGTGAGCTTAAGCACACTTTGTGGGGAATGCATTGAAGAAGGTATTACACTCACAATTACACCCTTTACCACGTTTCTCGGAATCTTAGGGTTTGTGATGGATGGTTCCATCTCCATGCTTGCAATGGCCGTGGCATCGATCATACTTTTCGGAGTTGCCGTCTATGACATCTTCAAAACCATCCGAGATCTAAGTCGAGATGCAACGCCGGTCGTAAATTAATAAGTCATTAACTTTGGATAATCCGCTGAAAGAGAAATCTTTCAGCGGGTTTTTATTTTGCTTTATTTTTCCAGAGCGCTAATTTTTTTTACTCTACGCACATGCCTTGCTTCAGTTGAGTAAGGTGTGTTCAACCATACATCTACAATTTTCTCAGCATCTTTTTGACTAATGTAGTCTGAAGGTAAACATAGAACATTAGCCATATCATCCTTACGGGACATTTCTGCTTCTTTTACATTCCAAACCAAAGCCGCACGAACATGTTCGAACTTATTTGCGACAATGCAGACACCCTGACCACTGCGGCAAATTAAAATGCCGACGTTGCGCATGGGGTTTTGTGATACCTTTTTGGCTACCTGTTTTGCGTAGTCAGGATAATCATCCCCTGCCTTCAAAGTTTTTGCACCAAGATCACTAAACTCTAGCCTCTGCTTTATCAAAAATTTCTTCAATTGGTCCTTTAATTTGTAGCCGCCGTGGTCAGCGCCGATGTATATCATATGTGTTCGGAATTATAATTCTATGATTTTATTAAAATCATCTGGCAAAAGACTAGCCCCACCTATTAGCAGGCCAGAAATATGTGGTTCGCTCAAAAATTGAACGGCATTAGTACTGTTAACACTGCCGCCATAAAGGATCTTAGGTACGCCATGTTTTGTGTTTATGTACAATGCAATTTGTTCAGCGTGATCAGCAGTCGCAGCTTTACCGCTACCGATTGCCCATACTGGCTCGTAAGCTACTACTACTTTCTTCGGGTCCACATCTTCTAAATCTTGCTCCAATTGAGCACCAAGCACTTCCATAACTTCTAAGGCGTCTTCCTGAACAGTTGTGCCGTATCCCACACAAAGGATTGGTGTAATTTTATACTCAATTAAAGCTTTAATTTTAGCATTGATGAGCGCGTCATCTTCACCAAGAGTACGGCGTTCGCTATGCCCGATAATACAATATTTCACGCCCATGCTTTGCAGTTGAGCAGGTGAAACTTCACCTGTGTATGCGCCTTTAATATGCGGTGAGCAATCTTGCGCACCAACGTGAGGATATTCAATAGACTCCAAAAAAGGTAGCGGTGGGCAAATTACCACATCATTCGTTGTGCTAATTTCAATTCGAGACGCCAAAGCCACTGCTTCCCCTACAGTCATTGGATTCAATTTCCAGTTTCCTATAATTAGTTTTCTAGCCATTTTTTTCTAACTTAGTAATTTTTAAACGATATACTTGTTGATTTTGACCTTGAATCATTCGCTTTTCTAGTGGTTCAAAATCAAACTTTGCGTCATCTATATGGCTGTGAACAATTTCTTCAAACACCTCATCATTATACATGGCTTCTGTAATTGGATATATGCGAACTTCTCCGTTTGGCTTAACCGTCCGCAACATTTCCGAAAACATCGCTCTGTATTCTGATTCAACTCTGGGTAAATACCCTGGTACGCTGGCATGGGCTAGCTCTATATCGAAAGAGTTATCGGCAAAAGGAAGCTCTTGAGCGAGCCCTGATGTATGGACAGCACCTTCTGGCTTAGTATAGTCTCGATAATCAATTCCCGGATTTACAGTAAAAAATTCTGCCCCACTAGCTTTAGCAGCAACAGCTACATCGCCTTGTGGCATTCCGCCAATACCAAGAACTTTCTTCCCTTCAAGCTCAGATAATTCAATTCCTAAATCACGGAGGTAGGATTCTGGCCTTACGTTAGAATCAATTGCTTCAACAGCATCCATCCGGCTGCCTTCAAATTGTCCCCGTTCCATATAATTCATTTAAATATCTCCCCTTAAAAACTTTGCAGTTTCTTCCGGTGGCATAGGGTTAACCGGTATACCAGTAGCATACTCGAAACCAGCCCAAATTGTTAGTCTAGGGAAAATTGTTAGATGCCAATGATAGCTTGCCTCTTCATGAAGAGTGTGGCGATCACGTTTAACTGGCATGGTGTGAATATAAAAATTCAAAGGTGGATCTGAAAGTTTTGTGTAAAGTGCTCCTAAGACTCGCTTCAACACATGACTCAAATGCTCTATCTCTTTTTCAGAGATATCTTCGTAACGTGCTCCATGACGTTTTGGCATAATCCAAGTTTCGAACGGACTGCGAGAAGCATAAGCTGAGATTACTACGAAGTGATCATCTTCATAGATTAAACGATCTTTTTGCTTAATCTCCTCTTTCATGATGTCACAATAAATACAGGTGCCATGATCACGATGATAGTGATACGCCCCAGACATTTCCGAATGAATGTGCGGTGGCACCATTGGTGTAGAAATTATCTGATAGTGTGGATGCACCAAACTAGCACCAGAATCACGACCGTGATTATGAAAAACTTGCACATAGGCATTCTTCTCGTCTTTAGAAAGAGTAAGGATGCGGTCTTTAAAATTAGTTAAAGTTAACCCAATTAGCTGTGCGGACTGCATTGCGACTGGTTCATTGTGCTTGCGAGTAATTATCACTTCGTGATCTCCATAACCAGATCTTGAAAAATAGAAATCTCGCTCCGAAGTAACAGCCCCTAAGTCTACTGCACGATACTTATTTGGAATGACTCGCAATTCCCAATCTTTATTATTGGGAATACGGCAAACATCATCACATAAATCTGGATTTTTTTCTTCATTTCCTGGACAGAAAACGCAAGTCTCATCAATTTCAGGCAAACCGGCCATAACGCTATATGTACGAAAATCCTCTGGACGCTTAGCGCGCCCAGGAGCAATTAACACCCACTGCTTTGTAATTGGATTTTGTCTAAATTGAGACATAGAGTTTTGACACTTTTATATTTTAAATTAGTTTTTTGCTCGGTCCAAATAATTCTGCAAGATGATCTGTGCTGCGAGACTGTCTACATCTTTTTTGCGGCCCATACTCTCGGCCATCACACTTGAGAGTCTTTCATCCATGAACTCTAAAGGAATTTCAGGGAAGCGCAATTGGAGCTCGTCGTAAAATTTCTGGGCAGCTTCAGTGGAATGAGTGGCCTCACCAGACATGTTCAATGGCAAGCCAATTACAATCCGAGAAATTGATTCACTTTCAATAAGGTCCTTAATTCCCCACCAAAATTCTTTGGGGCTAAGGATATTCAGTTCGCGAGCTAAAGTTTGAGTTTCATCTGAAATGGCCAAACCAACGCGCTTAGTGCCATAATCAATTCCGAGGATCTTCATTAAATTCCAATCTAATTAATTTATTATAAACCACTCTCTTCGCTTGATTCTGTTTCTGTTGTTGGCAATGGAGCGATTGGTTTCATTTGTGGGGTTTTCAAACAAACGTTTTGCTCAGCGATAACTCCAATTCCTCCGCTTCCAGAAGCACCACCACTAATCGGTGTAAATACAAACTTATTTACCATATTTTCTACGACACTTGAAACCAGCTGACCAACAAAGTTTTCTGTATTGTTTGTACCCAAATTGATGGTTCCAGAAATTGCAGCCTCTTGAACGTTAAAGATTGAAGACATGGTCTTGCTAATCTGTCCGTTAACTAAATCACGACCACTCTTTAAACCAGGACTGATAACTTCTTTGGTAGCTGCTGCTTCCGCTTGCTGCTGCGTAGTGGCTGCCAAAGTCGTGTAATAGTCCTCCCACCAGTTAGCGTAATTCTTTTCGTCGCCACCTAACCTCGCTAATTTCTGTAAGAACTGTGGATCTGATGGATCAATTACAATGTCTGTCCCTTGATTTGCATTAGCTTTCGCTGTAAAAATCTTTTTTAGCTCCTCTGGTTTTGTATCTAAACAGAAGTATTGAGGTAAGAATTTCTGAATGATGTCTTGGTCTAGTGGGTCAGAAACGAACTTCTTCATATACTCAACTGAGTAGTACCGTCCTAAGTCTTGTGAATAGTAAAGCTGACTGGCAATGGCAAAGTTCTTTTCGATGTGAGCTACAAGTTTATCTAACATCTGCGTAGCAAACTGAGCAAAAGCCCTAGCTAAACCAGCTTTCACTCCTTCTAGAATGGCAGCCTTAATATCGATAACATTTGAAAAACCAATTTGAGCGTGAGCAGTTTTGATTAATCCGAAACTGTTAATTAAGCCGGCTTCTGAGTCAGCCAAGTCTTCTGACATTGGTACATTCAGAGCGTATTTCTGAGAAAGCTTATTCAACTCTACATCTGCTGCGGCCAAGCGGCTGTCTATAACAGAGTACTGTCCATACACCATAGGCCACGGGTCAGTAGTAGTCCCTTTGGCATAGCTAGCAGCAGTATTTAAGAAAGAGCCGTATGTTTGATACGCCACCAAATATGCCTTGTGCATTTCTACAGCGTCCTTTGGTACTGGTAAGCCGCGGATATTATCTGCGAGAGCCTTGGTGCTTGTAGCGGCTGTAGTGATGGTGTTAGCATCTGAGTTGTCACCAAAAATCTGATTCACGGCTGGCCTTGATTCTTGATTATAGTTATTAATCATTGAACCTAAACGGCTAACGTAATCAACGACTTCGGCTCTGTCACCACGCGGCGCGATAGTTAAATCTGCAGTCGCCACTACTGGCACCACTACTCTTTGATTAACGTTTAAAGCGGACTCAACTTCTTCGCGAACAATATCTTCTGAAGCAATCTTCTTCAAAAGTTGTTGACTAGCCTCATAGTCAGGCGAGACGCTATCGAGCATTGCCTGATACTGCTGAGCTTCTTGCTGTGCTAATTTTCTTTGAGCCTCATAATCTGTTTGATCTTTGAAAATCAAACTACCGGGGTTAAACGCAGTAATACCTACTAAAGCAACTACCATCAACAAGATAGCTCCCAAAAGGTATGTACGTGGAATATTTGATATGTTCATGTTTTTGTTTGAAATTTGTTTTAAATTTTTATTTATTTTTATATCAATGTATCAACTTCACTACTCAACTAATTCGCCGCCAAAAACTTTTAAAGCGTCACTAAGTGCATCAACAGTCTGGGAAATAGCTGGTTCACGAATATCGTTTTTGATAACCGCTCTAATGGAAAGCTTCTTCCCACATACAGCCTGAATTGATTCCATTATCATCGCGGCGTGCTTTTTGTTATCTATATGTTCTTTGTGGAAAAGATATTTCACCGCTATGGTAATTTTACCATCATTTACCTCAATTATGGGAGAATTTTTCAACAGCGTGGCAATTGGACTATTCCCGGTTTTTACGTGGCTAACTATGTCTGGCCACCAATTTTGAATTTCCTCCATGGTTACGGCTCTATCATCTTCTATGGCATCTTCAGTGGCCATGACTACATTTTCTTCTGTATGGGCTAGTTCTGTAGCAGATGCACTAATTACAGGTTCTTCATATTTTGCTACAGATTTAGTTTCAGATTTAGTTTCTGACTTTGCTTCGGGAGCTTTTTTCGTTGCAGAGATAACTGCAGGAGCTGGCACTGAAGCAGAGTTAGAGGCCGATTGAGTTAACCCAAACATGCTTGCTTCAATGGCAGCTAGCAAAAGCGGTAGTTCTGGCAAAGCGGCGTTAGAAAGTTCTTTGTAAGATCTTAGGAATAACCGAATTATCAACAACAATTGTGGTAATGCCAAATTCCCAACTTGGTTCGTAAATGCCTGACGCTGAGCATCTGTTTGCATGCCGCGTATATTTGCATCGGTATTGCCAGTTAATTTGGCAGTCAAAAGTAAACGCAAGTATTCTAAAACACTTCGATTAAACACAGCAGGATCGGCGCCCGAAGAAAAAGTGGCATCGAAAAAATCTGGCAAAGCTGATGATTCTTTCGCCATAATTTTATCTACCAATTCCTGGACAGATTCTAGTGGAGTAACTCCTAGAAGGCGCTGTGCATCTTCTAGGGCAATATTTGTGCCCAAAGACGAGACCATGTCCAAACGGGATAGCGCATCTCGCATACTGCCTTCTGATTGCGCAATCACCGCTTCAATGACTCCATCTGCTAATTTCATTTTTTGCTCTTTAGCAACGTTAGCTAAAGTATCAGCCATGGCGCTGGAAGCAATGCGTTTAAAATCAAACTTCTGCGTTCTGGAAGCAATAGTGTCTGGGACTTTTTCAATATCTGTTGTTGCCAGAATAAACATGGCATGTGCTGGAGGTTCTTCTAAAGTTTTCAACAGCGCGTTAAAAGCCGCCTTCGAAAGCATGTGAACTTCATCAATGATGAACACTTTCATTTTCAAGCTAGTCGGTCTAAATTGCGCATGTTCAATAAGCTCGCGAACGTTGTCTACGCCAGTGTGAGAAGCGGCATCAATTTCAATCACATCTAAAGATGACCCATTGGCAATGTTAGTGCAAACTTCGCACTTTCCGCAGGGATTACCATCTTTTAATTTTAGGCAATTTGCAGCCTTCGAAAGCAAGCGGGCGATGGTTGTTTTGCCCACTCCCCGACTGCCTGTAAACAAATACGCATGGGCTAATTCCCCTGCGTTTGCAGCATTCTTAAGAGTTTGGACGATAGGATCCTGGCCAACCACTTCCGCAAAGGTTTGCGGCCGATATTTCTGATAGAGTACTGCCATAATA
>CAZSSN010000031.1:0-8818 GCA_964609785.1 uncultured Candidatus Saccharibacteria bacterium | reverse complement strand
CCGATTGCTTCAAAAGTAAACTGAGCCACTAAATCTTTGCGTCAGCTTTAATTTTTTCGATAGCTGCATTAAAGCCAGTACCAGTTAGAGACGAACCAGAAACTTTGGAAAGCTTTAAGCTATCAATGCTCTTGCCGGTGACAAACTGTTTGTAGTTATTGATGAACTCTTCTTGAAACTGCTTAGATGTAGGAGCGTTTGCTTCTGCGGTCACAGATGAACTAGCAACTTTGCCATCTTTTAAAGTTACTGATACAGCAACTTCTTCACGGCCACCTGGTGTATTGTATGTACCAGTTGATGTGTAAGTTCCGTCTTTGAATCCTGAAGTAGAACTTTCAGTGTTGGCTGCTGGAGTATTGGCATTTTCTTGCATCACTGACTCTGCGCCAGAATTACTATTAGCAACTTCGTTAGTTTCTGAACCGCTGCGGCTATAGATAACTACTGCCAAAAAGATTACTACTACTAGCACGCCCACGCCGATCTTCGCCGGTAGGTTATTTGGTCTTGTTGATGGGGTTTGATCGCTCATTTTTAGTATTTATTAATAGTCTATTATGAATTACGTTTATTAAGTGTATAATACCATTATTATGGTATATTTTGTACTGGCAGCTTTGATTGCCATTAATTTCTTCGCCTTTCTGTATATTGGGTCAGATAAGAAACGCAGTATTGATCATGCAGAACGTGTGCGTGAAATCAACTTCTTTGTCTGGGCAATCTTCTTCGGTTCGCTCGGCGTTTTGGCAGGAATGTTTTTCTACCATCACAAAACTAAAAAACTAAACTTTGTTTTTGGTATTAGCGCTCTACTAATACAACAATTAGCACTGACCTATCTTTTAACAACTAAATTAATATAGTATGAGTGAATTTCCAAAAGGTGAAGAGCAAAAAATGAAGTTCGAAACTGAGGAGGAGCTAGATGAAGATGGATTAACAGCAGAACAACGTGCATATGCACAAGATATGCTAGAGCACATTGCAATGCAAGATGAGTTGAAAAGTTTACCCGGCAGAAAAAGAGAAATAATCGAAAGACCAGAAGTCGCAGAGATACAAAGCATGATTGAAAAATTTAAAGAAACTTTTCCTTTAGAAGAATTGTTAGCTGTAGTGGGACCAATGTCTTACCACGAAGCAAAATTACACACACTCCGAGAGCCAGCGCGTAATGCTATAACTGACATAAGAGAAGCGACTAATAAATTAAAGGTGCCTAAAGAAGTGGAAGATGAAATCAATCTTCAAATCAAAGAATTATGGAAAGCTATAGGTGTAGTAAGAAATGGTGTATTAACGCACGAAGGATAGTCGAACCATGTTAAATTACTAGGCAACATTTACAGTTCTTAACTTCTTATACATGGTTAAGAATCCAGCTAGAAATTTCATTTGAGTTACAAAAGAATGGAAATAAAAATAGGCTTAAATATAAGGAAAAATATTAATCAGTGGTTAATTCTAGGGGATATCCACACCTATTTGGTATAATTAGTAGGTAATGATAAAACAAAAATATTGGCACGCTTTATTCGAAGCTAGTGTTTTCATAAAAGCCATAAACGGTGTTTGGGAAACAGTATGCGGAATAGCTCTATTATTCTTTAATAATGGGCTAATAAATAATGCTTTCGCCAACCAATCTCTGGCAGAACATCTTACTACCGGCACAAAAAACTTTGCTGGTATATACATACTCACCCATGGCCTGATAAATATTTTTCTGGCTTACTATTTGTATAAAGAAAAGTTGTGGGCATTCTGGGTTTCAATTGGATTCTTCACTGGCTCCGTTGTTTATTTAACATACAAACTAACTGACGGTCCATCACTAATTTTATTTATTCTGATAGCATTTGATATTCTCTTTACATACTTAACCTGGCACGAATTTAAATACAGAACTAACAAAATAAAAAACACCATCTAGTGATGGTGTTTTTTTAAATAAAGCTTATGAATGATTTCCAGATTTATGTTCTTCTTCATGTTCTGATTCATTTTCTTTTTCGTCATGAGAAGAATCATCATCTGAAGATTTTTCTGACTTACAAGCCTTTACTGCATCTTTAATATTAGCCTTTGCTGTTTTTTGATCAACTTTATGAGCTCTCTTAGCTTCTTTAAATGATGTTCGCATTGTTTCTGTTGCAGCCTTCATAGCTGCTTTACGTTCATCTCCTGTAAGATTTTTTGCAGATGTGACTGATGTCTTCCATGTGATCATCGCATTTCTTTCTGCTAACTTAAACTTTTCTTTAGACTCCTTAATAGCAGCTTTTTGAGAAATCTGCACAGTCTTTATACATGCTCTTTTATTCTCACGGTTCTGTTTGTTAGAACCGGAACCTGAATTAGAAGCGAATGCCGGCATTACCAATACAAATGCCAACATTACTCCTAACAAAGCTGACCCTATGATATTGTGTTTTTTCATTTTATTTTTGTTTCTTCCACGCTCTTTAGAGAGCGTTTAATTAACCTTTGTTTAATTATAGCATAATTTGAGCTAAAAGTAAAGCGCACCTTTTAGTGCGCTTACTCAACTTATTTTTTACCTACTGAGTTTAAATCGATAACTTCATCAATGCGAATTTGTTGAACGAAGTCCGGAACGTGAGAAACCATAATCATCGCACCTTCGTAAGAGTCTAATGCTTTCGCGATTATAGGCAAATGACGGAAATTAATGTGGTTAGTAGGCTCATCTAAAATTAAAAGCCCTGGCTGGAACAACATTAATCGACAGAAAGATAGCAACCCTTTCTGGCCTTCTGATAAAGCTTTAATTGGTTTATCTAGTAGCTTGCCGTCTAGTAAGAATCCAGCGGCGGTGGAACGCAAAGTGTGTTCATCGAACAATCTCATTGCTGCTTGTAATACATCAAAAGCTTTTTGCTCAAAATCAAAGTTACTGAAATCTTGCTTGTAATACCCGACTCTTACTTCAGGGGCAATTATAAACCCATCGCCTTTGCCGTCTGGTGCCCCAGTAAGTTTTTCGAGGAAAGTACTCTTACCAATACCATTTGGTCCAGCAATTAAAACATGAGTATTCTTTCGGACGATCATTTCCAACTCGGCCTCTTCTACTTTGCCATTCTTTAAAGCAGAGATTTTACTTATCTGTAAAATTTTTCCATCAAAGAAAGGATCAAACTCTTGCATTGAGATTTCGAAGTTGCGAATAGTCTTGTCTTCTTGGCGAACGTTAACCAAATTCTCTTCAGCTTCCTCAGCAGTCTCACGCATTCTCTTAGCAACCGCACGAAGCTTCCCGCCTTTGTGGGCAAACACTTCTGCCTGAGAACGCTTTTCTTTAATTTGTGTCTGCATACGTGCATTCTGCAAATTTTCACGCTCTATACGATTTTTAATTTCTTCAACTACGTCATAGTAGTTACCGTTATACTGCTCTACTTTACGAGTATGAACATCTAAGTAAAGCACGCCGTCAGAAAAAGCATTTAAGAAATCCGCATCGTGAGAAATTACAATTACAGTTTTTTCATACATCATCAAAAAACCAGTTAGATGTTCAACACCAGCAGTATCCAAGTTATTAGTAGGCTCATCCAAAAGTAGGATGTCAGGATTTTGAATTAGGGCATGCGCCAAAAGCAAGCGAGCTTGCTGTCCCCCAGAAAGCTCCTTAACTAATTTATCTAAAGGTAGCTCCATGTTTACTACATCGAACACTTCTTTGATAAGCTTGTCTAGATTGTAAGTTTTTTCAGTGAACGCAGTTTCAAAATACTCACGCACAGTCATGACCAAAGCCTCTTGAGGCATCACCTGTTTTGCAATTGCAATGGTCGCATCTTTTGGAGTGACATACACATCGCCATCGGTTGGCTTATATTCACCAGTGATCAATTTAAACAAAGTGCTTTTGCCAGCACCATTCTGACCCATAAGTGTGATTCGGCTACCATTACGCACCGAAAAACTAGCTTCATCTAGAATCTGTTTATGGGTATCGTGACTAAAAGTCACTTCTGAGAATCGCAATATAACGTTGTCGTTTGCCATTACAATGTTTAAAATTTAAAAAAATAGACCCGCGCTCAAATGACGGGTTATCTTTTAAGAGTATATTGAATTTCAGAGGTTTAGTCAAGAAAATGGCTTGGTCCTACCTGATGAAATCAGCCTGAAAAATCAGATTTATTTCATCTAATGTGCTGTATACTTAGGCTATGATAAAGCCTAAAAAGACGGTTTCCAACACAACAATTGCAGATAAAATGCCTGGGCTAGTGACTATATATAGCATCCCTTTGGGCAAATATACATACGTAAATAACTCTGTTACCACAGTTTTAGGATACAAACCAAAAGACTTTCTTAACGGCGGCATAGAATTCATGGGATCCCTAATACATCCAGAAGACTTGCCTGAGGTAGAATTGCAAAATAACAAAGCACTGGTTGCTGCAAATACGCAGAGCCCAAAAGAACAATTACAAAATCTAAGCACTGACGCTGAGTACCGGATGAAGCACAAAAAAGGACACTGGATTTGGGTACACACAGAATTGAGTGCTTTCTCAAGAAACGAGGATGGCGAAGTGGCAGAAGTGCTGAGTATCTCTACGAACGTTACTGAGCGTAAAGAGCAGGAGAATCAAATTGAAAGATTGAAGTCAGAGTTTGAGATTCTTGTAGACAAGCAAAACAAAGAGATACAAGATAGAGAAAAAATGTTTCGCAGTTTAATTGAAGTAGTTGAAGACTACGCAATTTTTCGTTTGGACACAGAAGGAAAGATCCGTAGTTGGAACGAAGGTGTAGGAAAAATTTTGGGGTACACGGAAGAAGAGATTATTGGCCAACCGACCACCATCCTATTTGCTGAAGATGATAAAGCAAAGAACTTACACATAGAGGAATTAGAAAAAGCAAAGTCAGAAGGAACAACAATCCAAGAAGGAATTCGCTTGAGAAAAGATGGATCTACTTTCTTCGCCACTGTCACAATTACTCCGATCTGGGATGAACAAGGAGTGATTGAAGGTTATTCAAAAATAATAAAAGATGTGACCGAGCTGAAAGAAGCTGAAGAAAAGATTCGCTATCACGCTTCACACGACACCCTTACGGGGCTTGCAAACCGAAATTCTTTGGATGAATACTTTACCATGTCTAAAGCTAGCGCCATCCGTCATGGGAATAAGATGGCAATCATCTTTCTAGATTTAGACCGGTTCAAAACTATTAACGATACACTAGGGCACGGTGTAGGAGATTTACTTTTGAAAGAGGTCGCTGATCGCCTACGCAGTGCTGTTCGTAATATCGACTTAGTCGCCCGTCTTGGCGGTGATGAATTTATAATCTTAGTTAATGAGGTTAAATCTGCCCAGAATGTAGCGCGTGTGGCGAATAAGATCATAGAGGCTCTATTGCCAATTACTCGCATCCAAGATCAAAGCTTGCACGTCACTTGTAGTATGGGAATCGCAATGTTCCCTGCTGATGGTCAAGATATTTTCTCACTGCTCAAAAATTCTGATACGGCTTTATATAGAGCGAAGGATGCCGGACGCAACCGCTATCAATTTTACGATTACAGTATGAACATGCAATCAGGTTCAATGCTGTCTCTGGAACAAGATTTACGAACAGCTGTTTCAGAGAACCAATTATTTATGGAGTATCAACCTTTTACCGATATTGCTACTGGACGAGTTATGGGTGTAGAAGCATTGGTCAGATGGAATCATCCGAAACTGGGAATTTTGCATCCGTTCGACTTCATTCCTTTGGCTGAAGAAACAGGAATGATAGTTCACATGGGTGAATGGATATTTAAAACTGTATGCGAAGATGGCAAGAGATTAAGAGAGCTTGGCTATCCTCTAAAAATGACAGTTAATCTTTCTGGTAGACAATTCTCAGAAAATAAATTAGTAGATAAAATCTGCACTACTTTAGAAGAAACTGGTTTTGATGCTAACGATTTAGAAATTGAAATTACCGAAAGCATCGCC
Organism: uncultured Candidatus Saccharibacteria bacterium; assembly: GCA_964609785.1. Taxonomy (GTDB): domain Bacteria; phylum Patescibacteriota; class Doudnabacteria; order UBA920; family UBA920; genus UBA920. Next base: position 2,816 of record CAZSSN010000031.1, on the reverse strand, counting down.
ATGGAAAATGTAGAACGCACTAGTAGCAAACTCGAAAGTTTAAAAGAACTAGGGATTTCTATTTCCATTGATGACTTTGGAACTGGATATTCATCGTTGAGTTATTTAAAACGGTTCCCGGTTCAGAAATTAAAAATAGACCAATCTTTTGTAAAGCACGCCATCACTGACGGACAAGATCGGGCTATTATTCAAGCAATTATTTCGATGGCTAAAAGTTTAGGATTAACTATATGCGCTGAGGGAGTCGAATCAACAGACCAACTTGCGCTACTGCTTTCAATGGAGTGTGATTATGCGCAAGGGTATTTAATCAGTCGCCCTCTGGAATACGACAAATTAACTAAATGGTTGGGACAACTCACTGAATCTGCTGAGACAACCTAACTAGCTAAATTAAAGTCTCTGGAACGCGTCTTTGATTGGAATTATATAGCCATCTTGAAATGATTCATCGGTATCGGCTGACATCATAGAAGGGGCTACGTAATATATTCCCTTGAAATCATAGTCAGCATACTTTTTAAAAGTCCCCGCTAAATTAAATACTTTATTAGCGGTATTGTGATTCATGTAGCCTTGGATTACCAAAATTAAGCGAGATAAATCCTCACCCTGTCTCTGCAACTTTTCATTCTTTCTTTCAATAGCATCTATTGTCGGTTTTTCTGTGTAGTTAGGATCTTGCGTTTGTTCATACGCCATAAATTGTAACTCTACTGCATGAGTAAGCTGCAGCTCCAAAGTTGGCAGCTTATTACTTTGAGAAACGGCGTACATATCTATTGGCGAGTTCTCTCCCCGCTCTGGTTCTAAAAAATAGTCGAAGCCGTACTGTTTATTAATTTCACGCACAAAAACTGATGCCCAGACGTGCTCGTTGTTTCGCTTTGTTTCTTCGCTGTATTTTCCGCTTCTCATTCAATTAGTCTATGATCATTTTCTTGATGCGCTTAGTGCTAGATTTTTTAGGCATTACAATTCCGGAACGCTTGTTAAAACCTAAGCTATCTGACTCACGGGAAACGTGTCCGATTTTTTGTTGTTTAACCATTTTGTGGATTAGGTCCATTGCTTCATCAGCGTTATCTACTAAATCAAAAAGGTTTAAGTCTGCTTTACCAATCGCTTTATTATGCTCATAAAGAGTTTTTTTGATCCACGCATACATCGGATTCCAAAAGCGCTTGTTTACTAAAAGAACTTTAATCGGGGCAACTTTCTTAGTTTGGATTAAAGTCAGCATTTCAAAAAGTTCATCCATAGTTCCAAAACCACCCGGGAAGAAAACATAAACTTGAGACGCGGAAGCAAGCATCACTTTACGAGTGAAAAAGTAGTGGAATGATGTAGACTCATTTACATATGGATTAATACGCTGCTCGTTTGGTAGTTGGATGTTCAAGCCCACTGACTCCCCGCCAAATTTCAACGCACCTTCGTTTGCAGCTTGCATAATTCCCGGACCACCACCAGTTATTACCGCAAAGCCCGCGCGTGCAAGTTCAAAACCAAGCTTGTGCGCATCTTTGTATACGCGCTTATCCAAAGATGTGCGTGCTGAGCCAAAAATACTTACTGCTTTCTTATAATGACGGATGAATTTATACCCAGTGATTAACTCATTCATTATTTTGAGTAAACGGCGAGCAGAAAATCCACCACGCTTAATACCAATTAGCGCCTCTAACTGACCTGTGGACCAAGCCACATCTTCTTCATCTACATTTGGCGGCAAAATAGCACAAACCTGACGCATATGGTGATCGTTAGGATTTCGAGGGTTCTTAGGGATTTTCGCTGAAGCAGGTTTTTTTGTGGGCATAAGTATTTCTTAAATTTGTATATGTTCATTATACTACAAGCATGAGTAAGACATTAAAAAAGCGCGTAGTAGTGCATGATAAAATGCAAAACGGTTATACCTATGAGCTTGTTGCGCCAATAGGTAAAGACTTCGACCCAGATTTCAAACCTCAACTAACTCCGAAACAAATGTTGGCTCTGGGAAGTTTTGGCGGGAAGTATATGACAGATTGTAAAAAAGAATTTCCCAAAGATTGGTATGAGAAAGCTTTGCTATGTCCTGAAAAGCATGATGCAACTTTGAATTATTTTAAAATAAACGCATCACAGCCCTTGGCCGAGTGGAGACGCAAAGGTTGGATTAATGAGCGGCATGATCCTCGCGGATGGTTCCAATGGTATTGTCGATACTTCATGGGTCGTCGATTACCAGAATATGACGCTGTACAAATTAAAAGATGGAAGGCCATGCGCAGACACATTGGCCAAATTGTCCACAACTGCCATGTAGGAGATCTATCGTGTCGTCGTCGTCAGCGCCAAGCACTCCTACACTGGGCTTACGATAGTCGAAAAATTTAATTTAAACTCAGCTAAATTTTAGAATAAATTCAGTAAAACTTGATCGCTAAGCACGTTGACTTTAGGCCCTAAAACTGCTATAATGCCAGTGCAAGTGAAACTCGTTTTGTCTTTTTAGCAAATATCGAGCCAATTAAAAGTCGCCTTGCTCCTTATCTGTTAAAAGAATCTATGAACAATAAACTATACGTAGGCAACTTGCCTTACAGCACTAACGACCAATCTTTGGGCGATGTTTTCGCTCAAGCTGGTACAGTTACATCTGCTTCAGTTATTACTGACAAGATGTCTGGTCGTTCTAAAGGCTTCGGTTTCGTTGAGATGTCTTCTCCTGAAGAAGCTCAAGCAGCTATTACCATGTTTAATGGTAAAGAGTACGAAGGCCGTGCTATGACCGTGTCTGAAGCTCGCCCTAAAGAAGATCGCCC
>CAZSSN010000030.1:7075-8949 GCA_964609785.1 uncultured Candidatus Saccharibacteria bacterium | reverse complement strand
TGCAAGAAGGTTGGGAAAACGAACGTGGCAAGGGGTCCACTGTAATTGTTAACGAACCATACGAACCTGGTACAAACTTGAATGAAAATCCATTCGTACTAGTTAACACTTGTACTGGTGAAGATTGTCAAGATATTGGACCATGTACTGTTGCTCCTATTAATGTAATTAGCGGTGCTGCAACTTTCTTCTCTGGTTTGAAAGAGGGTGGTCCAGCTCCAATCGCTTTGAATAACGCTAATAACTATCCTTCTGGCACTACTGGTGTTGCACAACCTGCAGCTCCTACTGGGTACGCAGGAGCATGGGATGGATCTATCAATGATCCTGACATCGCTGGTTCTGGCGCAGTATACATAAGCAACGATTCAACTCAGCCTACTCTTGCAGGCGGACCTGGATACGATGGTTCAGTTGATTCTTGGAGATTATTCAAACACACCTTTACTATCCCGGCTGGCGCTACAAATATCAGTCTTCCAACTTTGCACTTCGCTGCAGACAATGAAGTTAGTGTGTTCCTAGACGAAGCGTTTATCGGTTTCAATAACAGTTTCTCTACTGTAGTAGATACTGCTCCGTTGGCGTTAACTCCTGGTACTCATACTTTGGAATTCGCTGTAAAGAACTATGCGTTTGATCAAACAAATAATCCAACTGGTGTAATCTACAAGCTAGATACTATTACTTACGAATGTCCAGATGGTGGCGATGATGAACGCTACTCTGTTAATGGTTTAGTTTACACAGATTCAGATCAAGATAACACTCAAGATGAAGGTGAACTACCTCTTCCTGGAATGACAATTAAGCTGCTAGAGGCAACTCCAGATGGAGAAGATGAAGGCACAGATTTGGATGAAACAGAAGTAGCTACTGATGTTTCTGATGCAGATGGCCTATACTCATTTGATCTAATTCCTGCAGGTTGCTACATTGTTCGTGAAATTCCTGATGGATACACACAGACTGAACCTGCTGTAGCGGGACACGAATATTATATTAATGTTGGTGAAGCAGATTGTGTCTTCAACAACGCTGATGAGAAGAAGTCCGCATTTGGATCACTATTCATCAAGACAGCTCAAGCTGCAACTGTTGATACAGTATTCGTAGCTTACGTAGGCCAACAATTAAAGTTTGGTAACTACACTACAAATGGCGGCGGCGGTTCTGGTGGATCCGGTGGATCTGGTTCATCTTCTGATGACGATGAAACTCCACTTGTTCCAACTGTTTTGGGTGACTCTACTAACACTCCATTAGATCCAGTTGGCCAAGTATTAGGCGCTACTACATTGCCTCGTACAGGAAGCCCAACATGGGCATTGCTAATGATTGTTCTATTAGCAGCTCCAATGTTATACTTCCGCAAACTTGCTGTGAAGAAAGCCTAGGCTAACTTTTAGCAAGCTGTAACTGCTATAATAAAACTACCTTCGAAAGAGGGTAGTTTTTATTTTCCCACCTTAACCATGGTCAAATTAACTATGATAAAAAAGATCGCTTTAGTAATAGTTTTAGTCATTCTTGGATTCGGTTTATTGAATGCTCCTTTTTTATGGCAGCAAATTAAATTTACTTTTAGTAGTCCTGACTCTTCTGTAGAACAAGCTCCTGTAGGGGATGACCTGGGGTCTGAAGCCAAGGTTTCCCCGAATACTATTAATATTCCAAGTTTGGGTATTTCAGCGCCAATTGTAGAATCTGTAGAATCTAATGAAGATTCTTATCAAGAAGCGCTTCAGAATGGCGTTGTGCACTTCCCAGGCACCGCTGTGGCGGGGGAATTAGGTAATGCCTACTACTTTGGCCACTCGTCAGATTTTGCCTTTGCCAAAGGAAATTACAAGACTGTATTTGCTCTATTGCCA
>CAZSSN010000030.1:0-7065 GCA_964609785.1 uncultured Candidatus Saccharibacteria bacterium | reverse complement strand
GAATTGAAATGGGCGCTGAGATTCGCATAAGTAATCCTGATGGACAAGAATTTAAATACACTGTAATCGATAAGAAAGTGGTGAGTAATAATGATGTTAGCGTGTTAGAGCAAGGGGAGCGTAAGGAAAAACTGCTTAGCTTGCAAACATCGTATCCGGTTGGAACTGCTTTGCAACGCTACGTTGTTGTTGCAAGGATGGTTGAGTAGAAGTTTATGAGGGATAACATTGACAAGAAAGGTAAGAAAAGTTAACATAAAAACATATTTGAGGCTAACCCAGCGATTCCTGAAAGTTTCAGGGAAAAAATTATAAAAGTGCCTTTAGGCTCCGAGAAACCCACTTAATTTGAGTGGGTTTCGGCTTATTCAGATAATAATTTTTTCAGTTCATTGATTACTGTATAGAATTTTTCTTCTTGGATCCTATATACTTTCCTATACAGTCTTTTCGTACTAAATAATTTTAATTGCGCTAATATCGCAGCTACATTGTTTTCGTGTGGATCTGTAAAGTTATAGTAAAAGTTCAAACTCTTTGGTATAGATGTTAAGGGTACTGCCCACACCATTTGATTGTTAAATTTTTTAACAATCAAAATTGGTCTAAGAAAATCCTTTCCTTTGCCATTTTGTTCATACCCTATATTTTGGCCTACAGATGCAACCCATACATCACCAATTTTGCAATAAGCTTTTGCATCCTTATTTTTGTCTAGTTGTTGTTTTTTCTTATTCCAATTATCAAAATCTTTAAGCATATAATCATCTTAATTTAGGGGTTATAAGATAATTATAAAGTTTTGTAGTTAAGGGTAAATATTAGCTTAATTAAGCCATTTTTTCTTTAATAATACAAAATTCTTTAGGTTTTCTTAGCAAAACCCTTGACATGATCAGAAAAAACCTTGATTTTACAGGGGATTTTGTATAATATGAAGTCGTAATCAATTTTTCCATAAATCAATTAGGAAAAAACTTATTAATCAAATCCATGCGCTAAATTATTAGAGCTTAGGATTTAAGGATACAAACATGACTAAGTCAGAGACTTTAGTAGCCTTGGCAGAAACAACTGGCAAGACAAAAAAAGAAGTAGTAGAAATGCTTGATGCTTTAGTAGCACTTGCTTACAAAGAAACTAAGAAGTCCGGTGAATTTACAATTCCTGGTCTAGGTAAGTTGAAGAAGAAGCATCGTGATGCTCGCCAAGGACGCAATCCTGCAACTGGCGAAACTATCCAAATCGCTGCTAAGACAGTTATCAAGTTCACAGTAGCTAAAGCTGCTAAGGACGCTATCCTATAATCCTAAGGTTATTTCATAGAAACAAAGAAACCCGCTTTAAGCGGGTTTCTTTGTATATATAAGGACCATCTCTTATATTCAATTGTAAGAGTATAAGAGTTGACTGTCTTGGGATATTGTAATATTATATCAAGTCGTTTCCGAATGGTTCGGAGGCGCATAGTTCTTATCGGTTTAGCAGGAGGTTTTTATGGCTAGTAATTTTATATGGTATTTTCGCACGAGTATCCTTGGATTGCCTCTTAAAGATGGCACTCTAATTTCGCATGCCGACCTTGTTTCAGCGAGAGCTGAGTTGGTCGGAAAATTGCCCCAACATTTGGTGGCTGATCCCTATCAAAATTTAACAGACCCAGCTGGGAAAACGAATAGAGGTTGGAGGGATTGGTTTAAATCCCTCGAGACTATTATCTGGGCATTGACAGGGGTTTCGCCAAATAAACACGAGCTAGTTTTGGCTCGTGAGATGATGAAGTTGTTACCTAAAGAATTTCGGGATAAATACGTAGATAGGGAGTTTATTTTAAACTTCTTGGCCTACGTTGTAATTGGTTTCAAGTTTCATGGAACTAGTTATATCCATGAAGAAGCTAACTCCATACATTCAGGAGCAAACTTTATACTTCATACATACGCCAGGAATAATTTTTTAGGATATAGCTTCTTGTGTAGCCATCGAGCTCCTCAAGATACTCATCCTTATTCCTTGGCTACCACTATTAACGCAGAAAAAGCAGAGCGCGTCTTAAATTTAAAGCTCGCCCTTGCCCACAACTGTATAGGTATGAGGTCAGCCGAATTTCGCATTTATCAGCAAAACGCGTCTTCTAATTTAGCCGCTAGCCTCTTTCCCGAGGTGGTGGTGAATTACATACGCCGTCATTCAGTTCATGAGCTTGTAGGTTTGATTGAAAAACATACAATGTTCATGACCGATTTGCTAAAGCGCAAATCGGACAAACTGTGCACCTTCACCTTGCTTCCGCTGGATGACTTCAACTCACTAGTTAAAAGTCGTTTGGTAGAATTGCATGGTCATTCGTGGCACGCTCTGACTGATACATCTGAGTCGGAATACGACGAGGTTGCACTTGCTCATGAGATCACTTTGCCGGCGGTAAAAAGATTGATGCCTTATTATCAAATGAGTCAATCAGTCGAGTTTCAGGCAGAGCTGTTTAAAAGTTTAGAAGAGGGTGCGAAAGCAGCTTCTACTAGCGGTTCCCAGGTGTCTCCTGAAATGGTGTTCCAGATCGGAAAATCGTTTTTGGAATCACAGGCTCAAACTCCTATGGCGCGCGCTTTATTTGAAACAGAGTTTTACTCTTCATGGGGTGAAACATGTGCTAAGGATGAAGCATCTGCTATAGGTGTAGATCGAGACGCTGACTTTTATCAGTATCGTGCTTGGAATATCGGTTTCGGCAGGGTATCTGATCAAAAGAAATCACGTCTATTGTATGCGAGACGAGCTCATCATGAAGCTCAGGATAAACTTCAGAATTTGAATTTTCGCCAATTCTGGCGCGACTAAAGAGGTAATTATGAGATTTTTAAGTTCTATGAGATTGAGTGACGCTGAGTTGTTTAACATTTCACGATTTCTGCGTTATCAGGTTATGAATGTTTGCCTCCAAGCCGACAACGGGCACTTAGGTGCTTGTGCAGGTGCTGTGGAGCTTTTGACGGGTTTATATTTCGGAGGGGTTGCGAGAATCAACCCCTTAGACGATAAAGACCCTGACCGCGATTACATTATGATGCGCGGCCATACTGGCCCGCTCCGTTATCCGATATTCAACTTACTTGGCTGGATCGAGGATGAAGAACTTTCGCAATACCGTAGATTTGGTTCACGTTTGCACGGGCATGAAGATCATCATTTCACCCCTGGGGTGGATGTTGGTCCGAATGGCTCGCTGGGCATGTTATTGTCCTATGGCACAGGGATAGCGCTACGTAGAACCCATACTGGTAATACAGGCCGAGTGTTTGTATTCATTGGAGATGGGGAAGAGCAAGAAGGGAATGTTTCTGAAGCTGCTCGCCACGCGGCAATCTTAAGGTTGTCGAATTTGGTGGCGATCATAGATCGCAACAGGAAGCAATTATCTGATCCTGTTGCAAGCTGTGACAATTCCGACTTAAGGAAGTTATGGGAAGGCTACGGCTGGCGTGTAATTGAGTTGCATAGCGGCAACAATTTAGCGCTGGTTGCTGAGGCCTACTCAAAGGCTTTAAGCAGTGACGAGTCCGATGAACGTCCGGTTCTGATCATTGCTGACACTGTAAAGGGTTTAGGTGTTCCTGATGCTCAACAGCATTTCAGTGGATACCACACCCTCAGCACTGTTAGCAAGGACAAGGTGTCGGATGCCAGGGATAAGGCTTTAGCCGCTGTAGATTTTGATCTACTCAGCGAAACTCGCGAGAAGATTCTGAGCTATGGCGAAAGAGTGTCTATTCCAGATAAAGGGCTTGATCTCGATTGGACTGATTTGGATTTGCGGGTAATGGAGAATACTCCTACTTCCCCGAATCACTGTCAGTTTGATTACTTTTCTCAGCTGTCGAAATGGATTTCATCTCACAGTCTGCGAAATGATACTTACTTTCTCACAGCGGATGTAACGCGACAGGATCATGTTAATACAATTGGGATTCACGACTTCGCGCACTTCTATAATGTGGGGATACGGGAGCAACACCTGATTAGTTTTGCGCATGGTTTAAGTCAAGCAGATCCGCGCGTCAGAATTATCATTAATTCTGTTGATGCTTTCTCTCTGCGTGCTTCAGACCAGTTATTGGCTGCGGCGCAAGGAATGGGGAGCTTCTGCATTATTGGTGATGTGGCAGGTCTAACAAACGGTAAAAACGGCAAGACGCACCAGTCTTCTGTCCAGCCGTTGGCTTTGCGAGATATTCCTGGGGTGACATATTTGGAGCCTTATGACTCCGTTGATATGTTCAGCGCCATGAACAGGGCGCTGCAGTCTAACTCGGACATAACGTATATTCGAGTGCATAATGCAAAATCGGAAAATTCTCCTCAGGTGTTGGGCGAGCGCAACTTGTCTCAATATGTTGCTTACGAGCCAATGCCGGGCAGACCAGTTGATCTAATCATTTTAACCTCTGGATGCATTGTTGATGAAGCGGTCAAGGCTAGCATCATGCTAAGTCATTCGCAATTCAACACCAGAGTAATTAACGTGGTTGGTCACAGTCCTGACTCCGAGTCCTTGCGGCTCTTGGGAGAAGGAATACCAATTTTGACTGCGTATAACGGAGTCACTTCAGTGCTGGAATCTTTCCTCGGAAGATTGCTGATGCTGAAGCCAGGTGCTACTATACCAGCAACTAGCCATAGAGGTTTTGGTTTCGGAACCACAGGGGACTATCAGGACCTGCTCTTACATTTTGAGCTAGACTCTGACTCATTAGTTTCTGCGGGCGAAGCCTTGTTAGTAAGTTAGGGGGTGGACATTCTACCCCCCCATTTCTATGAAAATTATACAAATTCCAGGATTGACCTTGGAAAATAGCAAAGATTTTTTCAATATTTTAAAAATAAGCCGCACAGATGTTGCGACCTTTTTCGCGTGGCAAGAATTACAAACTCCAGTTGAAGATTTAAGTGATTTAATTTCTGATAATTTATCGACAAGTCAAACCGTAGATTTATTTGCAAAATCTTACGGTAGTTACATTGCTATTCGAGCAATAGAACACGCTCGGGTGGAAAACCCCTATTTAGATTTTAACCTTTTAAGGTTAAACATTTTTGGATTGCCTTATCGCTTAGGGTACCCTCCAGATCCTGGAGTGCTAAACAATCTTGAAGTTGAATTTAATGATCCGCCATTAGCTTTTGCGTATTTACAGGCCTTGGAAAGTTTAAAAGTATCAATTACTATTTATCAAGGTGATAAAGATGATTTGGGTCCCATAGATTGCCTTGAAGAGCAGGTGAAAGAATTTAACAATATAAAGTTGAACAGATTATTGGATCAGAGTCATAATATAGACCCAACAATTATAAAGTTTGATAGATATGAATAAATCTAAAAACTCCCCCTTAGTTTGTATTGTTAATGGCCCGCCGGGAAGCGGTAAAACATCCATAGCTTCTCATTATCAAAAAAATTCTCCTGATAAAGTTAAAGTCATATCTGTTGATAAAATTAGACTCACATTTAGTGGTTCTTATAATCTAGATACTTTGGAAGGCAGGGAAGTATTAAAAAGTTCTACGATCAATGCCGCAAGGAAAGCGATAAAGCACCTAAGCTCTAATAAAGAGTGTGAAATCATTTTTATAGATGATTGCATAGTAGAGAAAAGACGCATGAAGTTATATTATGATTATCTAAAAAGTCATCGGATAATCACTGTTTTGCTGTGGCCATCTTCAAAGGTGCAGAAACATAGGGATGCTACTCGTCATTTTAAGAAAAGGTTAGGCCAGCATGCTATTGGATTACGTAGGAAAATGTTACGATCTAAAGCGTCTAATTGGCATGATATCGTTATGGTCAACGATAAACATAGTATTGCAGAAACAGCTAGAATTTTAAGGAATAGAATTAAAAGATTCCCAGGGTCTATTTAAAAAGCCCCGCTCACGCGGGGCTTTTGATTTGATTAGTTTCGTTGACTGCTACTTAGTTAAGTTTGGGAGCACCGGCCTCAGCAGGAGTTTCTGCGGTCACTGTTGGGTTGGCGAGAATATCATTTACTTTCTTGAGGATCTCTTCAGTGGTGAAGTAAGCTTTTACTAGGTATGCCTGAACTTTAAGTGCCTTAGTTTTTAAAATATCTTTATTACTCCAAAGGTTAGATAGGACGATAATTGGAGTGGAGGCAATTTGCTTGTCTTCGTGGGAGCGAATCTTTTCCAGTACTTGAAAGCCATCAACTTCTGGAAGCATTAGGTCTAATAGAACTAAGTCAGGACGTTCGGAAATGATTAAATCAATGCCTTGTTGACCATCGGCAGCTTCCTTCACGATGAATCCATTAGCGGCTAATTTATGAACAACAATATCGCGCATGGCGATGTTGTCTTCTACCATTAAGATTTTCTTTTGTTTCTCTGGAGCTTCAGTCATTTTTTGACTAATTTATTACTTAATCATTATAACATGATTTTGTGGATATCTTTTATTTTACTGTTGACTAGGCCAAAAATTGTTGCTTTACATCAAAATTTTACCTATAATTGATGAGTATGAATTGTAGGCAGAAACAAAAACAAACACTAATTTTGATAATCTTAAACCTAAGCCTTAAAGTATGAACTGGTTTTTAATTGCTTTAATCAATCCGATACTACTTTCCGCAGTCAATCATTTTGATAAGTTTTTACTTTCTAAATACATTAAGGGTGGCACAGTAGGGGCGTTGATTCTATTTTCAGCGCTCTTTGCTTTTATAGCTCTTCCGATTATTTTTCTAATTAGCCCTAATGTACTAAGCTCTGTAAGCCTCCTTCAAGGATTAGCGTTGATGGGAAATGGTGGTTTGTTAACCTTGGCCATTTTGCTTTATTTGTATGCGATGGATAGCGACGAAGCTTCTTACGTAGTACCTTTTTTCGAACTAATCCCTGTGTTCGGGTTCTTGCTAGGGTTCGCTATTCTGGGTGAAGTGCTTACTATGAACCAGTTTATTGCCTCTATTACAATTATCTTGGGAAGTTTGATAATTTCTATTGATGTTAAAACTGAGCGGTACCATCTTAAAAAGAAGTTAA
>CAZSSN010000029.1:0-8972 GCA_964609785.1 uncultured Candidatus Saccharibacteria bacterium | reverse complement strand
CAGTTTATGGTAGAATCTAGTTTAGAAAACCTTGCGAACAATGACCTGGCGCTTATGCGCGAGTTAAAGAAAAGCTTTTATTTGTTTAAATTGGCAGGCATCAAAAAATTACTACAAGATGCCACGACTGCCATCAAAAAAGCTGAATCGCTACACGACAATTCCGCTGTAAAGCAGCAAAGCCAGCTGTTTGCCGAGTTGAGTGCTCAGCGTTATGCTCTTGAGCAAAAGCTTCAGAGCTAGAAATAAAAACACAATAGTGCAGACGGCCTGTTCAAGATAAAGACGAAGTTCTTTTGAGGACAATTTTTTAAAAACAATTTTATATTTTATTACTAAATCAGCCACCTTGATGAGTTTGGCTAATGGTTTAGTAAACTTTTTTAATTAATGGATTAATATATAATGGTATCTAAAGTAAAAAAAGTAGTTAGTAAGAAAACTACAAAAACCACAGCAAAGAAACCAGCTGTTAAGAAGGCTCCAGTAAAGGGAGTTAAAAAAGTAGCTGCCAAGAAAGCAGTTGCTAAGAAGGTGCTCGCGAAGAAACCTGTAGCTGCTAAAAAGACTTCTGCTAAGTCTCCTGTTAAAGGGTCGAAAAAATCTTCTGCTAAAATTATTGCTCCAATATTAGACCCGGCTACTGAAGCAAAAATTCAAGCTCAACTTGATGAATTAATGCACAAAGGTAAAGCGCGTGGTTTTGTGACTGAAGCAGAAATTCTTCACGTTTTTCCTAATCTAGAAGATGACATCACTTCGATTGAACGAGTTATGGATGCGCTTGAAGCAATTGGTGTTGAATTGGTAGATCAAGAAGTCGCGAGTGTTTGGGAGCAAGCTAAACCAGAAGGTGATGAAGCAGCTACTGGGAAGAAGAAAAAAGATGAACTACTTGAAGGCTTTGACTTAGGTGATATTTACGATGACTCTATTCAGATGTATCTTCGTGAAATTGGTAAAGTGCCGTTGTTGAAAGCTAACGAAGAAATTGATTTAGCTAAAAGAATCCTTAAAGGCGATGAAGCAGCGCGCAAGCGATTAACAGAAGCCAACCTCCGTTTAGTTGTGTCTATTGCTAAAAAATATATGGGTCGTAACCTTGGCCTTTTGGATTTGATTCAAGAAGGAAACTTAGGTTTGTTCCGTGCGGTAGAAAAATTCGATTGGACTAAAGGTTTTAAATTCTCTACATATGCGACCTGGTGGATTCGCCAGGCAATTACTCGTGCGTTAGCAGACCAATCTCGTACTATTCGTATCCCTGTTCACATGGTGGAAACTTTGAACAAGTATGCTCAGGCTGAGCGTTCTTTGGTTCAAGACTTGGGCCGTGAACCACTACCGGAAGAGATAGCTGCGGAAATGGGAATTGATGTAGAAAAAGTTTATCATTTAAAGAAGATTTCTCAGGAAACTGTTTCTATTGATGCCCCAGTTGGTGATGATGGACCAGATGATGAAGGCTCTTACCTGCAAGATTTCATCGAAGATGAAGACCGTCCAAAACCAACAGAGCAAGCTGGTCGTCAGCTTTTGAAAGAGTACGTGCAAAACATCTTGAAAGATCTTGACCCTCGTGAACAAAAGATTTTGAAAATGCGATTTGGTTTAGAAGATGGTGTTACTCACACATTGGAAGAAGTCGGCGAAGAGTTCGGCGTTACTCGTGAACGTATTCGTCAGATTGAAGCTAAGGCTTTGGAACGCATCAAAGAGCATGGTGATATTCAAATTTTTTGAGACTACTATAATCTTTTTAAAATCTTATGACATATATAAAATTCACTTTTGCATCTCTAATCTTTGCTCTATTGGGATTAGTCACGCAATCGTTTTTTGGTGCGACTGTTAATGCGGCATCTAGCCCTGTTGGAACGATGGTCGTGACTACGGATGGTAGCGTGTACATGGCCTTGGAGAAGATTAAGAGACCATATACTTCTGCCGCTGCTTTTCTTTCCTATAGTTTTAATTCGTGGGACAAAGTGAGCCAGGCAACTACAGAAGATATATCTTTAACCTCTGGTGATTTTATACCGCCACGTGAAGGAAGTATTATTTGCTCAGATCGTGATTCAGATAAAGGCACATGCTATCTAATTACAGACTCAAAAAAAGCAGCGTTCACATCTGCGGAAGTTTTTAAGCAATTAGGATTCACTTTTGAACAGGCTTTGACTGGAGATGTTTCCTTTGTAGTCACAACAGACAGTGTAAGTTCCGGGACAGAAGGTCATCGACCGGGGACTCTAGTAAAAAAAGATAACAATTATTATTTGATTGGGAAGAATGGTTTGATTGGCATGCCAACTGAATTAATTTTAAACTCATGGGGCTATAAGCTGTCTGACGCAAAAGTTCCCAACGCAAAGGATTTAGAATTGCCGTATCGGTTTGATGCACAAGTTCGTCAATCTAATGAACTTCGTCCGTACGAGCCAACTATTCCGCAGAGTTTGAATCTTGATAATAAAGAAAAGTTTTCCATTCCATTTAAACGTTCGGATACTCCTCTTATAACTGAGGCTTGGATTTATTCATCAGAAGAACGAAGCATCCATGGTTTTACTAATCATGGTGGGGTAGACTTTGCTCAACCTTATGGCACTGCAGTCTATGCAGCGGCAGATGGATACGCAATAAGCTCCACTCAGTTGGCGCCTCAGGCTAGAACCTATGAAGGAAAAACAATTGGCTTTGGCTTAGGAGAGTTTGTCCAAGTTTGGCACCCGATGCAAGGTGTGTTCACTTCATATAGTCATCTTTCTAAAGTTGAAAAGAGCATCCCTTATTTCAAGCCAACTTGTAAAGATGGCGCTTGTGATCCGGAAGTGGTTTATAACGATTCGTCCTTCAGTGTTAAAAAAGGGAAGCACGTTAAGCGCGGAGAATTAATTGGTTATGTTGGTGATAGCGGTTTGAGCTGGGGTTATGATGAAGAGCCTCGCGGAGCTAAGCGCAATCTTGTCAAAGAGCCATCATGGGATGAAAGTCATTTGCACTTTGAAATGTATACCCGTGTTGCACCTAACTATACAAAAGCAAGACGGTATGACCCATTTGGTATTTATGGCCGCTTAAGTCAATATGATGCAGCTAGTTATGTTGGGCCAGACAGCATATGGAAAATCGGCACAGATAACAAAGTAGAATTTGCTAAGTAGCTCGCTAAGCAGGTAAAAATAAAAAAGGCTTCGGACAATTATGTTCCGAAGCCTTTTTTGTTATGTAAGCTTAGTATTCAGCACTAAAATTTTCGTAGTTTTGAAGTTCTTCCAAAGACTCATAATCAACCTTTTCAACTTTCGCGTCTTTAGGGCCAATGTGGCACCAACGCAAAAACATTTTAAGTTGATCTATTTCACCTTCAACTTCTATTTTAACTTGATCGTTCTCGTAGTTTTTTATAATTCCAACTAGTCCGAGTTCCAAGGCTTGTTCAATAGCTGCGAAACGAAATCCTACCTTTTGGACATTGCCAGTGACAGTGATGTTAACGTGTTTTCTCATGTGTAAACTTTCAGTTACTTCTCTACTTATTTCTTGGAGGTTTTCTGTAATTCTTGGAGGTCAGCTAGAACCTGAGCGGCGTGCTCTGCGGGCTTAACCTTCTCGTATATTCGCACAATTTTGCCATTCGGGTCAACTAGGAATGAGGATCGTTTAATTCCAAAGAAGAAGCGGCCATACATACTTTTTTTGTCCCAGACCCCATATTTTTCTACAACTTCTTTATTTTCATCAGCTAACAGAGTAAAAGGAAGTTCATATTTGTCGGCAAATTTTTTATGCTTTGCCACTGAGTCCACGCTAATACCAAGCACTATAGCTTTAAGTTTTCTAAAATTCGGGAATGAATCGCGAATAGCACAAGCTTCTTTAGTGCAACCTGGCGTATCGTCTTTTGGGTAGAAATAAATTAGAACCCACTTTCCTTTGTAGTCAGAAAGTTTGTGCATTTTGCCGTCTTGATCTGGTAGATTGATGGCCGGGGCAGTAGAACCGATTTTTAGAGTTGCACTCATAATTTTTAGTTAGTTGATTAAGCTATTGCCAAGTAACATTTGAAGAAAGGCTTTTTGGCATTAATATTATCCAAGTCTGCCCTGGTTGAAATTTCATTGCTTGACCTTCTTGATTTAAGAATTTATTTTCACCACTGGCGTATTGCCAAGTTCCATCTGTTGCTTTGCCTCCGGTAAATAGAACTGCTCTGCCATCACCATCAAGTTTTAGTCCTAGACCGTTTACTTGCTCCATTGGGACAACGTAATCATCTACATACTGGACTAAGACGTTCCTTGGATAAATTTGTGTGTCGTTATTTTTGTCCACCGATGGTTTGCCACCGTTAGTGCGAGCATAAAGTCCTGTGCTCGGGTCAAAAGTAAAAGTTAGTGCGTAAGAAGGGTCAAAGAACTTTGCGGAAATTGTTGTAACTGTAGTTTGTAATTGCTCGGTGGGAATAGTTTCGAATTCACCTAGCTTCACGGTTGACCAATCTTTCCATTCTTTTTTATCCATAAGTCCACGGAGCAAGTCGAGGGTAGTATACGCGTTGTGTGGGGCGACTCGCTCCTTGCTTCTATAGTAGTAATCGCCAAAGAAAAATTGGTTGATGTCGTCTAATTTTTTGTATACTCCAGTGTTTAGTTGAGATAGGGCAATTTCACTACCGCCAACGTGTGCGTAAGCAGCAGCCCACTGATTGGCAATAAAATTGAAGTATGGCCTGGCAGATCGAACTGGCCCTATTTCCTTGGGGTTGCTGGTCTGAAAAATGGCTAGAAAACGCGTAATTCCGCCCTCAGCGAGTGTTTCGTACACAATGTCGGCATGAGTTAGTCCAGACTGCGGGCGGGCCTGTGTGTGGTTCTCAATGACAACCGCGATTGGCCTACTTTTGGCAATATTTTCAGGCACCATGGCACCGTTAATGGCTTGCGCCTGAACTTGCATCTCAGCCTCTTGCCGAGCAACTTCCTGTTTGATTTTTAATTTGTGTTGCCAGTAGATAACCGTCCCAACAACGGCAATTATAATTGCGACAACTATGATTATTTTATTTTTCATACTTTACTCCTAATAAATTGTTGAAAAATTTTGTAAAACTTTGGTTTGAGTAAAAGTGATTTACCTAGATGACCGCCTCTAGGCAAACTGATGAGTTTAGCTCCTGTATCTTTTGCAAACTTCACAGTCGCTGGGTAAGAAACAACAGTATCGTCTTTGGCATGAATCATTAACAAATTTTTGCCATCAACTTTGTCTGCGTGAATCGCTGGGTTGTAAAATTTACCACTAGCTATTTTTGCCCATCCATTTTTTGCAGTTCTATATCCTTGGCCAAATGCTTGCTCTGTAAATTTAGCTAACAAGGGTATAGGTTCATCCTTGCCTGGTAGGCGCCAATCAATTACTGGAGAGAAAGCGATGGTCTTAGTGACACGCTTATCTTGCTGCGCGGCTAGAATTACTGCTGGTCCACCGAAGCTGCTACCAATTAAAAATATTTCGTCCGGTTTAAGTTTGAAAACCTTTTTATCACCTAAGTTGTAATCCCAAATGCTGATAAAGTTTTTATGAATGCCATCTATTACATCAAGGATGTCTTCGTGCGGAGAGTGGGCCAAGAATTTTCCATCGCTTTCCCAGCTACCTCGGTAGCGAGGGGAAAAAATCCAGAACCCTTTTTTGCTGAACAGCTCTAAAAGTTCTTTGTTATTTGGAACTGTCGGCATGCCGTCTGCAAAAATAACTACCCGTTGCTTCTTTGTAGCTCGAGCAGGAGGTAAAAACTCTGTCACTATATCTTTGGCGAAGCGGGTTCGGAGTGTATACATGATGGTAGCTAGGGGTTATTTGTCTATATTTTAGCACGTTGACAAATTCCAAGGAAAATTGTAAATTAAATGTTCGCTATCGATTGCGATAGTGAGTTACGCAACATTACCTATATACAGAAGAATAAGAGGAGGAAAGATTTAACATATGGCCAAATTTGCCATTCCCAACAATGATAAGCAGCTTTTTGACGTATTAAAAGCAGACGGTGTTTTGGTTGATATTGATCCTACAAAGTTTGAAGGTGAAACAGGCGCTGCTTTAATTTTTTGCGGCGATTGTGATCAATCAAGCGATGTTTGGAATCACTTTCAAGATATGATGACCGCGGCAGGAAAGCCTAATCGGCTATTCCCTGTATCACGCGCTGGGGGAGCTATTTGGGTCCCCAATTCAACACTACTCGAGAGAGTGGACTTACCGAGAGACAAAGACATCTTTTTTGATTTGAACGTGGCTTTCCAAAAGAAAGACATCTCAATGATATTTTCGACTGTCCACGCACCCTGTGGTGCAGCCGGTGATTTCGAACTTTCCTACTTCGATCAGATCGACTTGGTTGCTCAGGGATACCATCGCCTGCGCCGAAAGTATAAAGGTCAGGTCATCCCGTATATTCACACATGTTACTCCGAAGACAAACGTCGGACGACTGTGGTGAAGGTAAAAACCTGGGACAGAAAAAAGGAAAACTATCGTCGATTCGATTACAGTCCTGACAAGCTGTTCAAAACAGCCTCTTTGTAAGGGTGTTCAACTAAGATTATAGGTTCGTGCATATTTAATGCCCGAACCTATTTTTAAATTGACCAAACGCTAAAAATTTCCTAAAATCCTAAAGTACTTACTAAACAAATTAAAATATTCAAATGAACAAAGAAGAAGCACAAGCTTTTATAGAATCTAACAAACGACAGATTACAGATGTGAATAATTTTTCAAGGTGCGTAGATGGTCGCTATGAAGATATCCAAAATATGCCTTTAGGCGCAAAACCCGGGGGAGACGTTGGGGATGTGATGGCAGCGTTTGGCGCGTTGAATCTATTGCAGAAAGAACTTGAATCACAAGCGGTGATAGATGCAGTACTTAAGTTAACTGAAGGCGCGAAACATTTTAATTTTCATACTGATACTCATGCTGACCCGTCATCGGTAGGGTTAGGATGTGGTCATTTTAAACAAGCAAAGTTAGATCCAATTGCTTATGGTGTAACCCAGGAGCAAATGGATTATTTGGCCACTGCACTTCCTGGACTTGTGGAGCAGGGGGCGCATCAAGAGGTTTTGCAAGGTGATCATGCTGAACAAGCGGTAGTTGTAGTGGACTCAGAAGACTACGGAGTACAGCCTTTGCTCCGTGATGGCGACATTTTAAAAGAAACTTTTGTTTACCAAAAAACTCTACACTCAAAACAGTTGGATAAACTTGCAAATTTATTGCAAGAGATATTGGCGACTAAAGGTGAAGTAGTAGAATCAACTGATATCCGTAAAGCTCTCGATGAAGCCTTTGGTAGGCAGTTAACAGAAACCTTAAAACGTCTAGCAGAAGGGCTACCTGTATATGTTGCAAAGATCAGTGCTGATGGTCAGGTTGATATAGCAGAATAATTTACTTAAATAAAAAACCGCCGAATGGCGGTTTTTTAGTATCAGTTATGAAACCTTAAAGTCTGATAATTCAGTGCCAAGTAAATAGTAAACTTTACCATTAGCTATAAAAACTGTCCCTGTTCCGTACTCTTTTGCAGCAAACTTAAGTGATTGCTTTCCAGAGAAAGTAGAATAAGAAATATTGTTTACGCTTGGGCTATTAGACAGCTGTGATTTAATAGTTTCTAAAGTATCTGTGCCGGTAGGTTGGGTTGATACTATAAATAGAAGAGATCCGTTCTTGTTGGTGAATACAATCTTATTACCTTCTTCAGAAACTTTTGCACCAGCTGGAAGTGTAACTGCAAACTTTAAGACATCATTTTGGTAAGGGATCGGTTCATTAGGATTAACTCCTGCGTTTGGTGCAACCAAAATGGTAGTTGGCTCATTAGAAGGAGTCGTAGTAGAAGTCCCAGCAACGTTGCCTGCATTGTCAGCATTATCCCAGTTTGTTTCCGCTGGAACATCAGGAGGAAGAGGAGAACCAATTGATGGCTCGTAAACCTGAGCTATCTCAGGAGTATTGTTATCTTCTGATGTTTTAGAATCTTCATCGTTGTTGTTTCTAACAATAAGGAAGACTACCAAAGCAATTAAACATAATATCCAAATCCCTAAAATGATGCGGCCCGCTGTGGAGAGGCTTCGCCATGTGTCGCCAATATAGTTTTTCATAATTACCCTTAAATATTAATATAATAGGTAATTATAGGCTTATTGGAGGGGTTAGTCAATCATGGTTTTAGAGCTATTTTGTACCCTCGACCTGAGACGGTATGGATTAGTTTGCGTTTGTTTGGTGATTCAATTTTCCTTCTCAGGTTCAAAATGTGGGTTTCTAATGTGTTGGAGAATAAGTCAGCATGGATATCCCAAACGTGCTCAATTAAAGCGGTCCGCGCAATTACGTGTTCTGGGTTCCGAAGAAGATATTCCAGTAATCCAAATTCTTTCCTGGTAAGAACAACTATTTTCCTACCTCGAGTGACTCTGCATCGAGTGACGTCTAAAGTTAAGTCATCAAGTTTAAGGACGTCATTTACAATCGCCTTAGGTCGACGCAAGATTGCACGGACTCTGGCTGTTAACTCAACCATTGAGCATTCTTTATCTACGCAATCATCTGCCCCCGCATCAAGTAAAGATATCTTACTTGGAACGGCTGGCCTGTCCGATACAACAATGATGGGCATGGTCTTTCCTCGCGAGCGGATGTGCGCGCAGATCTGACTGGCATTAGTGCCGGCCGTGTCATCGATTAAAACCAAATCGTAATCTGTGGTTCTTGCCCAAAATGATCCTTGCTCTTTCTGCGATGCGTGATCGACACTGAAACCTGCCACTCGAAATCCTTCTAACAGTTCGGAAGCGTTTGCTGAATCGTTTGAGATGATCAACATTCTCATGTGTGTTACTCCGGTACCAACCTCAAACCAAGATGATACCTCACAAATAGAAATTTGGTTT
>CAZSSN010000028.1:0-9332 GCA_964609785.1 uncultured Candidatus Saccharibacteria bacterium | reverse complement strand
TCCAATACGGAACCATTACCTAGAACGAAACAATTGTTTTCAGGAATACCAATGCTTTGAGCTAATTTAGAGTGTCCAACCAACATGTGGTGTTCACCGTGAATAGGGACAAAGAACTTTGGCTTGGTTAATTGCATCATCAATTTCAATTCTTCTTGTTGGGCATGCCCAGAGGTGTGAATGTCCAGCATCTTGTTATAAATAACTGTAGCGCCTTGGCGAGTTAAGTTATCTAGAACAGCAACAATGGAGCGTTCGTTACCAGGAATAGGGGAAGATGAAATAATTACAGTATCGCCAGTTTTAATTTTAATAGAACGATGTTCACCGCGAGACATACGAGCTAGCTGTGAAGCTTCTTCGCCTTGCGCACCGGTGGTTAGAACTGTTAATTGATTATCAGGATATTTAGCAGCTTGTTCAGACTTGATGATCAGTTTAGGCAAAACTTTTAGGTAGCCCAATGAAATGGCAGTTTCTAAAGTGTTAACCATAGATCGTCCGGTCACAATAACTTTGCGGTTATGTTTTGCGGAGAAGTCTAGAACTTGTTGCATACGAGAAATTAGAGATGAGAAGCTCGCAAAAATAATGCGACCTTTAGCATCTGAGAAAATTCTCTCAATACTTGTACCAATATCGCGTTCAGATAGACAGTAGCCAGGCTTGTTAGCGTTGGTAGAGTCAGACATTAAAGCCAACACGCCATTGCCACCGAAGGTAGCAATTTTGTGGAAGTCCGTAGTACGTTCGTTAATTGGAGTGTGGTCAAACTTCCAGTCACCAGTGTGAATGATCTGACCAATTGGAGTATTAATAGATAGACCAACAGAATCTGGAATGTTGTGGTTTACAGAGAAGAACTTCACTTGGAAGTTACCCACTGGAACTGTGTCATCAACTGTCAAAGCGTTTAATTTAACACGACCTTGCAAGTTGAATTCTTCCAAACGTTTTTTGATCATACCCGCAGACAAAGTCATTGTGTAAATTGGTGGGTCACCTAACTTAGCGAGTAAGTAGGGAATAGCACCAATGTGGTCCATGTGACCATGAGTAATGAACATCGCACGAATATTCTTCTTGCGATCTTCTAAGTACTTAGTTTCTGGAATAATATAATCGATACCAGGAGTTGTTTCATCTGGGAACGCGAATCCACAGTCAACGATAATAATATCTTCACCGTATTCGTAAGCCATCATGTTTGCACCGACTTCTTCTAAACCACCAAGTGGAATAACGCGAAGTACGTTGCGAGATAATGTTGCTTTTGAGTTGCCTGTTGGGGCAGTGATGGAAGATGGTACCGCTGTTGGGCGAGTCGCTGTAGCTGAACGATGCGGCGCAGCACTTGTCGGCGCTACTCGTCTAGGCGCTGGACGGGCATTTGGAGTCCCGGTTGGTTTGCTTATCATAATTTACTTTCGAAGTTTTAGCGTTAAGTTTGGGGCTGTATATGGGCCGGCAATTCCGGAAACCGTTATTAAAAGAGCAGGGCTCAAATAAAAGCGGAAACACAAAAAACTTTTGTTTACTAATTTTTATATCTTTAGGTGTGAGGAAAGTGGCTTCCGGGGCCGCCTAACACTTCACAATTACCAAATGGGAACTAATGTTGTGCCGAGTAATTTCGGTCACACGAGCTTCCACTTAGAAACTGAGAGTTAACTTGTAAAAACATTATAGCACGGGACAAGGGAAAGTGTCAAATGAATTTACTTGTTTATCGCTTAGTTAAAACCCTTTTTGTATCTATGTACCAATTGGGGAGGTCGTAAAAACGAGCTGTGGTATCTGATAGACTGTTTAAAGAGATGCCTTTAATATCGGATTTTTGCGCATATGAAAAAACATTTTGCACCAAGAATATAGCTGGAGCATCAGCTTGGATTACATCTTGGAATAGACGATATTTTTCATCGCGAATAGTTTTATCTGTGGCTGCACGAGCTTCACTAATAAGCTTGTCGGCACTAGTATTCGCATATAGAGACAGGTTTAAGCCTGGGTTGCGAACCTGACTGGAATGCCAGAATAGGAATGGATCTGGATCGGCACCAAGTTTTTGCGCGAACAAAAGCGCATCGTAATTACGAGGACGGATTGCGTTCTCAGTGAGTTCTTTAGTAGGTTGAATATTCAAAGTCACTTTAACGCCAAGTTTCTGCCACTGGCCCGCAAGTAGCTCAGCGGTTTTTGTGTTTAGAGCAAAGTTATTTGTAGATAGCGTGAAGGCTAGTTCAGCCCCATTCTTTTTGCGTACGTTTGAGCCTTCATCAAGTTTCCATCCAGCTGAGTCTAGTAGCGCTTTAGCACTTTCTAAATCATTACTAATGATGGCATCTGGCAAACCTTCAACGTGTTGGCGCAATATTGGTCCATTTAGGGCTCGGCCTTGGCCATTGTAAACAGTGTTGATAATAGTTTGGATGTCAGTACCTGTTTGCAAAGCTTTGCGCACGCGCACATCACTAAATAATTTATTACTTGTATTAAAGAATACTGCTTGGTATTGTGGTAGGTCTAATTGGGTAACTTTAAATTCATTATTGTCTTCGTCCAAGCGAACACTTTGATCGAATGGGCTAAACCCAAAGCCATCAATTTGTTTGCCATGAATAGCGGTTAGGACACCTTCAATATCTTCGTAGAAGCTTAGCTTCACGCTTTCAATGTAAGCGGGGCGGTTATGATAGTCCGAAAAAGATTCTAGATGAATGCTTTGCACTGTACCTTGGGTAGATTTGCGCACTTCTTTTACTATGTAAGGACCACTACCCACCGCTTCGATATTCCCTAAAGACAGCACAAAGTCAGCAGGGGAAACTGATTCCCAGTTCTTTTTGCTTATTATAGGGAGAGTTAAGTTATTCAAAAAAGGAGCAGAAGGAGCATTAAGTTTAAATAAAATTGTGCTGTCATCTACTTTTTCAACTACAGTTGATTGCCACTCTCCACGGCGTGGACTGTTAAAATCACCGTTTTGAAGTGTCTGAATAGTGAAGACAATGTCATCGGCTGTAACGGGAGTGCCATCATGCCATTTAGAGTTAGATTTTATTTTAACTGTATACTCTTGACCATTCTCAGATACCGCAGGCATGGCTTCAGCCATGTCAGGCACTACGTTGCCGATCGCATCTAATTTATAGAGCCCAGCAAAAACTAATTTTACTATTGATCGATCAGTATCTGTAGTTGCAAGTAAAGGGTTGATGAATCTTGGTTGGCCAATAATTCCTTCACGGTAACTACCACCTTCGGCAGGGACAGCTTCGGTGTAGTTTGCATACAATCTTCCAAAACTAAAAATTCCACTAGTGACTGTCAAAACTAACAGTATCGCAAGGACCATTTTCTCTCTTCGGCCCATTAATGAAAAAACCTTCCGTAGGACGGAAAGCCGAATGTGAGGGACAAGTTTGAATGTTTCAATAAGTTGTCCCCACAGAGATTTACGGTTGTAGGGTTGTGAGTTCACTTTTTAAAAAGTAACGGGGTTTAGGATTTATTTTGATAGCAAAACAACAGCTAGGCTTATTCCTGCGAAAAGAATACCTAAAATGATTGTTGCGTAGAACAGGTATTTGTCGGAACCGCGTCGAGTAGATACTACTCCGCCACCGCCACCGAATACGTTGGATAGGCCAGATGATTTGTTCTGTAGAGCCACGGAAATGATCAAAGCGACCATAACTACCATATCAATAATTGTTAGAATATATGCGATGTTTTTCATAAGTAAAGTTTAAAAAAGCTAATTTATTGTAGTAATTTACAGGTAAAGTGTCAAGGTGGACCTCGGTAGAAATTAAAATAGATAAAAAATTGGCACGGAGAAACGGATGTTTCTTCGTGCCAGGTTTTGCTCGAAAGCAAGGTTGCAATTTACGTGTCTAGACTAGCAGCTTCGTGCCGTCTCTCTGGTTAAGGGCTGTCTGCCCGGTTGTGGTTACAACGATCTTGCCGCCAAAGCTGTCGGTTGCGGTGTTCGCCGTTGCGAGTGCAGGGTTTCCAGCGTCATTGCCGGCGGCCTTTGCTACTTGCAGGGCTTCCGGTGGTTGAACTGGACCGTTTGATGCGATCATTACGATTGTGTTTGCATTTCGTGTAACATACAGATCGAGCTCGACGTTGTCTCTTTCACGGCTATCGCGATAGGGATTTGTCGATTTCAAAGTTGCCGGCGTATTCACTGCGCTTACGGTTACTTCACCGCGGCCAGTTGTGACGGTTCCTTCCACATTGCTGATCTGCGTTGCGCTCGCGACGAGCGGAAACGATTCACTGCCTTCGTAAAGCGTTGCAGTTGCAGGCGGGGATCCGCCAGAAACGGTGAGCGACTTGCCGATTGCATTGTTTGTTGCGCCAAATGCACTGATCGTGCCGGTGATCAACATTGCTATTGTCAAAAAAGCTGTGCTGAATTTCTTCATTGTTCCTCTCCTATTGAAAATTGAACCTACCAAATGGGTAAAGTGCACGCATGAAAAACTATCATCAAGAGCACTGCCTAAATTATCTCATGTTCAAGAGAAACTTGTCAATTTTTCGCAGAGATAGTACAAAACTTAAGTTTTACTTAAGATTATCAATAATTATCTTTGCTTTTGCTTGTCCAACAAGGTTGGATAAATCTTCAAATGAAGTTTGCTTAATTTTATCAACAGTACCAATTTCCTGTTTTAAAAGTTTTTTGGTCTTCGGACCAATGCCAGGAATAGTGTCTAGCGCAGATTTCACAGCTTGCTTACTACGCAGACTTCTGTGGAAAGTGATACCGAATCTATGTGCTTCATCACGTAAACGCTGCAGCATTTGTAAAACTGGATTGCTGTGATCTAGTACAATCGGGGTGGTGTTGTGAGGGAGGAAAATTTCTTCAATCCGTTTTGCTAACCCAATAATAGGAATTTTTAATCCTGCTTCTTCTAGTACTTCAACCACAACTCCTAGTTGGCCTTTGCCTCCATCTATAACAATGAGGTCGGGGACTGGCCACTGTTCTTTTTCTGGGATGTCACGGTTTTTCATGCGTGCTAAACGACGAGTTAGCATCTCGCGCATCATCATAAAATCGTCCGGAGTTTGTTTAGATGTAATTTTAAATTTGCGATACTCAGATTTAGCAGCCTGACCATCTTTAATAACCACCATGCTACCTACGGGATTGGTTCCTTGGGTATTGCTGATGTCATAACCTTCAATACGTCGTGGCGTTGTGGGTAGTTTCAAGAGATCTTTTAGTTTTTCTAAAGTTTCTTGGTTTGCTTGAATATTTGATGCTTGGCTTCGCTGCCATTTTCGTAAATACTCCTCGGCGTTAGTTCTACCTAGGTTTATTAAGTTAAGTTTTTGGCCTCTTGTCGGCACGTTTAACTTAATTTTTGCTTTTATCTTGTTTAACGCTGTTCTCGAAGCGAACAAAGTTTTCACTAAAGGTTCATTTGTAACTTGGCTTTGAACAAAAACTTCTTTTGGAAGATTGGTTGCAGTTGCATAGTACATCTCAAGGAATGTTTGCAGAATTTCACTCTCTCGATTCTCTTCTGGAACATGCAGAATATTATCGTATACAAAATTTTCTTTATCTAGCAGTTTACCTTCGCGCACTTTGAAGACGTTTACACACGCGGAAATAGGATCAACAAAAACTGATACGAAATCCCAAGAAACTTTTTGAGAAAAAAGAACTGCTTGGCGTTCATCTAGTACTTCAATGGCTTTGAGTTGGTCACGCAAGCGTGCGGCAGTTTCGAAATACTTCCATTTTGCTGCGCTACGCATTTCTTTTGCCAAAGTTTTTTTGATTTCAACATTACGACCAGCTAGGAAAAGTGCAATTCTGTTAAGTTGTAATTCGTAATCTTTAAGACTGATAACGCCTATGCAAACCCCTGGGCATCTGTGTAGGTAATAGTAGAAGCAAGGGCGTTTACCAATTTCTTTATTTGCACAATACGGAAATACGCGGCGAACAAAATCTAAAGTTTGGCGAATCTTAGCGGTGGAGGAGTATGGACCAAAGTATTTTGTTTGAGGTGAGTCAGGGATTTTGTCTTCTTCAATTTTTCGCGCGTAAGTAATACTCGGAATCTCAGTGGAGTAATCAATTTTGATGAAGGCGTAATTTTTGTCGTCTCTGAGTTTGATGTTGTAAGCCGGCAGGTATTCTTTAATTAAGGTGTTTTCTAAAAACAAACTTTCCAGCTCGGAGTTCACTACTATATATTCAATATCGACAGCCTCAGCTAAAAGGAAGGGGAGCTGGGCGCGGTTGTCGCTGGTGCCAAAATATTGAGATACACGTGATCGCAAATCCTTAGCCTTGCCCACATACAAAACCACTCCATTTTTATCGAGGTATTTATATACTCCCGGCTTGTGGGGAATGTCTTTTAGCTTATCCTTTAGCTTGGATTTCGAATCTTTTTTAGAGGCACTCATAGAGGTATTATAACATTGACTGAGGGTGATAATTCTTCTTCCATAGTCTCTTGTTTTTTTGTCAATTTGGTGCTAGGGTTAATAAAGTTACTTGAGAAGTATTTTATATAAACTTTATACAAATTTTATCATGGCTACTAAAAAAACAGCTCCCAAAAAACCCGCAGACACTAGCGATAAAATCGTTATTCGTGGCGCCCGGCAGCACAACCTTAAGAATATTAATCTAGACCTCCCTCGCAACAAGCTGATTACAATCACAGGACTTTCAGGTAGCGGTAAATCATCCCTTGCGTTCGATACTATATATGCAGAAGGCCAACGTCGTTACGTTGAGTCTCTTTCTGCGTACGCGCGTCAGTTCATCGGTTTAATGGACAAGCCAGATGTAGACAAAATCGAGGGTCTTTCCCCAGCAATCTCCATTGACCAAAAATCTGCATCACATAACCCTCGCTCTACAGTGGGAACAGTTACTGAAATTTACGATTACCTTCGATTGCTTTACGCTCGCGTCGGTATTCCTCACTGTCCAGAATGTGGTGAGCGTGTAATGGGTCAAACTTTACAGTCCATGGTAGACACTTTGATGCATATGCCTGAAGGCACTCGTGTGATGTTGCTTGCACCATTCATCAAAGATCAAAAAGGTGAACATAAATTAGTTTTTGAACAGATTAAAAAATCTGGTTTTGCTCGTGTTCGAGTTGATGGCACAATTATGGACATCGCCGAAGCGCAGGGTTTGAACTTAGACAAGCAAAAGAAGCACAGTGTTGATGTGATAGTCGATCGTGTTGCTATTGCAGCTGAAGACCGTGGTCGTATTTCAGAAAGTTTAGAAAAAGCTTTGGACTTGGGGGATCAGTTGGCCAATGTAGTAATCATGGACGGCGAAAAGATCAAGCAAGAAATTCCATTCTCTCAAAAGTTTGCTTGTCCAAATGGACATAGTGTTGCTTTAACAGAGCTTGATCCTCGCGAATTCTCTTTCAACAGTCCGCATGGTGCTTGTGAAGAGTGTAAAGGTCTTGGAACTAAACTTACAATTGAACCTGACTTAGTAATTCCTAACCAGCGTTTAACTTTGGCTGAAGGCGCAGTGCGTCCGTGGAGTAAAACTACTTCTCGTCTATCTTGGTATTCAAAAGTTCTGGAGACTGTTGGAAAAGAGTTCGGTTTTTCTGTCTCCACCCCGGTAAAAGATTTACCAAAGAAGTTTTTAGATATTGTTCTTTATGGAACTGACGGTAAAAAAATAAAAATGCCTTCTGACTCGCGCTTTGGTGGGGGAACATATGAAGCTCCTTTCGAAGGTGTTGTTCCAAACTTAATGCGTAAGTACAAAGAAACTGACTCTGACTACATGCGTAGTGAAATCGAGAACTATATGCGTATTCGTAAGTGTCCTGTTTGTGGCGGTAAGCGTTTGAAGCCAGAAGTGTTGGCTGTGACTATTGATGGTCGTGGTATTGTAGATGTTTCCCAACTTTCCATTGAAGATGCAGCTGTATTCTTCGACGGCTTGCCTAAGAAACTAAACGCCAAGGAAATGGCAATTGCGAACTTGATTCTTAAAGAAATTTCCGCGCGCATTTCTTTCTTGTTGAACGTAGGGCTTTCTTACTTGTCTCTAGATCGTGGCGCAGATACTCTTTCCGGTGGAGAAGCTCAGCGCATCCGTCTGGCTACCCAAATTGGTTCTGGCCTAACTGGCGTACTCTATATATTAGATGAACCTTCCATTGGTTTGCACCAACGTGATAACACTCGTTTGCTTGAGACTTTGAAAGAACTTCGCGACTTAGGTAATACTGTAATTGTTGTAGAACACGATGAAGAGACCATTCGTGAATCTGACTGGGTTGTAGATATTGGTCCAGGTGCAGGTAAGCACGGGGGAGAGTTAGTGGCAGAAGGTACTCCTGATCAAATTGAAAAAGATAAAAATTCTGTAACTGGAAAGTTCCTTTCAGGCGTAGAAGAAATTGAAATTCCAAAACGACGCCGTGCTGGAAACGGTAAAAAGATTTCTGTAGTTGGCGCATCTGAGTTCAACTTGAAGAATGTGAACATGGATATTCCTCTTGGGAAGTTTGTGGCATTGACTGGTGTATCAGGTTCTGGTAAATCCACTTTGCTAAATGATATTGTTGCCAAGGCTCTTTCTAAGTACTTCTGGAACAGTAAAGATGAACCTGGTGAACACAAAAAACTTTTAGGTATTGAACACATCGATAAGATGATTAACATCGACCAATCGCCGATTGGCCGTACTCCTCGCTCAAACCCGGCAACATACACAGGAATTTTTACTTATATTCGTGATTTGTTTGCTGAAACACGCGAAGCAAAAATGAAAGGCTATAAAGCAGGCCGCTTTAGCTTTAACGTTAAGGGTGGGCGTTGTGAGAAGTGTCAGGGTGATGGTGTAATCAAGGTGGAGATGAATTTCTTGCCAGACGTATACATTACTTGTGAAGAATGTGATGGCAAACGATACAACCGTGAAGCTTTGGAAATTCATTACAACGGCAAAACTATTTCTGACGTTTTGCAAATGACCGTTGATGAAGCAAAAATGTTCTACGCTAATGTTCCTCCAGTAAAACGTAAGCTAGATACTTTGTCTGAAGTTGGTTTGGGTTACATGCACCTTGGTCAAAACGCAACAACACTTTCCGGTGGGGAAGCGCAGCGTATCAAGTTGGCGACTGAGCTTTCGAGAGCATCTACTGGTCGTACTTTGTACATCCTAGATGAACCAACAACCGGTCTTCACTTTGCCGATGTTAAACGTTTGATTTACGTTTTGAATCAGTTGGTGGAAAAAGGAAATACAGTTGTAGTAATTGAACACAACTTGGATATGATTAAAACTG
>CAZSSN010000027.1:0-9556 GCA_964609785.1 uncultured Candidatus Saccharibacteria bacterium | reverse complement strand
CCTACTGGAGGAGCTGGAGTTGCTTTACCCGCAGGTAGTTGCAACTTCACCATTGCTTTGACTTTTTTAGCCATGTTTGTGAGTAGTAATCCTTATTAGGGACGAGACTGCGGACTTGTCCGCGCGCCGACTACTTATTTAATTATCCAGTGAATTCTGGATTTGATAGGGAGCTCTATATATAAAGCTCCTCACAAATGCGGAATTAACTCTTCTTAACTTGCAAGAAATCTAGTTCAACTGGAGTTTCGCGGCCAAAGATAGTTACCATTACTTTCACTTTACCTTTAGCTTGGTCAATGTCGGAAATTTTACCTTGATATTCTTTGAATGGACCATCACTTACAGTCACTAGTTCCCCTACTTCAAAGTCTACTTTGAACTTTGGTTCTTCAGTACCCATGCGTTTCTGTAAAAAGTCCCATTCTTCTTGAGCTACTGGAGTTGGGATTGTTCCTGATCCAACGAAACCAGTTACGTTAGGTGTGTTGCGTACTACGTACCAAGAGTCATCAGTTACAATCATGTTTACTAAAACATATCCTGGGAAAATCTTTTCATCAAAAGTTGTACGCTTACCGTCACGGATTTTGATCTTCTTTTCTTTCGGTACGATTGCATCGAAGATCTTGTCTTGCATTTCTAAGCTTTCAATACGTTGCTTCAAGCTTAAAGCCACACTGTCTTCGTATCCGCTGTAAGTATGTAGAACGTACCAGTTTCGCTCACCGGTGATTTGTTGTTTCGACATTTAAGTAGAAATTAGAATAATAAAACTATTTGATAAGAGCTTCGAAGCCCTTAAGTAGACCAAAGTCAGCAGCACCTAAGATGGCTGCCATAACTAAACTGAAACCGATAACGGTTGCTGTGTAGCGGATTGTATCTTTGCGTGATGGCCAAATTACTTTGCCCATTTCAGCACGAACGTCTTTAAAAAATTGGATGATTTTACGCATATTTGTAAGGTTTTTAACCTAAATTAAGGCTTTTTTAAAACCCTTCGCAGGGCTTTCCACTATTATACTATATATTTTGTAGGAAAGTCAATTGATTTGACTTTGACGAGGAAATATTGTAGAATAAGTTTTCCCACATGGGAAATTCAGACATCAAACAAAAAGGAGAACGAATGAAAAGAATATTACTACTAGCACTTGCCGTGCTATTTTTATCGTCAATAGGATTTTCGCAGCAACTGTTTTTTTCGGAAAGCGGAGGCTACGGAAATACGCGCGGTTACGAAGAAGGTTCGGTGAGAGCGCCGATGGCTTCGTATAACGTCAACAAACCTTTCATGCCCAATACGATCATACTAATTTCAATGACGTTCGAGCAGATTGGCACCTATCCGGGCGCGCCCGTAGCGTTGGAAATTGGTGATACTAGCTCTACGCCAACCTCTGCAAATAGAGGTCAGCTGGTTTCAATCGGACAGCAAGTTACGGGAAACAACTACACGGTCTTTCTAGGCACGAGTTTCAGAAAAGGTTATGTCATGACAAATAGCAATTACGGCTTTGATCTGACCGCCGATGTGCCGACAAGTTTTGTCGGAAATACTTTGGGTTTTAGACTGATTGGATACCAAACCATGCAGACCAACGGCGTGAGATCTAACTTTACGGTTAATCCCTCCGGAATTTTGCCGTTTAATATTGCTTCGGCTGGTTCAAACGGCTTTGCGCCGATCCCTTTAGACTTAAGTTTCACCTTAGCGTTTAATGGGCCGCAAGTTGATGCATTCATTTTGCAATCAACTACATCCGGGTCGTTTAGTCTTATGGGATATCCCACTTGGTGGGGGCCTGGTTCAAACTCTAGCCCTTCAAGCGGTGGGATAATCGTGGGTGGCAGCACCCAGATTAGGTATCAGGCGAATAATGTTCCGATCGGCAATTACGTCGGCTCGCAGGTGATTCAAGGCGGCGAACCATTAAGGGTCGCCAGAACAACTCGAATCGCTTGGACAGTTCAGTAATATTCCTTAGGCCGGGAGAAGTGTAAAAGCTTCGTCCCGGTCTTTTTTATTGACTAAAGCTTTCATAATCTGTATGATTGGTTTTGTAAAAGTTCTATTTTATATTACTGAAGACATTGGAAATAGCGGAACACTTACGGAGGTTTTTATGGAGAGATTGATTGAGTCAACTACTAATGGGCTGAAACCTATGGGTTTAAACTTTCATACCCGCGGGGAAAGAGCGCGGAGAATCAGCGAAGAGAATTCGGAGATGCTGGAACTGTTGCAAAAGTCCAACCGAGGAACATTGCTGTGCAACGACGAGATACTTGTTATTTCAATACGACGCACAGCCGCGCCAAAGTTTGAAACTAATCCCCTGAATCACCAAGGAACTAAGTTATTCTTAAAGGAGTTGCTGGATCCTAAGAACGGTCACTCTTTTGGGGACCAGGAAACAAAGAACATCGAGTATTTGTTGAGGAATTTTCATCGACCTGGTCAATGGTGGCATGGTCTGACTGAGGAGAAATGCACCAAAAGTCAAATGGTAAAACGAATTGTTAAACGTGCTGAGATCATGAATTTTGTTAACACTCGTTTTCAAGACGTTCTGCGTTCCAAGACTAATGGTAATATTAGGGCTCGGACCAGGATTATTTCAGAGTCAGAAGCTATGAGCCATCCTGAAAAAATTGGTTTCGAAGTTCGAGTCGGCAAGATCGTTGATATTGGCACTGTGGGTTAATTTCTTGGGTGCGAGGTTTTTTAAAAAGCCGGTTACAGGTACTTTCGTACTTGTCCCGGCTTTTCTTTTTGAAAAATTATTATGGACTACAAACGATCCCTAAATGTCCAAGTTTTTTACAGCTTTAGCGTGGGTAGTAATAAAGCGTTTGCGTGGTGGCACTTCATCGCCCATCAATGTTTCAAACACTTCTGAAATTTTTTCAACATCTTCAATTTCTACTTTAAGCATTACGCGGTTTTCAGGATCCATAGTTGTTTCCCATAGCTGATCCGGGTTCATTTCTCCCAAACCTTTGTAACGTTGGATTGCGTATTTTATTCCACCAACAACAGTTGCTTTTTGTCCGCCTTCATCTTCTTCTTCAGAAATGATAGGCTCACCGTTTTCATCTAATTCAACTTCATCGTTTTCCTCAGTAGCAGCAGCTTTCTTTTTACCCTTAGCTGCTTTTGCGCCTGCACTAGCATCTTTCTTTTCCTGAGCTTCTTTAACCATGTCACCAAGGATCTCTGTGCGTTCATCGTCTGAGAAAGCGTACTGATGAACTTTCCCTACCTGCACTTTATACAAAGGTGGCTGTGCAATGTATAAGTGACCGTTTTTAATAATATCCGGGAAATATCTGTAAATTAAAGTTAGAAGCAAAGTTCGAATGTGAGCACCATCAACGTCAGCATCAGTCATGATGATAATTCGGTGGTAGCGAAGTTTGGCAATGTCGAATAGATCCCCTACTCCAGTACCAAAAGCAATAATCAAGTTTTTGATTTCAGTTGAAGAAAGCATCTTGTCTAAACGAGCACGTTCTACGTTCAAGATTTTTCCACGCAACGGCAGAATAGCTTGGAAACGACGATCACGACCTTGTTTTGCGGAACCGCCCGCAGAGTCACCCTCTACAATGTAAAGTTCGCAGTTCTCTGGATTTGTTTCTGAACAGTCAGCCAATTTCCCTGGCAAAGCTAAACCGTCTAATACACCCTTACGAATAACGCTATCGCGAGCAGCGCGGGCAGCTAATCGCGCTTTAGAAGCCAAAATACCTTTTTCAATAATCTTACCAGCATCTTGTGGATGCTCTTCCATGTAAACTTCTAGTTCGTGCGCCATAACCGATTCAACCGCAGAACGAACTTCTGGGTTACCTAACTTACCTTTTGTCTGACCTTCGAACTGAGGGTTTGGAAGCTTAACAGAAATAATTGCTGAAAGACCTTCGCGCAAATCTTCGCCAGTTAACTTTTCTGATTCTTTAACAAAATTGTTTTTTACAGCGTAAGAGTTAATAACGCGAGTTAGCGCAGTACGGAAACCAGTCACATGCATACCACCTTCAACGTTGAACTCGTTGTTTGCGTAAGCTAAAACTGTTTCATCAAAGTCATCTGTATATTGCAGCGCAATTTCTACTAAAATATCTTCATGAGTTTTGTTGATGTAAATCGGCGCGTGTTTAACTTTCTTGTTGCGGTTAACTTGTTTGATGTAGCTAACAACACCACCTTCAAAATAATATTGATATGTTAAACCAACACGTTCATCTGTGATCATGAAGTGCAAACCTTTTGTTAGGTATGCTTGTGAACGTAAATGTTCTAAAACAGTTTTAAACTTGAAAGTTGTTGTTTCAAAAATGCTACCATCTGGGTAGAAAGTTACTGATGTTCCAGATTGGCGAGGATCATTTTTATCTACTTTGCCGATCTCTTTAACTTTGCCTTGAGGAACACCAATTTTGTATTTCTGTTCGTAGATTTTTCCGTCTTTGCGAACTTGTGCGTGCATGTCTGTTGAAAGAGCGTTTACAACCGCCGCACCTACACCATGAAGACCACCAGATACTTTGTAGCCAGATGCATCGCCACCAAATTTTCCACCAGCATGAAGAACTGTCAGCACAGTTTCAAGCGCAGACTTTTTTGTTGTCTTGTGAATATCTACTGGAATACCACGACCATTGTCGTGAACTGTTACGCCACCATCTTCTTGGATGATAACTTGAATAAGGTCGGCATGACCGGCCATCGCTTCATCTACTGAGTTGTCTACAATTTCCCAAATAAGGTGATGTAAACCAGTTTCCGATGTGGAGCCGATGTACATACCAGGACGTTTTCGTACTGGGTCTAAACCTTCAAGGACAGTGATATTGGCTGAGGAATATTCGGCTGATTTTGCTTTCTTGGCTGCGGCTGCGTCAGCGGCATCTTTTGCGGATTTTGGCATAAAATACGTTGGTTTCAGTGACTAATTTATACAGGTATTATAGCATATTTAGCCTACACTTTCCACAAGATATGTACATAAAAATCCTCTTATCCTAGAGACTTTTTGCTTATATTGTTTTGACATTTGCATGCATTTATGTCAGAATTTTCGCGAGTCTAGTTCGTTTAGGAGGATCAACATGTCTATAATTCTATCAGGTGGTATTTACTATGAGAACGGGAGACCAATTGCAGTGAACGAAGGGGATGAAAAGTTTAGCCCTACAGATAATTATTTCCCTCAAGTGGAATTTGAGTACGGGGACAGACGTTACTGGGCTTGGGTCGACAAGGCCGACAGGTCTCAGGAAAAAGTTTCCGTAATCTGTTGTATGTGCAACAACGGTTTCGAAAATAATCCGCCATCCGTGATGCGTTTATATACCGTCAAGACCCAAAAACCTGTAAATGATGAGACCCCGTGGGGCAAATTCTTAGTAAAGCAAGCCAAACTTCACACTCGCCCAGTATGTGGACCTTGCTGGAACTTGTAGGAATATAAGAATGTATTTAAAAGGCCTGGAAAATTCCAGGCCTTTTTTGTTATCTCAATTCAGCATCAAACTGTTCAGCAGTTTGTTTGTAGACTTCGTCTTGAAGTGGCTCTACTTCGCTAGCCTCTAAGGTGCGTTCAGGGCTACGGTAAAGAACTCTGTATGTGTAGCTCACTCGGTCTGCGCCGAACTTCTCGGCATTTTCGTATTTATCCATTAGTTGTACTTCTTCAACTAGGTCGCCACCGATGTCACGTATTAAGTCGAAGTAATTGTTTGGCTCAAAAGTATTTTTCACAATGAAGGAGATATCGCGTACTACTGGTGGGTACTTGCTTACAGCTTCGAACTTCTGGCCTAACTTTAGCTGTTTAACAACACGTGGGTCTTCACTCCACAGCAAGCGAATGTCTGGGAGTTCCATACCAATAATTGCTAAACGTTCTAATCCAAAACCAAAAGCCCAACCGTTGTACTGTTCTGGATCTACGTCTAAACGCTTAAGGACTTCTGGATTTACCAAACCAGCACCAAGCACTTCAATCCATTGCCCGTCTTTATCTACTTCCATTTCCAAAGAAGAGTGGGTGTAAGGGAAAGTGTCATCGTTGAATCGGTATTTTACGTCTGGACCAAAAGCAGCTTTAACAACATTAGCTAAAACTTCTTTCAAATCGTCTTGCGTAATCATCCGCTCAGAAGTTGGATGTAAATACAATCCATCCATTTGATGGAAAATGTTCATGTGATTACGGTCGATTTCATCTTTGCGGTAAACTTTGCCGTGTGACAAAACCCCTAGTGGCGCATTTGAAGTAATCTTGGCGCGAACTTCTTCCTGTTGGAAATAGTAGTACCACATAACAGTGGTGTGAGTGCGCAAAATATTCTTCTCGTCAACGTAATATGTATCGGATTTCGAACGAGCAGGATGATCTGGTGGGAAATTAAACAAATCAAACGATGCATCCGCAGGAACGATTTCTGGAATGGTAATCACATCAAAATCTTTGAATTGTTCTAATCCAACAATGTTATTTACAAGTTCTCGGATTGGGCCGCTATCTTTGCGAGAAAGATCTGCCATTTCTAAGTAGCGCTTAATACGCGCTGCTTCTGCATCGGTGCGCTTATCTAGTTCAATTTTTAATCTGTTTTCTTCGTCTGAAGGAATAGTTAAGTGGGACATCTGGTTGCTTTCGGTTATGCTGTTTAAAGTAAAATCGTACCAAGTTTAGTGTTGCTTGGCAAGATCATAATTCCATCCCCTATTTCTTCAGATTTACCTATTTCAAAAGCTGCGCAAATCATTCCCTGGCTCTCTACGCCTCGAATTGTTGCTGGACCAAGGATAAAGCTCTCGTGTTCCTCTGAGTGAATGTTGTGGGCAATCTGTGCTTCTGGGAGCGCTAATGCCACAATGTCACCTACTTCAAAGTTAAATGCTCCACAAACCACTGGGGAAATTGTGCGGTGTCCATCAGTTAAGGAGATGACGCGTAAACGATCCGCATTCGGATGTTTATCTATTGCAGTCACCTTCGCGGCAATAACATGTCCAGTATGAGGGGCTTTCGCCTCTTTTATAAAATATTTTTTTAGAAAATCTAACATGGGATTGAAGTTATTAGTATTTAGTAATTTTTACATTGGTTCTCATCACACATATAACCTGTTGTTCCTGGCGCTGGGCTTTGTAGTACTGCCTTTAGTGTAAATTTGTCGAAAGGATCTGGGCTTGAGTATTGATACTCAGCGCCGGTTGGATCTTTAGGGACTGAAGTTATGTAGCGCGGAATTAAAGCGAATGGATATTGATCTTGAGTCGGGAACACATTTACCATTCTGCTGTTCGAATCTGCATTAGCACTAGAGTAGATCATTAAAGCGCTCTTAATATTTTCTAAATCGGCGATCCTCTGTTGGTCGTTAATTAGCGCGCCATCTTTGGCGGCAGTTTCTTCTGCGTTTTTAGCACTGTACTTAATTAATTGATTTTGTGTTTCGCTAAAGTAAGTAAGTGTAAAATCTAGACCATTATTAATAAATTCATAACCATAAATATACTGCTCTTTATTAATTGGGTCATTGTAGTTTGTAGCGACTGTGTTATATGTCGAAATAGCTTCGCTCATGGTAATAAAGTCAGTCACTTTTGGATAGAACTTCTTCTCAGCTTTGTATTTTAGAAGTGCGCCACCAATCTTTTTGATTGTGCTTTGTCTTTGTGTGTCACGATCTAGCTTTGCTTGAGGTGATAGATCAATGTTTAATGCTTCTAAAGCTGTAGAATTAGGATCTTTAAAATCGTACAAAGAAAGCGCCACTGTACCAATAGTGGTCAATGTTGGCTGGTGCAATCCACGATCTTTAATCTTAGATTTAATATCGGCTAGTTGAGTTTCGTTGTATGGAACATTAGTTTTTATATCATAACCACCTTTAATGAAATCTGAATCATTATATTCCCCTTCCCTGAAAGTGCGAGAAACCAAAGGCTCACTTCCAAAGATATGATGTTCATCGCCATCTGCTAACCCATCACTGTCGCTATCTGGGTTGTTTGGGTCTGTGCCGAGCTCAAATTCTTCTATGTTAGTTAAACCGTCTCGGTCAGGATCTGCTGAATCACCACAAGTTGTTTTAATAGTACAGGTTTCAGATCCAAAGAAACGAGCTAACCAATCAGCTGGGGTTGTTGTATCTGCATCAACTTTCTCTTCGTTTACTGGAGGTATATTTTCAGCGACGTTTTCTACTTTGTCATTTGAGCCTAAAACTTTCCAAACTACAAAACCTAAAATAGCCAATAGCACGATTGCTAGAGGAATTAGAAACTTGATGCTCCAAAAGAAACTTTTCTTCTTTTTAGAAATATTTAAAACTGTTGGTGCAGCTTTGTTGGTACCAAAAATCTTGTCAGCTCCAGCCGAATTGACATTGCGGTCAGTTAAAGGCTTGATTGGCTTAACATTGGTTGCCTCTGGCATGACGTTAAAGAAAGTTGATTCTGATTCTGTTTTAGCCATTTTTGTTTATATGTTCCAATTAAGCGTTTAGAAAAATTTCGACCGCGATGATAAATAAAATTAAAGTAAGTCCTACCCACCAAAGTAGTAATCCAAAGACTTGGAGAATGAGCAATCCTACTATCAGAATAGAAAGAAGGATTGCTTGCCTGGAACTAATCCTAAGCTGCTCAGTGTACATGCCAGGCGAAACTTTTTTTCGTAACGTTATTCCTGCAATAGTGATGATCCCACAGAGACTAAGAAATAAGGTTATATAAAAGAATGAGTGGCCTAAAATTCCAGAGGTAAAAGGATCAATCGAAAGGATTACAGAAACCAGTCCAGCTAGAGACAAAATAGTTCCAATGCTGATTGGAATGAGGTAAGTACGTGTTGTGTGGTGCATCTGTCTAGATTGCTTTAGTGCTTCTATTATACCACATTATTAGTCCATTCTGAGTCGCGGTTGTATTTGTCAGCTTTCCGTTCAATGTCGTTTTCATCAAACTGACCATTTGTAATTTCAAAGAAAACCAAGTTTTCTGTTTCCGAAGTGTTTCCTACTCGGTGCCATGTCTCTGTCTCGAAAGATATGATATCACCTTTGACGTAAGTTTTATTTACTCCATCCAAAGTAATCGAAGCTTCTCCGCTTAGAATTTCCCATTGTTCTCCACGAAGCTTATGCTTTTGTTCAGAAAGGGTTTCGCCTGGAAAGACTGTAATTATTTTCATTACAGATTCTTCTGGTCCAACCTGACCCGCGAAAACTACACGAAATGTTCCCCATGGTCTTTGTTCAAAGACTTTGGCATTCTTCAATATACTTTCGTCGATATACTTGTTCATAACCGTTTTAGTTATTTTTTAGGGATAATCCGGTTAATAACTTGTTTTATAAACTTAACAGTTTCATGGCGCAGTTCTTTGTTGGTTATGAACTCCTTAATGTATGGAGAAATTGAAATTAAGATAATTAGCGCAACTGCCGGTAGGATATACTTTTCGATGTTATCAATTTTTAGTCCTAGATAGTAACCAAGCATTGTTAGGCCAACAGCCCAAAGAAT
>CAZSSN010000026.1:0-9557 GCA_964609785.1 uncultured Candidatus Saccharibacteria bacterium | reverse complement strand
CCTTATTACTATGTATTATCTTTCTTTAAAGAATAAATAAATACAATAATGAAAATCATCTGTACACAAGAAAATTTAAGAAATGGACTTCAACAAGTTTCAAGAATTGTTGGATCAAGTCAAACATTACCGATCTTAAACAATGTTTTACTTCAGACCGAGAATGGCCAGCTAAAGATTTCCGCGACCAATTTAGAGATGGGTATGAGTACTTCGGTCCGCTGTAAGATTGAGAGTGAAGGTGGGGTTTGTATAGCAGCTAAAGTTTTACTGGATTTGGTGAATAACCTTCCAAATGAAAACATTACTATCGAAGTAGGAGATGCAGAAACTGCCGTAAGTACTGAAAGGTATCAAACAAAGATTAAGTACTTGCC
The DNA here is from genome assembly GCA_964609785.1 of uncultured Candidatus Saccharibacteria bacterium. Classification (GTDB taxonomy): domain Bacteria; phylum Patescibacteriota; class Doudnabacteria; order UBA920; family UBA920; genus UBA920. The sequence continues at coordinate 9,180 of CAZSSN010000026.1, read as the reverse complement.
GGTTGAAGATTTTCCTTTAATCCCAGCTGTGGAAGATGGAAGTTTGGTGGCTATTGCTGCTTCTGACCTAAAGGAAGTTCTAGATTCAGTCGCTTTTGCAGCCAGCACCAGCGAAACTCAACCTGAGATATCTGGAATAGCGATGAGGTTCGAGAATTCGAAAATGATCGCAACAGCCACAGACCGATACAGATTAGGGGAAATGAGTATTCCTGTTCAAACCACTGATGACCGTGCAGTAGTTGTTCCTCACAGAAGCATTTCAGAGCTTTCCCGTATGCTTGCTGGAGTAGAAGGTTCTGTAGGGTTGAATATTAGCCCTACTCAGATGGCTTTAACCGTAAATGATACATATATGGTTACAAGGCTAATAGATGGTCAGTATCCGGAATATTCACAGATTATCCCCACTGAGACCGGAAATGTGATTACTTTACAGCACAGCGCACTACTTTCTGCGTTGAAGACCAGCGGAATTTTCTCAAGAGGAGCTGGAAGCGTTACTTTGGGGTTTGATCCAGAAAAGCAGAATATTCAAATTATGTCGGCGTCACAAGGGGTTGGGGAAAGCGTGGTAGATATCCCTTGTCAGATTGTTGGAGAAGCGGGATCAGTGATCCTTAACTACAGGTACATGCTTGATTTACTGACAAATACCAGTCCAGAAATAATTGATATTCACATAATTGATGATTCCAGACCTGTAGTGTTCCGGCCACAAGGAAAAACAAACTATCTTTATTTAATAATGCCAATCAGGCTCTAATTAGGTTCAAATGAAAATAACTAACTTACAAATTAAGAACTTCCGAAACTACCCAGGGTTAGACTTGGCGATTACTAGTGATATGGTTGTTCTGTCCGGCCCGAACGCGGTTGGAAAAACAAACTTACTAGAATCGGTTTACTTTGGTTCGCTGTTTAAATCTTTTCGAGATGACGCAGAGTTTATGTTCTTGCAAGGAACTAATCAAGCTGAAGTAAAAATTAATTTAGAACGAAACGGTCAAGAACACTTGATTGAAGTATTTCTAGAAAAGCGCGATAGAATTTTTGCGAACTTTAAAATTGATGGTGTTAAGAAAAAGCGCAAAGAAGCTCAAGGGTATTTGAACGTTGTAATATTTGAGCCTACCGATGTAGATCTGTTCACACAACAACCAGAAGCACGTCGTAAATATTTAAACATGGTGCTTTCTCAAAAAAGTTTTGAATACCTAGATAACATCACACGGTACAAAAAAGTTCTAACTCAGAAGAATCGCTTATTACAAGATATCCGCGCAGGCCGTGCAGGACAAGATGCTTTTGGGACACTACAATCTTGGAACGAACAATTAGTAGAGATTGGTTCTCAGATTATTTTAGAACGCAAAACTTTTATTAATTTTTTGAATCAAAACATTTCAGAAGTGTATGCTGGAATTTCCCAGTTCCAAAGAACTATTGAAGTTATTTACGAAACTATCCCAGGAGACACACTAGAAGAAATTCAGGCCGAATTCTCCTCTGCGTTAGAACGTTTAGCTAAACGTGAATCTCAGGCCGGAACTTCGTTAATAGGGCCACACAGAGACGATTTTGACCTAAAGAGCGAAGGTTTATATCTAGTCTCATTCTCTTCCCGTGGTGAACAACGCAGCCAAGTATTAGCCCTTAAAATTCTAGAACTTGAATACTTGTCCAAAGGTGAAGATACTCCAATTTTACTTCTAGATGATGTGCTCTCTGAACTTGACGATACTCGCCGCACATTCTTATTGAAGTACTTACAAGGTAAATTCCAAACCTTTATTACAACCACCCATCCATTAGAAATGGTTGGACAACATGTGACCTTGAGTCCAAGTGCTCAAGAAGCTGAGAAATAAAATTTATAAAAAACAGCGCTCGTTGTGAGCGCTGTTTTTTTTATTTCTCAGTAGAGTTGTCCCAAATCTGTTTGAACCAAGACTTCATGCTTTTCGCAAAGTCTCTTGAAGTTATTACTACTCCTAAACTTTCTTTCTCTGTAGACATTATGGTTACATTGTCAGTGTATATAAGAATGTTTGAGGGACTAGTAAAACCTACGGGGGCAAATCTTATTTTTCTCATTAGGCTGGGAGAGCTTCCGTATAAATCATCTTCTAATTCTAAATGCCTTACGCGAACTCCCCTAGTTTGAATCTTTGTTTGGATGCGACGCTTGATCCATCCTCGCAACCATTGTTGACCCAAGGCAGCCTCCATTTTATCTACCTCCCCAGTGTAAACAATTTCTTTTATAGGGTATGTAAGCATTTCATCATACATCTTACGGACTTCATCCCGGCCTCGAAAAAACTTTACTTGAGTTGCAAAATGCTTGCTGCCATAGAGACGATTCAAATCTGGGAGTGACGAGTCAAAAATATTTATTTGTTCATCCAGCTTTACCCGCTTGTTTTTTAATAGGGTGGAAATTTTTGATGGTGCGGTGGGTACATAGATATGACGAGCCCCCTTCTTTAGGATAGTAATTAACCCGCGATCTTTCAGCTTCTCTAATAAATAAACAGCTGATGTGCGGGGGATACCAGTTTTGCGCGCGATGGGTAGAATATAACTTTCTCCTAATTCTAAAGACGCCAGGTATAAAGATACTTCTTTATCTGAAAGTCCTAATTCTTCTAGGTATGTATTTAAACTATTGGTCATAAATGGCGAAAAAGTTAGTCGTCTAACTTAATTATTATAGCAGATTATGCAATAAAAGTCAATGAAATAAGGTATTCTGTAAAATATTACGCCTAAACATATAGACGATTTTTACAAAGTTAATTATTATGGCCAGTAAACTTAATAACTAACACTATGAATAAGACAAATACAATCGAACGTTTACAGGTTGGTCGTAAAATAAGCTTTAACGACCGCATTGTGGATTTTGGTGTGATCCATAATCAAAAGAAACAGGACTGGACTAAGTTTCTTGAGATTATAGATCCTCGCCCAGGGGAAGTGATTCTCTCTGGCATGGATGGTTATGGGGCTCCTTCCCAAGCAATTTGGGAGACCTCGAATGCTAAGGGCTTTGTTCCTGAAATTTATGCGCTAGACGAAAGTCCTGTGCAAATTGCCCGGGCCAACGCCGACTTTCCACAAATTCCTGCAGACCACAGGGTTAATGCAGATATGAGACGCACACCCTATGACGATGGTATGTTCGATACCGTAGTGATTAAAATGGGTTTGCATGAAGTTCCGAAACCAGACCAGGTCGACATCCTGCGCGAGGTTAGGCGAATATTAAAACCAGGAGGAAAATTTGTAACATGGGACTTGTCTTTCCATGATGCAGAAGTGCAAAAAGTATTTCAAGACCTCATTCGTAAAAAAGATGAGATCGCGGGATTCGACAGCCTTGTGGCTAATCGCTATTTCGCCCGTCAGGACGAAATACTTGAAGCTCTTAATCAAGCTGGGTTTGAAAATACAGCTGTGGCTCATGAAGTTGACGCTCGTTTAACAATGCGCGTTAGAGAGTCAGAGTTGGTTTCAAGATTGCGTTTGGAAATTGAAGAGCAAAAGGGAGCCATCTCTGATGAAGATGAGTTGTCGCTGGCTGTCTTAGGCAAACAGCGTTGCACTGAATTAGTTAACTTTGCAAAGCAATATATGGCAAATGTGTCAGGCCATATAAAAACCCAGATGCATTACGAAGAAACTGAGGATGACATTAAACTCATCCCTAACAAAGAAATTATTGTGGGTTATAAACCTCAATAATTTGGCAAAAAAGCCGCGTTCTTAATTGAACGCGGCCCCTTTTTATTTATAAGTACTTCTTCAACTTCGGATCTTCTTTTAATTTTGCAGTAAGCTTTTTGAGTTCAGTACTAGAGTCTTTGTCGGCGATGAGAATTGCGTCTTCAGTAACCACGATTACCAACTCCTTAGTACTAAGTGTAGTGACTAATTGCTTTGGATTGTAGTTGTAGACCAAAGTGTTTTTACTATCATGGTCTAAGTGTAAGCCTTGAACAATATTTTCGTCGCGTTTCTTTGTTTGAGTATCTTTGATAACTTTCCAGCTACCAACATCTATCCAATCAAACTTCGCTTCAATTGTGAGAAGATTGTTTTTAATTTTCTCGATTATCCCATCTTCTACTTCTACCTTCGGCATTTTTGGATACCATTGATCAATAGCTTTTTGTTGATCCTTGGTTCCTAAGTGAGGCTTTATCTTGATTAAGATTTTATGGACTTCAGGCAGGTGCTGCTCATAAAGCTTTAGGAGAGCATCTGTTTTCCAAATAAAGTAACCACTATTCCAAAGATATTTTTTACTAGCTAAGAACCTCTCAGCTTTAGCTTGGTTGGGCTTCTCGGTGAACGAATCAACTTTATACAAAGGCAATCCGTATTTATTAGAAACCTTAGAACCTTTTTTGATGTAACCAAAGCCAGTGTGAGCAAAGGTCGGGGGAACACCAATTGTTAGAGTTGCAGTAGGATTATCGTTTAAGTATTTTTCGGCGTTGGCTAATAACTTTTTAAAATACCCAGACTTCTCGTTAATGTTATGGTCGCTCCACATGGTCATGAACATTGAGCTTGGGTCTTGGTGGTTCATAATCAATGCAGCTAAAGCAATTGCAGGGCCACGGTCACGAAGCGCAGGTTCAAGAGAATAATGAGAGGTAGGAATTCCAGGAAGCTGCTTCTGAATTAAGTCTTTGTACTCGCTCAATGTAGCAACGTAAATCTGATTTTTTTCTGTCCATTGCAAACATCTTTCATAAGTGTTCTGCAACAAAGTTTTGTTGTCTATTAACTTAAGTAATTGCTTAGGTTTAGATTTACGACTAGCTGGCCAAAGACGGGTGCCAGACCCGCCTGCGAAAATTAAAATATTCATAATGTGGAATTAAAAGATTAATGGTGATCCGAACCAATTAAGCTTATGCTTTTGGCTTAGCTTTCTGTCCGTGTTGTTCATACAGTTCTAGAATAACACTTGCTATCTTTGCAGGGTTCGACACGTTTTCAAATTCAAAACGTTCTGTTGCTCCTGCGGTTTGAATAAATACAGTGCCGTAGTCTAGAACGTTTCCAATTAGACCTCTTGTTTGACTAGTCACATCTTCTATTGTTTCTATGTTTAGTTCAGATACTTCGTGGAACAGAAGCCCTACTTGGTCTATGTCGACAATACGTTCTTCGCTAACAATGTGTAAATTCAAATAGTATAAAACGAAAATAATAAACAACGCCACAAGTAGACCGAGGTAGTAAACGTAGTTGAACGCTGTAATAATTCCATCAACTGTTGAAGTGATTTGTAGCAGGTCAGTTTCAAAAACAAGTAACTTCACAAGATATGGAACTAAAGAAAATATCCCTACGAGCACCACCTTGGAGAACAATCTAAACCAGTGTTCTCTAACAACCAAAACAATTTTCTCATTTGGTTGTTGGCTAGGGAAAAGCTTTTCGTAAGTAATCGGTTGGTTATGCATAGTTAGAATAGTTTCTGCAAAGTTACTAAAGCAGTAATCGTGCCTAAAAAGAAAATGGCCCCAAACACCAAACTTACAGCAATTGTGAAAGTTGGTTTGCGGCCGTATCGGATGAATATAAACATTGCTAGTAAGGAGATTAGCGCGAAGAATCCTACTATAACAAAAAATGCTATTGTACTGAGCTGACTAGTTAGATCTTGTCCCATGTGTTTAAAAATTTATATCAATCTTTGTGAGCATAGCCAAGATGCTCATAAGCTAATTCTGTCGCCTGACGACCCTTTGGGGTTCTAGTAAGAAATCCTGAGCGAATTAAGAAAGGCTCGTGGACATCGGCAATGGTATCTTCTTCTTCACCAGTAGATGCAGCGATGGTGTTCAATCCAACTGGGCCACCTTTGAAAGTCTCAATAATAGTAGAGAGGATTTTCCGGTCATGCTTGTCTAGACCGAATTCATCAATCTCTAGCATCTTCAAAGCACTTTCTGCATCTTCTATGGTAATTGTATCATGGCCAGAAACCTGTGCGAAGTCACGAACACGCTTAAGTAAGCGGTTGCCTATGCGTGGAGTAAACCGACTACGCTTAGCAATTGCTTCGGCTGCTTGCGGACTCAAATCCGTTTTTAAAATATTTCCAGCTCGTTCAATAATTCTTTGTAGATCTTTATGATCGTAATAATCTAAATGATAGATCATACCAAAGCGATCACGTAGCGGAGCAGAGATCATTCCAACTCGAGTAGTAGCACCTATAAGTGTGAAAGATGGTAACTCCATTCGTACGCTACGAGCACCAGGACCTTTACCTACCATTATGTCTAGAGATCCATCTTCTAGAGCAGGGTACAAAACTTCTTCGGCAACTTTATTTAAGCGATGAATTTCATCTATGAAAAGAATGTCACCTTCGTTTAAATTGGTAAGCAAAGAAGCAACATCACCAGGGCGTTCAATGGCAGGGCCAGATGTAGTTTTAATCCCAGCACCAAGCTCACGAGCCACAATGTTTGCTAGAGTAGTCTTGCCTAAACCTGGAGGACCGTAAAGTAAAAGATGCTCCAAAGATTCACGGCGGATCTTTGCAGCTTGAATAACAATACTTAAATTAGACTTTAGAGCTTCTTGGCCAATAAAGTCTGGGAGGGTTTGAGGACGAAGAGTTAGCTCCAGCCCTTGATCCTCAGGTGTTGCTGAGTTCTCTAAAATAATTTCTGAATCGCTGGAAGTAATCATGCCGTGTTTGTAGTTTTTAGTTTTCTGTTGGTGTGCCGACGAATGGCTTTATATCTTCTGGTTTAGTTCCCGCTACCGGTTTCGTAGGGAAAACTTCTTGTTTGTGGAACTTAGCCGGCGGTTGGTACAAAGAGAAGAAGTTATCATTTTTAGGTTCTTCGCCAATGCGAGTAACTGTTCGCTTCCAAGTTGCTTTCATGGAACCATCTCCTTTTTTATCGTAAGCGTAAGGAGTGCCTAGCTCAATTTTGCGGCCATCGAATGTACCGTAGAAGTCAAAGATTAAATAATTTTCATCTTTCAAGTAAGGCCAAATTAAAATATTGTGGCCGGTATCGTTTGTGAACTTTAAATCTTGAACACCTGGGTAAATTGTGGCATCAGTCCCTTGAGGGGCGTAGTATTGCACCGCGTAAGAGTGATTGCGACGTGCAGTAATAGGTAAGCCAGCGTGCATGGCAGCGCGGAAAGCAGTAGATGAAACTTGGCATAGACCGCCACCAAATTCTGGGATTGTACCTTCTGCCTTAATAACTAGTTCTGGTTTGAATCCTGTGGAAGCGTCTACTTCACCTAAGTAGGTGTTAAAGCTAAATTCTTCATTCGGCTTAAGAATGATTCCAGACATTTTTTCTACACCAACTTTGATGTTCCATCGTCGGTTTGAAGGGCTGCCATTAAATTTAGATTCACCACGGCCAATCAATTCTTTTAAGCCCAGACCACCCAATTCTTCTAAAGATTGCTTCGGTTGAGTTGAACTAACTTCTAATTCTATTTCAGTATTGCCTTTGCCAAGTTCGTTGATAATCTTCAAAGTGCTTGCGTATCTGTCCAAGGCTTTACCTGTTTGTGGGGGAGTGAATTCAGTAACACGACCCCTCTCAACTTTTATTGATGGCTCGCTTGCAGTAGCGTTTACACTACTTGCGATTTGGCCAGTCCATTCATAAACTAATTTTGGATTGAATTTGTATGTTCGAGTAGTAGCTTTGTGATCGCGACCTTCTAACCATTCAGCAATATATTCTTGTAAGGTTCCATCGTAGTTTGGCTCTGAGTTAGTAAGCAAAGAACCAGCACGCTTGGTGTACAACCCTCGCCACTCTTTTACTAAATTAGCTGGAACACTTGCAATTGTGCTGGTGCTAGTAGAAAGCACTGGGCTATATGTTGGGACAGGTTGTTGGCTAAAAGGAGTTAGTTTAGAATCCGCAGCGTCTACTGTTTGAGGGACAGAAATTAAAACAAAAGAAAAAACAGCCACTACTAACATTGCTGTTGCAGCAGGGAAGTATCGATTTAATTCAATTGTTTGATTATTCTTTATCACGGGTTAAATAAATTATTGTTGCGTTAGAAGGTAAGTCTTTCATGATCTTGTCTGCCCACTCAATTACAGTCACAGTTTCTGGGTGACCCCACCACTCAGTAATTCCAAGAGATTTAACTTCTTTAAAATTTTTGGTTCGGTAAAGGTCTAGGTGATATAAAAACAGTTTTGGTTTCCTGTTAGATATCTCGAATTGTTGCATCATCACAAATGTTGGGCTCGAGATAGTTTGTCTAATCCCTAGCTCTTTACCTAAAGCTTTGGTAAATGTTGTTTTGCCACTGCCGAGTTCCCCAATGAGAGCAAATATCTCTCCACCCTTGATTCCCTTAGCAAATTTCTTCGCAGCAGATTCCACTTCCGAAAGGAGGAGCTTTGTTCCCATCTTCGGTTTAGGCTTGGTTTTAGGGGTTAAGGCTTTCATTTGTACCTATATTGTAGCCCGATTGACCGTATTAGTAAACTTCGTTATAGTGATAAGCTGTAATGACCTATTACCCTTATAAATCCAAAAATGGCAGATCTAAAAAACCCGGAAATTGAAACAATAATAAAGACCATTGGCGCTGCTAAGCAAATAGCCATAGTTTTGCCTATTCAGGCCAATATTGACGCTGTCGGGGCTGCAATTGCTCTATATACGACCTTGGCTGTTGCTGTGAAAAAACCTGCTACCATATTTGGTATTGAGCCGGCAGAGCCTGCATTTTTAAAAAACTCCCCAAAGATATACGATGCTTTAAATAGTAGTAATCAACTGGCAATTAAGGTATCAAATAAGACAGCTCAGCCTGGAGAGCTTCGTTATGAAAAAACTGATGATGGACTAACTGTTTTCATCACCCCGAAAGACAATGGCCAGTTTAAAGAAAGCGATGTAACCATTCTTCCTGGTGCGGCAAACTTTGACTTGCTAATAATTCTAGGTGCGGCAAACTTTGAAGCGATTGGAAAATTGTACACCGATAATACAAAACTATTTTTTGAAACCCCTCATATTAATATAGACACAAATCCTTCCAATGAATATTTTGGGACTATAAATCTTGTTAACACGACTGCCAGCAGTATTTCAGAGGTAGTAATGGATATTATAGAGATGACTCCTGAAGTTTTGAACA
>CAZSSN010000025.1:0-9849 GCA_964609785.1 uncultured Candidatus Saccharibacteria bacterium | reverse complement strand
ACCTATAGAACGTTGATCTGTTTCTTCACATCGTTTACGTGATGATAGGGTCAGAGATAACTAATCCTGATCCAGTCCAACGAGAATTTGCTAACAAGCAGTTTCTTGATGTGATCGAATGGTTGAAGCAGAACAACAAATATGGATGTCCGACTCAACCCCTCCTCCCAACCGAAGACGGGGATGAGGAAAACAAGAAACGAGCCTATGAATGGAACAGCAAAATGCCCATGGATAGGTAAATACAAACTTTGCATAAGCAATTAAAAAGGCGATGCCTCTATCAGATTTTTTCTGACTGAGCCATCGCCTTATTTTTATATAAAATTTATACTTTTACTTAACGAGCCTCGATAATTAGAACAAGTTTTGGAACATTCTTTCTAAATAACCGTTGTTCTTGTTAGTGAAGTAAACAACTAGTACAGCAGCAAGCATTAACCCATTTAATACTATTAAGCGAATTAAATCCTTGCTAATGATTTTGTATTCAGCAACATGCTGATTCATAGCTGTAGCACTTGCAGAAGCACGGCCTGCGCTTACTGGAGAGCCTGAAGCACTAACATGTTCTTCATGAGAAGTACTAACTGCTGGGCGATCTCGGAATTTGTATCGATTCTTTTTAGACATAAAAGTTGAATTAATTGGAAAAATTTACAAATATTTTACCTCAAAAGTATACCAATTGCCGTGTTTGTAAACAAGGGCAAACCAATGCTACAATAGCTCTACTATGAGTCCAACAGTTTTAACATATATAAGTCTTGGAGTAGCCGTAATTGCCTTAGTTTTTGGTATTTACGCGGTAATAGCTTCTGGGCAAACCAGGAAGTGGGGAAAGATTTTTTCTGGAAGTGACCCAGATGATATCCCAAATAATTTAGAAGATATTGTAGAGAAAATTGCACAAAGGCTAAAGCTTATCGATGAAGCTAACGACAAAACTGCTCTTAGCTTGGAGGCAATTTCAAAACAGTTGAACACCGCTACACAGCACGTAGGAATCATTCGCTATAATGGTAATGGTGATGATGGTGGTAACTTAAGTTTTTCCGCGGCATTACTCGACGCTCATCAATCCGGAATTATAATTACAAGTTTGCACGGTAGGGCTAATAGCCGTATCTATGCAAAAATAATTACTAACGGAACGAGTGAACAAACATTAAGCGAAGAGGAGCGTGAAGCTTTAATTCAAGCAGTGACTCATCAAGTTAAATAAATAATTAATTTTTATAAACCATGGCACAAGATCATAACGCCGCAGCAGAGACAGTTGTAGGCCCATCAGTAAAAATTCAAGGGGATTTAAATTCAGAAGGCAACATTCGCATTGAAGGTGCAGTTGCAGGTAAAGTACAAACAACCCAAAGTGTTCACATTGGCGAACATGCAAAAATTGCTGCTGATGTATTAGCAGGCAATGCTATTATCGCTGGAGAGATTCACGGTAACGTCAAAGTTGCAGAAAGCTTAATTCTACAGCCAACTGCTCGCATAGTAGGGGATATCTCTTGTGGAATATTACGCGTAGAAGAAGGTGCTCAGTTCACAGGAAAATGTAGCATGAAAGGCGCAGTAATAGATAAGCAAACTGGTAGCTTAAAACCTTTGAATGGTGGCAACGGTAGCAAATCTGCTCCAGAGCCAGAGGATGAATAAGTAAAATAAAGTAGCGGGAGTTGGTAGGAAGACTTTTTTACGAGACGGCTGTGCCGCGAGTAAAAAAGAACTTGCTACCGACAGGGGCCCGCTAATTTAAATTTTATGTACTTCTACATCCTCGATGGAAAAAACATTCCGGATGCGCAATTCGAACGCGCTCAAGTAACCCTGCAAGGATTGCTGGCTGAGTTCAAGGTATCTGGGGAAATGGCACGCGTCACATCAATTAGAGGAATTGCCGAACTAGTAGAAACCGCAAGTGAACGCGGAGTGAAAACTTTAATCGCTTGTGGAACTGATGACACATTTAATTTTATGCTTGCATATTTAAAAGGTCGCGACTTTGCGTTAGGATTTATTCCAATGACAGAAGATTCTAATCTAAGTCAGATCTTGGGAATTGATAGCCTGTTAACTGCTGTGAAAACAGTTGCTGCCCGTCGCATCGAAAAAATAGACCTCGCAATGTTGGGCGATAACTATTTCATCAGTCAGGCTGAATTTGGAATGGCATCAAACAAAGCTCAAAACACTGGATGGCTTAGCAGTCTTCGCAGTATGAGCGCGGTAGAATACAATTTGAAAATTCGCGTCGATAACTCTTACACCATGGACATCACATGTCTTGGTGGAACGGTGACAAACTCACGCGCTACATCAAGTTCAAACTCAACAATCGCGAACCCGACTGATGGCCTACTAGACTTGATGATCTTAGAAAAGATGAACAAGATTGATGTTTTAAAATACAAGCCAGACATTGCTGCAGGTAGCCTTGAAAATATTCCAGGAACCTCTGTAATTAAATGTAAGCAGGTTGAATTCTTAGAACCTCGCGGGTTTCCGCTAACAATTGCTGGGCGAACTTTTGCCAAAGTTCCCACCACGGTACAGATTTTTCCACGACAACTGCGAATGATTGTTGGGAAGAATAGGACTTTTTAATAACCTGACTCATTGACGTCAGGTTATTTTTTTGATACTTTTAACAGTCAGGAAAATAAAGTCGACATGTTTTAGGAGGGAGTATGCAAAGAGACAAAGCAGTGGAACTATTAATAAATCTACTGAATGCCGGCGTACCCCTAATAAAATGGGGTGCTGGTGAATGCAAATCATTGGAAGATTTCATTATAGAAATCGACAATCGCGAATCAATAGTGAAGTTTGATTCCTACAATAAAGTTATCCGTTACATCCGGACAATTCTGCTAGACATCTACTATAAAAATCCTGCAAATGGTGATGTATATGTTCTTGTAGAAGAGAAACAAACCCTGAAAGGGAATCGTCCACGAACCAGAAAAGGGCAAGTATCTGTTTCGGAAACTTTAGTTGGCGATGAAGCCGCTGACATAAAAGCTATTTCAAGAGCTTTACATGAGGAGCTTAACATTCCAGCGGGACTTTTGAACCTTAAGTTCAAAGGCAAAACTAGAGAGCCCCTTCGCGAATCAATTAGCTATCCTGGTGTAAAAACCAGTAGCGAAGACCATCGCTTCGAGGTAAGGCTTTGGGATTTTCAATACAAACCAGAAGGCTATACAGAAACACGAGACGGAATTACAACCAAGTTCGTGTGGAAGTTGCACAAGAAAGCGGATGAGGATTGAAGTTAAACTTCTTTCTACATCCGCTTATTTTTATTCATCATGTGGCGCAAACTAGATCCACTTCAATACCATCATCAAAAAGCCGTTTTATATTTCTTTCGTTTTATTTAAAATACTTTCTTGTTTTCATTGAGAAAAATTTAATTTTTCTTGAAGTTAATTATTTTACAATATGATAAAATAACTAAAAGAGAAAATTATGTCTAAAGAAATTACACTTATAAACCTATCAATGAAATTTGATAAATTGAATAATACTGTAGAAAAGCTTATCAAAGTTACCACTGAAGGGTTTGTAAGAACTGAAAATAAAATTGAGAGCGAGGTTGAGAAACTAGCTGTAATGACGGCGAGAGGTTTTGAAGAAGCAAATAGAAGACTTGATTCATTAGAAAATAAGCTGGGGAGTGAAATTAACAGACTAGATATTAGACTTGACCAGATGGCTCCTAACTTTGAAATAAAAGCTTTAAATAAACGTGTGTCTAAAATAGAGAGGCACCTGAAACTGGTTTAAAAAGAGCCCGCATCTAGCGGGCTTTTATATTACTAATTCCTTTTCGTCCTTTAGGACTCATCAGTACAAATACACATTTGTAGAAGGGGAGATAGATTAGCAACAATCTATCTTAACTTGAGGGGGGTAGCTAGTTGCTTAGCTTGGTAGGTTAGAAGCTATACTTCATACCGACCTTTGTGACGGAGGTTTTGTCATAGAGTGACTCTACGCTGGTTGAGAATCCTCGACCTAGTGTAAAATCCAAACGGCCGCCTATGCCTTGATAACGCTGTTTGACCAATGAGACTTTAACAAGCTTATTGATCTGAACAGATGTTACATTGCGATACCACGTTCCGCCTTTCTCGATAACAAAGAGATTGGAAACCATCTTGCCTTTGATTGGCTTACCTGCCCAGACAAAGGCACCTGCTTGAAATCTCTTTGGTCCAGTTTGGGCACCAACTGCGACACCAACTTCTAGCCAGGGCTTCAGAGCAACCTTTGGACCACAGTAAGCTTGATTATAAGACTTACTATTTTGGATCCAGCAGTATACGCCAAATCTGTTCTTGCCACCATAAGTTAAGTAGGTCTTAACCTGTGGTCGAACGTCGCCTTTGCGAACCTCTGTTTCGAACTCCACTTCACCGTGGAGCTGATTCTTGGATGCCTTGTCCTGAGCAAAGCTCATTCCAAACATTCCAACAACCATAACGACTGCCATCAATACGTTTTTCATTATATCCCTCCACGGTTACAGAGTTCTGTTGCCTGCTTTAAGTAAAACTTAATCTTAAAAGTCAGGTGGCTACCTGCAAGTCACGATTCATCGTAACGGAAACATTATATCCAATTTTTCCTATTTTGTCAATTCTTTTTCGACAAAGACTAGATGTAAATGCCAATTTATATCTTATATAAGCATAACTTTATTGTTGACAATTTATCAACAAATTGGTATCATATGAGCATGGTAACTGATTTACTACTTAAATTTGGCTTAGGGGATAAAGAAATAGCTGTGTATACAAGCTTAGTTCAGAGAGGGAAAGCAACAGCAACAGAGCTTTCACGAATAACCAATATAAATAGAACGACTATATACAGCGTAAACCGTGACCTAATTGATAAAGGCTTTATTTACGAAGATTCTACAACTACACCAAGCTCATTTGTACCGTTACCGCCTCAAGATCTTAAAACCTTAATAGCTAGGGAAGAGCAGCACCTGCAACACAGGAAAAACTTAGTTGATCAGCTTATTCCTGAATTATTTTCAATATCTAAAGATACAGTATATTCTCCACCAAAAATCCAATTTAAATCGGAGGATGACTTTGAAGAATACCTGTACCAACAAACGCCAATTTGGACAGAAAGCATAATGAAAACAGATGGAATCTGGTGGGGGTTCCAAGATCCATCATTTGTAGAACACTATAACAAATACATAGATTGGCATTGGGAACAGCCTAATACTAAGAATATGAAGCTAAAGCTGATTACTACCCCATCTGATATTGAAGAAAAGGTTCGAGCAGAACGCAGATGGCCAGAACAAAGGATGATCCGCGTGTGGCCAGGAGCGGAAAACTTTACAGCTACGACCTGGGTATTAGGAGATTATGTAGTAATGTCATTCACAAACAAGAAACCCCATTATATGATTGAAATTTACGACAAAGCCATGGCTCAAAACATGCGCGCGTTGTTCCAAGGAATCTGGGCTAACACTAAAGAATAACCTTGATTTTATTCAAGAAATACAGTATAGTTAATCAGTTAAGCTAAAAAGTCCAATGAATTTATCATCTTTATCACACGAACTAAATATGTCTATAAACGACCTGCGTACCAAGGCGAACGCAGCTGGTTTTCGTATTTCTCCTCGTGCGAACAAAATTGATAATTATCTTGCTAAGCAAATCGTCGAAGCCTTGAAACCAAAACCAAAATTGGACCCTAACGCTCCTAAGCCAGAAGCAAAAAAAGTTTCTTTGCCAGCGTTCATCAAAGTGAGAGATTTTGCGGATTTACTTGAACTACCAGTCACTAATGTCATCAAGGCACTTATCACTAATGGGGTAATGGCGACTATTAACGAAGAAGTGGATTTTGAAACTGCGACTATTATTGCACAAGATTTAGGATTTGAAGTTGCTACCGAACAGACAGGCGAAGCTAAAGAATTCGGTATCGGCTTTTTACAAGAAAGCCTAAATGAAGAGTCATCAGAAAACTTAGAGACTCGTCCACCAATTGTTGCTGTAATGGGCCACGTTGACCATGGTAAAACCACTTTACTTGATGCAATCCGCAAGGCAAGTGTTGTTGAAACTGAAAGTGGTGGAATCACTCAGCACATTGGTGCGTATCAAATTAAGCACAACGATAAAGTTATAACTTTCCTTGATACTCCAGGACATGAAGCGTTCGTAGAAATGCGTGCTCGTGGTGCAAACGTAACCGACATGATTATTTTAGTTGTGGCAGCAGACGACAGTGTTCGTCCACAAACTATTGAAGTTATTAACCGCGCTAAATTTACGAATACACCGTTAATTGTTGCGATCAACAAAATTGATAAAGAAAATGCCAACGTAATGAAAACCAAGCAAGAGCTTGCAGAGCATGGCGTTCTTTTAGAAGACTGGGGCGGAAAAGTTATTGCTGTTGAAATTTCTGCTAAACAAAACATTGGTATAGATAAACTTCTAGAAATGGTTTTGCTTCAAGCCGAAGTAGAAGATTTTAAAGCTAACCCAAATGGAAAAGTTTTAGGTACTGTTATTGAATCCCACGTTGCGCAAGGTAAAGGTGCTGTTGCAACTGTTATCGTGCAAAATGGAACTTTAAAAGTTGGTGACATTATTGTTGCAGGCACAGGCTACGGTAAAGTTAAATCTTTAGAAGATGAGCATGGTAAGAAATTAAAGTTCGTTGCGCCAAGCCGCCCAGCACTTATTTCTGGTTTCTCCGATCTACCTGAAGCAGGGGACATCTTACAAACAAACGAAAGTTTAGACGAAGCTCGTACTATTGCCAGCAATGCGCAGAAGATGAAGCATAGTCGTAAACTGACAAACCGTTCTAGCTTACAAGGTGATAGCGAATCAAAGACTTTGAATTTGATTTTGAAAGCAGACGTAGCTGGTTCTTTGGAAGCAATTAAGCAATCACTTTCTAAACTTAAAAATGATGAGGTTCAAATTAATATTTTGAGCGAAGGAATTGGTGAGATCAACGAAAGCGATGTATTGCTTGCTGACAGTAGCAAGGGAACTGTAATTGCTTTCCACACTAAAACTAATCCGAAGGCAATCAACCTGGCGAAGCAAAAGAAAGTTGCCATTGAAAGCTATGATGTTATTTACGAACTTTTGGAAAACATCACTAGCGCGGTAATTGCTATGTTCACTCCAGAAATGGAAAAGGCAACTTTTGGCACAGGAACTATCTTAGCTATTTTCCGTACTGAAAAATCTCAAATGATTATTGGCGGTAAAGTTGATGATGGCGAAATTCGCAAAAACAAACCAGTTGCAATTTGGCGTAAAGTCGCTGTAGCGGAAGATCCTGAGCCAACAGAAGATGGATCTGATGATGAATCAGGCGAAGAGTCTACTGAAGAATACAAAGGTTGGAAAGAAGTTGGACGTGGTGAAATTGTAGATTTACAACAAAGCAAGATCGATACCAAAGAAGTAGCGCGTGGCAACGAATTTGGCATGAAGCTTAAAACCAATGTCAAAGTACTGGAAGGCGACATGATCGAAAGTTTTGAGGAAACTCTTAAGCAGAAAACACTTTAAGACTCAAGTTGAACCTATTTCGAATAATATTTTACATCATGGCCAGCAATACGCTGGTCTTGATTTTTTTAGTCAAAAGTGTTACAGTTAGCAGTTATCTCATAAAGAGTTCTATACAAAACGTTCGGAGGAAAAATGGCAGAGAAACTTATCTTACTTATAAATCCTAGGAAAAATTCAAAAGTTCGAAGAACTATCGATTTCGCACTAGAGAGTGTGGGAATGTCAGTTCACATAGCAGACAATGCGGCCGAGGCAATGGATCTCGCCAACGATTATGTATTTGATGCAATCGTTGTCGAAGAACGAATCGACAGCCGTACTTCAGGAAACGAGCTAATTAGGGAGTTGAGAGTAGCTCACCCATACCTAAATGCTCTGCTTATATCAAAAAAAGATAGGCCGGAAGAACTTCATGCCGATGCTTTTATTGCCATGCCTTGGGAGACAATAGACGCCTTAGTCGAGATTGTGGAATACCTGGCTGAATTAAACAATCCCAACTAGAGATGATAACCCCGTGGTACTCGTGACCCTCCAAACCATTTGTGTTGTTGGGTCTTTTTTTATAGGAAATTTTATCAAAATACCACCAACCCTTGCTATAATATACATAGTTTGATATAGTACACAGCTATGGCACAACCTAAAAACACCAATCGAATAGAAAAAATGAATTCGTTAATTCAACGTCTAGTCGGCAGTAGCCTACCGGAATTTTTAGATGGCCAAAATGGCTTAGTGACTGTTTCTCGAGTAGAAACCAGTGGCGATTCTCGTTGGGCAAAAGTTTGGGTTTCAATCGTTGGTGGCGATGATGACAAAATCCTAGCCGCTATCCAAAAAAATATTTACGATATTCAGGGTGAATTAAATCGCCAAATGGGCATGAAGATGACTCCACGATTACAATTCTTTTTAGATACATCACCTAGATACGTTCAGCACATAGATGCGCTGATTAACAAAATCCACGAAGAAGACGAGGGCGAGGAAAACTAATGCACGAGTCTTTCCCACAAGCCAAACAACTGCTCGAACAAGCGCAGACTATTTTATTAACTACTCATGAACGAACTGATGGCGATGACCTTGGTTCGGCTTTGGCTTTGGCGCATCATTTAAAGCTTGCTGGGAAAAAAGTTGCAGTTGTTGTTAAGGGGGGAGTGCCTCAACAGCTTCAATACTTGCCGATGGCAGAATTAGTTTCTGAAACTTTGCCAAAAGACGAGCAAGGCCAGAATTGGCAATTCGATGCTCTTGTAATTTCTGGATGCTCTGTCCGAGACAGAGTGAAGCATGAAGAAATTTTAAAACTAGATGTTCCAACAATTAATTTAGATCATCATCCAGATAACAAAATGTATGGCGATGTAAATGTTGTTGATTATACTAAATCTTCTGTTGCAGAATTAACTTACGACTTATTTAAGTTTGCGGAATGGGAAATTACTCACGATATTGCGCTTTGTTTGTTAACAGGAATTGTTACAGACACAGGAATCTTTATGCACAGCAACACACAAGCTAGCACGCTAGCTGCAGCAGCAGAGTTGATGACAAAAGGTGCTCGTGTCTCCACAGTCACTAAACACACATACGAGGGTAAAGACTTAGCCAGTTTGAAGGCGTGGTCCAAAGCTTTGGGTAATGCTCACTACGATAAAACAAAGCAAATGATCTACTCTATTATTACAGCAGAGGAGCTCAACGATTTAGGCAACCCACCACTCTCTGCTTTTGAAGGAATTGTAGAAACTTTGAATAAAGTGCCTGAGGCGAAGTTTGCTATGTTCTTAAAACAAGATAAAGACATCATCAAAGGGAGTTTACGCAGCGAAGAATACAAAGGTGTGGATGTACAAGCCATTGCTCAGTCTCTAGGAGGCGGGGGACACAAACTAGCTGCAGGATTCACTTTATTAGGCACTTTAGCTCGAGATAGTCGAGGGAAATGGGAAGTTGTTTAAGGTAATTTAAGTAGATAAAAAAATCACGCATCTAGCGTGATTTTTTTGGTGCGCGAGAGAGGACTCGAACCTCCACGCCCGTGAAGACACTGACACCTCAAGCCAGCCTGTTTACCAATTACAGCACTCGCGCATGTACAACTAATCAATTATAGACAAGATATTCAATAGCTTCAAGGTCTCTTGAAATATTCTGACAGTTTGCTATAATACGTAAGTTAATTTATAAGGGCGATTAGCTCAGTTGGTTAGAGCGTCTCGTTTACACCGAGAAGGCCAAAGGT
>CAZSSN010000024.1:0-10700 GCA_964609785.1 uncultured Candidatus Saccharibacteria bacterium | reverse complement strand
TTGTTCAAATAACTTCTGCCATAGAAAGTCTCCACGGGATACTACAGATGTTAACTCTTGTTTTAGCTTCTTAGAAAACTGGTTATATGTTCGTAATAAATTTTCCAAGACTGTAATCGTAGAAATAGCATCGCCTAAAGCTCGATGAGCATTGTGATGCTTAACGCCAAAGTAGTGGACCAGGTTCTCTAAGTTATAACTATGATGTGTGGGTAAAATGAATTGCACTAACTCTAATGTATCTATTATCTTTCCAGATAGCTTCAAACCATAAGCTTCCAAAAATTTTACATCCATCACAGGGTTATGCCCGACGATTATTGCATTACCAAGTTTCTCCTGCAAAAATTCTCTGTGATCATTAAAATCCGGAGCCGCATCTAGCTCTTCTTGTGTGATGCCAGTTAATCCTAAAATCTTCGGATGTACTTCTATAGATGATTTAAAAACTTGGGACCATTGCTCTGTAATTTCTGCGCCCTTTTCGGTCATACGAAAAAACGCGAATCCAATCTCTAAGATTTGGTCGCGAGCCGGGTCAAACCCAGTGAACTCCAAGTCCACACTACAATAAAGCTGATCTGATAAATCTATGTGTTCTTTTGACATATATATAGTATAAAGCAAAAAGCACCCGAGGTCAGGTGCTTTTTATTATCAAGCAAGTTATTGTGCTTTAAGTGTTTCCACGTCTTTAGTGAGGCGGGTCAAAACTCTAGCGAACGCGTTACTATCTTCTAGATCTCTTTTATCTACTGCTGATAGGGTCTCTTTAATTTCTTTGATGTCTTGGCGCATACTGCTAAACTGCCCATCAATATTTTCAAATCTACTATCAAGACTACTTCTCAAAGATTCAAATTGATTATCAAAATACTTTTTTGTAATATCCATATGAATAAAATTAATTATTCTTCGTCTTCTACCTCTTCCCCAGGAAGCTCTTTGGTTGGCAAGCCACCACCTGAATCTAGTTTCTCACGAAGATCTGTATCAATTTGAGTAAATATCTCTTTATTTTCTTTCAGGAAGGTTTTGGCAGTCTCACGCCCTACTCCAAGCTTTACGTCTTTGTAAGAATACGAGTTTCCTGACTTAGAAATTACTTCCATAAGCAGACCGGTGTCCAAAATATCTCCAGCTGCGGAAATTCCTTCGTTATACATAATGTCGAACTCAGCCACCTTAAACGGTGGGGCTACCTTATTCTTTACCACCTTGGCCTTTGTACGATTACCAATGATCTTATCGCCATCTTTAATTTGAGCGCTTCGGCGAATTTCAATACGGATTGAGGCATAGAACTTCAAAGCATTACCACCAGTGGTTGTTTCTGGGTTACCAAACATCACACCAATTTTCATACGAATCTGGTTGATGAAAATAACTGTAGTGTTAGATTTAGAAATTATAGCTGTTAACTTACGCAGAGCCTGCGACATCAGACGAGCTTGCAAACCCATATGAGATGCACCCATTTCTCCTTCGATTTCAGCGCGTGGGGTTAATGCAGCAACAGAGTCTACTACAATAAGATCCAATGCATTACTACGAACTAAAGTTTCAGTGATATCCAGCGCTTGCTCACCACTGTCTGGCTGTGAGATAAGCAGGTCCTCTAAGCTAACTCCGATACGTTTAGCATAATCAGGATCCAAAGCATGTTCGGCATCGATGAAAGCAGCTACGCCACCACGCTTTTGCGCTTCTGCAATCATGTGCAAAGTTAATGTAGTCTTACCTGAGCTTTCAGGTCCATAAATTTCAATGATACGCCCTTTAGGAATACCACCTACTCCAAGAGCCATGTCCAAACTAATGGAACCTGTAGGAGTAGCTTCAACATTCATTTTATGTTGATCGGAGATTTTCATGATGCTGCCATCACCAAACTTGTCGCGAATCTGATCTATCGCGTTATCGATTGCCCCCGCTCTACCTTTATTAGTAGTGGAAGCTGCTGCAATTGTTTTCGGAGCTTTTTTTTCTTTTGCCATGTATTTCTTTCTTAATTACCTTTGTAGGATATCAGTCCGTATATAAAGTTAATGTAAAACTATTTTAAAGTATTCTTAAAGTTTTTCGGCTTCGCTGTTAGTAGTCATCAAGTCCGCTGCATCTTTTGAAAATGGTACTGTAATTTTTTCGCCAGACTTTCCTAACGATCCAACCTCGGCACCATTTAATATCACTTTAGTGTTGCCGGCGTCATAGGTGGTTAAAGTTATATTATCTTGCGCAGTAATTTGCTTAACACCACCAGCGGGAACTATTTCACTTGGCAGTTTTGTACCATCTTGTTCTACTTCTATTTTAGTAGCTTTGCTGAATTTTAATTCTAGTTGTAATTCTGATGGAACTGTAGTCTCTACTCCAGCAACGTTAGGTTCTTCAACTCGTAGCGCTAACATCTGTTCATTCTTTTTTCCAAACTTATTAGCTGCATCAATCTTCAACTCTTTCTGTCCTGGCGCTACTCCTATAGTAGTATGGAATTTTCCATCAGGGTCAACGAATACATTTTGTCCATTGATGCTCACAGTGATTCCAGGCTCAGTCTTTCCTACAACGTTAATTGATGTACCCGTGATAACAGCATCATTCTTTGGCTCAGTGATTACAAGGTTGGGCGTCTTATTGATGGCGAAAACTTGGAATACTATATAGAAGAAGGCGATTGCCCCAACTAGAGCGCTGCCAGAAACCGTTAATAGCTTAGGGGTGATGGTAATCTTCTTAAACCACTCTTTCCAATTCTTTTGCCCTGCTAATTTCTCTGAAGCCTGGTGCTCTACTATACCTCGCTCTTTTCTATACTGATCCAATAGAGCCTCAGAGGAAATGTCATATACTTGGGCCAATTTCTTCAGAAATCCCAGTACGTATACCCCTGGGGGCAAAAGGTGATATTTTCCTGTCTCTATATAGTGTATAAACTTCTCATAAATCCCAGTCTTTTGGGAAACTTCCTCTAAGGTGTAACCGAATTGGCTGCGTACCTCTAAAAGGTACTCTCCCAGAGTCTCCATCGATAGTTTTTTTGTTTCAAATTCAATTGGCATATCATTTATCATACCATACATCATTGCCTGGAAAAACTGAAAGGCCATTTGCACACAGGCAGCGTTTCTCCCTTCGGGCTGCAATCAGATTACTGCCTGTTTAGGCAATAACTTTCAGTTTCCACAACGGCGTGAGGGATAATTTGGAATAATAAAAAAAGCGGAAACTGTGGTAAATAGTTTCCGCTAAATGCTTTTCAGCTATCGTAATGCCAAGATGCGTCAAACACTGGGACAAGAAATTGTTTGCCAATCAATTCCTTTTTTCGTGCCAGTGTGACGGCGAGAGCAAAGCCAGCCCGACCGGTCCTTCCAAACTCCGCGAGCGCTTCATGGTGGAAGTCATCCCACTTCACAACCCAACTACTTTTGTCAGACGGTTTAAATCCGACAGTTTCATTAAAGAGTTGATCAGTGTAATTACTTGTCACCAATCCGACACCATCTAGTTGCGATATTGCTGCATCTAGAGCGGGCATTGAAAAAGTTGTGTGGGAAGGAGATGATCCCGGCAAGTCATGCCGGGTAAATACATCTGGGTTTATCCCGAAGAGTTCTTCGTATTTACCAGGGTAGTATTTTCTGTGCGCATAGCCGGCCACAACAGACTCAAAACCAACAACTTCCGTTTTCGTGGATTTAAACCCTTCTGCCATTGGTAGAGTTGTAGTCCCGTTACCGAGAGGACATATAACAACATCAGGTTTAATACCGGCTTCAAAAACTTCATACACAAATGGGCGGAAAGCATCAATCGCGCCGTGATTAATACAGTCTCCTCTTCCAGATATATCTCCCATAACATGATTGATATATCTGGTTCCACGGTTTTCAACAAGATACTGCTTGATGAATTCCGGGAAACCATTTACGTAGGCTTCGGCTGGCGTAAGAAGTAATTCTCCACCCGCTTTTTCAATAGCGGTTTCGCGAGCCTTTTCACCACCAGCTGGCAAGCCAATGATGATCCGGTATCCTAGGGCGGTTGCAACTGCAGCCGCACCTCTTCCACCAGAACCCGATGTAGTTTCTAACAGAGTATCTCCAGGTTTGATTAGACCTAAACATTCCTTGAGATAGATTAGCTTAGAAAATACACGGGCATAATGGCATTCGCCGAACGGCAGCTTGTAATCGAGTTTGAAGTGATAGGTATTACCTTCAAATTCAATTGTTTCCACGGGTGAATTCTTAACTGAGTTAAGAATATAAGTATACTGACGCTGTCTTTCTTTCGATAGTGTATTCATTTTGCCCTCCTCAAGGCTGTAGTTTTTAAGAGATTGATTTTTGTTGAAAACAGTATAGCAACTTTTTGACATTTTGTCAAGGCTATTCCAACATACAATATATATTTTCTAACATTTAGCTTTAAATAAGCAATTAATTCACTGTTGATTTATCTCCAACAACATGCTATAATTAAGCTATGTTAAATGAATATTTGCAACAATTAGGTTTTACCGATAAAGAAATCGCCGTATATTTATGTATTCAAGAGAACGGAAAGCTCTCTGCTACAGATGTCTCCCGTATCGCAAAAATCAATAGAACGACGGTATATAGTGTTTCGAAGGAACTTATTAAAAAAGGAATTATCATTGAAGATCTTGGAGGTACAAATAGATACTACACAGCCCTCCCCCCTGAGGAGCTTCGTACTCTATATAAATCCCAAGAACAAGAGTTAGAACAAAAAAAGACTGCCATTGAACAGGCAATCCTAGAACTACAGGCCTTACCAAGATCTAAACAGTATTCTGTTCCTAAAATCCGTTTTATTGATGAGCCGCAACTAGCAGATTTTCTAATTAAACAATTACCAATTTGGATAGAAAGTGCTAGAAAGATAGAAGATAAAAATTGGTGGGGATTCCAAGATGTTACGCTCTTAGAAACATATAAAGAATGGGTCGCGTACCACTGGGAAATTTTTCCTGAAGACTTTGGCCTTAGAGTTTTTACAAATAACAAACCCACCGAAAAAGATATAGCTAATAAATTATCTGACGATCGAAGACAAACAAAGTACTGGGATAAGGCCGTAGACTTTTCCGCAACTCATGTTGTGCTTGGTGACTATGTTCTATTTATTGTGACTAACCAACATCCACACTACATGGTAGAAACTCACGATGCGGTAATGGCAAAAAACTTGCGTGAAATGTTTAAAGGAATGTGGGAAAAGATTTAGATTAAAACTAATCAATACGTTATGCAAGAAGAATTATTACAAGTTTACGATGAGTCGGGTAATGTGATTGAACCGTTGCCTCGTTCAGTAGTCCATGAAAGACCAGTTAAGCATTGGCACGGAGTCGTTAATGTATGGCTAGTTAATAAGTCGGGAGATTTAATGGTTTCAAAACGCGCACTGAACGTTGGTGGAAATCCAGGAAAGTGGCAAACCTATTTTGGCGGTCACGTTCCTGCTGGTAAGTCTCATTTAGAGACAGTGGCAAAAGAGTTGTCGGAAGAAGTAGGATTGAACATAGATTTGATGAAGATCAATTTAATTGGCAAAGGTAAAGCTAAGAATGAAGATCATCTACATTTCTACGAAAGTTATGCATACCTCTTTAACGGAAACCCGGAAGACTTAAAATTTACCGACGGCGAAGTGGTTGAAGCCAAATGGATGAGCATGGATGAGTACGAACATGCGCTAACTGAACAACCCGAACAATGGTGCAATGGTTGCAACAAAAAGAATCAAGAGTTAATCAAAGAATGGCTTAAACAATTATAGATAGCAAAAGCCGCCCAAGTGGGCGGCTTTTATTCTTGGGTCTCTCGGAGACCTATAGATAAGGGTTACCATGCACATCATACCATGCATATAAATATTTTTAAACTTCTTCAGAACCGTACTCACCGCGTTCTTCATCAGAGATTGCATAAACCTCACGAGGTTTAGCGCCATCACCTGGCCCAATAACATTTCGTTCTTCTAGCAAGTCGAGTAAACGAGCAGCGCGAGCATACCCAACACGAAGGCGACGTTGCAAAAGTGAAGCTGAAGCTTTTCCAGCACGGGTCACTTCTTCTTTGGCTGCATCGTACATATCGTCTTCGTCATTTCCGTCGTCACCACCTTGACCATTTAAGCCGAGACCGCGTTTTGGTTTTTCAATTACATCTTCATTGTAGATTACAGCACCTGCTTGGTTCTTAAAGAAGTCTACAACTTTGCGAACTTCTTGTTCACCAATGTAAGCGCCCTGTACACGGCGTGGCTTATTAAATTCTGCTGAAGTAAACAACATGTCACCATTTCCCAAAAGTTTTTCTGCACCACTCATGTCTAAGATAGTTCGAGAGTCAACTTGAGATGCAACTGCAAAAGCAACGCGGGAAGTAATGTTCGCTTTAATCAAACCTGTGATTACATCAACACGAGGGCTCTGAGTCGCCAGCACTAAGTGAATTCCAACAGCACGGGCCATTTGAGCCAAACGAACAATAGCAGCTTCAACTTCATTCTGAGCAACTGCCATCAGGTCAGCTAATTCATCTACAATGATTACAATGTAAGGAAGTTTTAGTTCTGTCGCAGCATTATAATCCGCAATGTTACGATTACCCGCTTCTGCAAGCAATTTATAACGTCGTTCCATTTCCGCCACTGCCCACTTTAACGCGTTAACAGCTTTATCTGGTTCAGTGATTGCGGGAGTAAGAAGATGAGGGATACCGTTATACATACTTAATTCAACGCGCTTCGGGTCTACAACGATAAACTTAATATCTTGCGGAGTGTTTCTATATAGTAGAGAGACGAACAAACTATTGATTCCCACAGATTTACCTGTGCCAGTAGCGCCAGCAATTAGCATGTGTGGCATCTTAGCTAAATCAGTTACCATTGGTCGGCCAGCTACATCGCGACCAAGAGAGACAGCAAGCTTGCTCTTGTGATTAACGAAGTCAGATGTTTGCATAACTTCACGAAGGCGAACCATGGCTGTAGTTTTATTTGGCACTTCAATACCAACTAACGCTTTACCGGGAATTGGAAGCTCCATACGAATTGATTGCGCAGAAAGTGCCAAAGCTAAATCGTTTTGCAAGCCAGCAATTTGTGAAAGCTTAACACCAGTTGATGGACGAAGTGTGTATTGAGTCACAGTTGGCCCAACGTTAACTTCTCCCATTTCTACATCGATACCAAAGTCTGCTAAAGTCTTTTGAATAATCTGAACATTGCTTTCAATGTCACCAGAATCAACTTCTGTTTTGTTGTCATCTAGTAAATCAAACGGAGGAAGTTTCCAATCGCGACGATCCTCTATAATAATAGATTCCATCTTCGAGATCTCTTCGTCTTCTTTGCTTGGACCAGACGGAGTTAAATTAATAGATGTATTTAGTTTTGGTCGTGGCGTTTCATCCTCTTCATCGGCTTCATCAAGTTCAGCATCTTCTTCGTCTTCAGTTTCGTCAGATGAATCTAGAGAATTAATTTTAACTTTATCCAAAGCTCCTGGTGCACCTTCTTCTTTCAATTTTTTCTTGAAGAACATTGTTGGGGAAATGTTTAAAGTGACTCCTACGCCAATTATTAAAATTCCGACCATCAGTAGACCGCCAGCCCAAAATCCAAACGCTCCAATAATTGGCCCGGCGAAAAGTGCGCCCAACCAACCACCAGCTTTTCCAGCGTTAGCGATTGCAACAGCTCCCATCTCGGGAGTTATGTACACAGAGTGAATTAATCCAGCTATTGCACCAACGGCTAAAAATATTCCTAAGTAAGTTCGGAAATAAGGATGTTTGTTTTCTTCATCCGGAGTACTCTTGAACAAGAGGTAAGCAACAAGCAAAAATAGCACTGGCATAAGGTAGCCTAGTACACCAGCAATTAGCTGGAAGATCTTAAAAATGAATTGACCAAGTCCACCAGCCGCGCCAACTACGGAAAGCCCGGTCACTCCTGCCAAAATAGCAAAAACTACCACGGCGATGCCGCGCTTAGTATCTGATGCTAGGTCTAAATGTGGTTTTGGGATAGATTTGAGGATTGAAGGCTCATCTTTTATTTTTTTAGGTCTGCCCATTTGTTTGAATTTCAGATTTTAAGTGTAAGGTATTTCACTATAAATTATAGCATTTTAGTCATTATGAAACCATAAAAAAGGCCGCCTACAATTGGCGACCTAAAGCTAGTAAGAAATCTATCTAGGAATGAACATTTGAATATTCTTTCCTTCGATTATATCGTTATAGCTAAGTTCAGAAGTGGGATAGAAAATCGGGGACTTTCTGGAAAAGAGAGTAGCTCCAATTACATTACAAGTAAAAATAATTAAAACTGCTCCTAAACCATCTTTGTCATTCACCCACTCCTGAACCTTAAATAAGTTGTCTTCATCCTGATACCAATATTCCGACGAATCCTTTTTACCTACTCCATGCGCCCAGAGCAAATAAATTTTTTCCGTATTTAAAGCAAAAACAGAGCTTTGATACACCATCCAATAGTTCGGATCTTTTAGGATGTGCCCTGCGATGGATTTGGCTTCTAAGAGTCGGTGATCTTCGGTATTGTAAATTGGGTTATAAAAATCATTTGATAAATGCGCTTCAAAATATTCATCAGATATAACTTTCAACTTTTTTCCTCCTTTAACGAAAGAGTATATCAGTATTTAAAAAGCTCCGCAAGAGCGGAGCTTTTCTTTGCTTGAAGAGCTTATAATCCTTTAACTTTAACTTTCTTTGTCTTAGCCTTTGCAGCTTTTGGAACAATTACAGTTAGGATTCCATCTTTCAAATCAGCTTCAATGTTTTCACTATCAATGTCTACTGGAACAATTACGCTTCTTGAGAAACTTCCCCAATAACATTCTTGATAGAAGTAATCATCTTGAGTAATTTTTTCTTCACGTGTACGAGAGCCTTTGATTGTCACCATGTCGTTCGCAACTGTGATGTCGATGTCGTCTGGACGAACACCTGCAATTGTAGATTTGATGATCACGTTATCTTTGGTCTGATACATGTCGATGTTCAGAGCACCTTCGTAGTCATTCATCCACTCTTCATCTTTTTGACTTACCGCAGCACCACCGACAGCAACAGGTTCAGCTTCTTCATATCCACCTTGGACAGGAACTTCAAGCTCGCCTTCATCTTCGCTATCATCTGATTCGTCTTCGTATTCTTCAGCAGGAGCTTGAGCAATAGCTGGTTCTTCAACATAATGAACTTCTTCGTCTTCTTCCTCTAGATCGTCAATATCATCGTCAGCTTCAAGATCTTCTAAATCGTCGTCGTCTAGAATAGTGGTTTCTTCAACAGTTTCTTCCTCTTCTACTTGGTCGACATCAGTAACATCGCCGCCCATGATTTTCCCAAAAAATGATTTTTCTTTGCGTGGCATAATATATCAGTTAAATACTCTTTGTCTTATACTAACGCATGGATTTGAGCTCGTCAAACATTATGAAACAAATTTTCGATACTTTTTATTAACGCTGATCCCTCGTTATTTTTCTGCGTTATTTCTATGGAATTTGGATTTTCTACTTCTATTTTTTGTTTCATTAACTCTACTGTTCTAGACACCAAATTCTGTGGAGTCATAGGTGATGGTATTGGGTGCATCAGTTTTCTCGTGGTCAGATACTCGTAATTAAGTTCTTCCTGCCCTGGTAAAAAGTGAGTAGTTAACATAGTCACCGTATCTCGCAACGCTTCTGCCACAGTTAGCCCACCCGGTTTTGTGAGAAACACATTAGTGATGGCAAATAGTTCAGACATTGGTTCGTAAAAACCGAGAACTGTCATGTTCAATTTCAGTTTGACTGCTTCATCTTCTAAATGTTTCTTCATTGTTTCATTCTTGCCACACACTACTACTAGTTGTGCATTCGGTTGTGTCTTGGTTAACTCCTTTGCGTAGTCCAACAAAAGACTTTCTGGGAAACCAATTCCCAAAGAACCACTAGACATTAGCACAACATCTTTTCCTGTGAGACCAAGTTTTTGTTTCACTGACTCTACATTAAC
This sequence comes from uncultured Candidatus Saccharibacteria bacterium, assembly GCA_964609785.1. Taxonomy (GTDB): domain Bacteria; phylum Patescibacteriota; class Doudnabacteria; order UBA920; family UBA920; genus UBA920. Next base: position 627 of record CAZSSN010000024.1, on the reverse strand, counting down.
ATCTTCTGATGGTTTCAACGTAATTCCAGAAACAGCAATCTTCTCTGCAGACACCCCTAACTTTTCAAGTGCATCTTTTTGTTCTTTGATGTTTACCAAATAGAAATCTGCTTGGTCGTAAAACCAATATGGATGAAAGTGATAGTCGCTAAAAGCAATGACAAACTTACCGTTGAACAATTTATGTTGTTTCATGTAAGCCATTGGAGCGGACGCACTTGTTTGAGTTGATATCACCATGTCCGGTTGAAATTCTCTCACAGCACTTTGAATGTTCTCGCTGTTCTTACCCGCTAGTGGAACACGAAAGGGCATGGTCACCTTTGCAAATGCTTTACTAAAATATAGCCAGCGCCAAATAAAAGGGAACCGGCGATTAATTAAACTGTGAAACCATTCCCCTGCATCTACCATTATTCCACTTTGTACTTTTAGTACATCTGCAAGTTTAATCTCAAAACCTGCTTTCTCTAAATGATAAGCGATGTTTAGCGCAATATATTTATGCCCCAATCCACTTGAGGTGTAGAGAATCAGAATCTTGCCTTTCTTGTTTGTGTTATTGTCCATATGTTTAGGTTAGTACTTGTATGATACTATTTATTTAGTAGTTAAACCAACCATATG
>CAZSSN010000023.1:0-11107 GCA_964609785.1 uncultured Candidatus Saccharibacteria bacterium | reverse complement strand
TTTTGCTTGCCCCCGCACTTCCTACACTTAAATAGACCTGCGCATTACCAGGATTGGCAATCAGTAAATCCTTAATTTGATTCAATGCCTCAGTGTTGTGAATGTTATGCATGTGAATAACAATTTGTTTGTTCTTTTCCATTTCAGAAAGAGCCATGGTGTAAAGCTCGTCACTAACAATATCTTTAATTTCTTCTGCAATAATTTTTCTTTCTCCGTCTTTGTCCGAGACCCTACCTTTTACTTGTACAATTCTATCCATGTCTAAGAAGGGGAGAGCCTGCAGCATGACTTTAGGGAAAACTAAAACTTCTGTAGTTCCCGATAAGTCTTGAATTGAGAAGAATGCCATCGGATCATTTTTCTTAGTCAAAGTTCTTTTGTACTTACAAATGATTCCACCAATTAATACAGCCTGGCCATCGTTAATGTTGGGAACATTAATTATTGGTGTAAATCCTTTCAGCACATTTCGATAGGCATCTAAAGGATGAGCGGATACAAACAACCCAAGATGCTCTTTTTCCCAACCTAATTTTTCTTCTGTACTGGCAGGCTGAGCATCGTTTTTCAACTGAAGTTTGCCAATTTGCATGCTTGCGCCAAACAAAGAACTTTGACCAATGTTATCTTGCCTAAAATGCTCGCGAAGAAAATCTAATACCCGCTCAGTGTTGGCTAATAGTTGAGCACGGTCGCCATATCTATCTAGAGCACCCGCTTTAGCCAGTGCTTCCCAGGAGCGCTTGTTGAAACTTTTTGTGTAGCTCTCTGTAAGAAAATGTTCTAAGCTTTCAAACTTAATTCCTTCTTTGTGACAATCAATAATTTTCCTGACAACTTCTGAGCTTAAATTCTTAATTGCACGCAAGCCAAAACGAATTGTATGCTCATCAATTACTGTAAAGTCGCCGTAGCTTTCAGTTACGTCTGGCGGCAAAACAGCGATACCCATTTTTTTACATTCTTCCACGGCTGCATAGATTTTTTCTTCATCTCCACTCTCTGCAGTCATCACAGCAGCCATAAACTCAACGGCGTAATTAGCTTTTAAATAAGCGGTTTGATAGCCCACAAGCGCATAGCTAGCAGAGTGAGATTTGTTGAATCCATAGGCAGCAAAGGGTTCAATCCATGTCCAAATTTGAGTGGCTTTTGCTTCACTCCACCCAGAAGTCCTTACACACCCCTGAATAAACTTTTCTTTTTGCTTAGCCATCTCTTCTGGGATTTTTTTACCAACTGCTTTACGGAATTTGTCTACTTCTTCCCAGGTGTATCCTGCAAGGTCATGAGCGATTATCAAAAGGTCATCTTGATAAACCAAAATACCATAGGTACGACTAAGGATTCTTTCTAATTCAGGATCCAAGTAGGAAATAAGTTTGGCATTATGTTTACGCGCAATATAGTCTGGAATAAATTGCATTGGCCCTGGACGATACAAAGCAACCATCGCTGAGATATCGAAAATAGTGCTTGGTCTTAGTTCTTTTAAGTAGCGTGTCATGCCAGATGAACCAAGTTGAAAAACACCAAAGGTTAAACCTTTAGAAAGCATCTCAAAAGTTTTTGGATCAGGATGGGGGAGATTGCCGATATCGATGTCGATGCCGTGACGAAGCTTAATTAACTTCACCGCTTTTTCTAGAATAGAAAGATTGCGAATTCCTAGTAAATCCAACTTAATAGCCCCGATCGCATTGCTCTGCATGTTTTCATCAAGAGCGTACATGTCGTACTGTGTAATGAGACGTTCTCCATCGGATTCTTTCTGCAGTGGAATGTTGTCTATTAGTGGGGTTGGAGTAATGATGATCCCCGCAGCATGAATTGAAGCATGACGAACACAACCTTCTAGCTTTTTGGCAATATCAATTATCCGTCTTGTTTCTTCATCGGTTTCGTAAATGGTTTTAAGTTCCTCGCTCAAACCAATCGCTTTGTCTAAAGTCATTTCAAAACCTTGCTTGCCGAGTGGAATCATTTTGGCAATACGATCGCATTTGCCATATGGAATTGCTAAAGCTCGTCCAACATCTCGAACTACCGCCCGCGCCTTCATTGTTCCAAAGGTAATAATCTGCGCGACTTTGTCGTGACCGTATTCATTGGTCATCCAAGCAATAACTTCATCACGTCTGTCATCAGCAATATCAAGATCGATATCAGGAGGGGTTGGGCGATGCTTGGTTAGGAAACGCTCGAAAGGCAATTCATAGTAAAGAGGGTCTACGTTTGTAATCGCAAGGATTTTCCCAACGATTGAACCAGCAGCACTACCTCTAGTGTTGGTTACTGCCCCTAGTTTGTGAGCACCACGAACAATATTAGCCACCATTAAAAAGTAAGGAGCAAATCCTTTAGAGTTAATAATGTCTAATTCATAATCGATGCGTTCTTGAATTTCAGTTGAAATTTTTCCATCCTCTGCAGCATAGAGAGGCGGGGATAGTTCATATACAACATCTCTTAAGTGTTCTTCGGAAGTTTTTCCTGCTGGTAATTTAACCTCGGGGAATAGTCTTTGACCAATTGGGATTTTTACATCGCATCTATTCGCAATAACTTGGGTGTTAGAAATTGCTTCTGGAATGTCTGCAAACTTTTCTTCCATTTCTTTGGTGGTGCTTAGACTTAAGTCATGACCACGCATGTCTAGTCTTTTTTCTTCTTGCTGAGTTCGACCTGTGCCGATACAAACCATTATGTCTTGAGCTTCAGCATCATCTTTATTAATGTAGTGACAATCTTGAGTCGCAACTACTGGGACATTAAACTTTTTGCCTAACGCAATTAATTTATCATTTGGTTGTAGTTCTTCGCCGTGGTTGGAGTTACGTTGCAATTCCAAAAAGAAATTATCTTTTCCAAAAATATCGAGCATGATCTTTAGCTGCTCTTCGGCAGCACTGCTATCATCTTTGGCGCTCTTCTCGAACGCTCGGGGAATATGTCCTCGAGGACAACCAGAAAGAGCTATTAAACCTTTTGCATGCTTTTTTAAAGTAGGTAGGTCAATTCTAGGCTTGTAGTAATAGCCTTCTACGTGCGCTATTGTAGTCAGCTTCATTAAGTTCAAATAGCCCTCGTAGTTTTCAGCTAACAGGATCATGTGAAAGTAGTCTGCATCGCTTTTGCCATCTTTGTCGGTCATTAAGCGTGGTGCAATGTATGCCTCAACACCAATTATTGGTTTTATTTCAGCAGCATTACACTCGTTAAAGAAGTCGACCGCACCGTACATAACGCCATGGTCAGTGATGGCAATGCTTGTCTGTCCGTCTGCCTTTGCGGCCGCAACTAAATCCGGTACTTTCGAAAGACCGTCTAAAAGTGAATAATGAGAATGGCAGTGGAGGTGGGTAAACATTATGAATAGAGCTGTATTTTTGGTATAATTAGAGTAATCTGAATTTATCATAACACAACCATATGTCAGGCATAAAAGAGACAATTCAAGTTAACGTGGAAGGCGCTATATTAGGCGCCCAAGAAGGCGGTTTTTCCTTTGTCACCCAGTTAAATAATTTGCCAAACTGGAAAAGAATTTTAGTCCTGTCTCTTGCGATAGCAATTATCCCTACTTATCTGATAGCAAGATTTGGCACTGAGCAATTTTTGGCTCAGAAGTATGGTCGTGAAGCTCTTTCTGCCCAAGCGGCTTTTCAAACTTCTCAGGCGCCAGTGGTGGGTGATATGACTATAATTAAAAACCCTAATAACACTTACAGTGGCGTAGCTTTGGTCAGTAATCCTAACCTAGATTTAGGAGCTACCGGGATTACTTACTCTGCAACTTTCCAAGATGCCTCTAAGAAAACTGTTTATTCAACAAACGGCATACTATATTTATCTCCCAATGAAAAAAAATATTTAGTCTTCGCCAGAATTGACAGTGGATCTAGTGCCGTAGTCTCCGGTAGTGTTATTTTAGACAACGTGAAGTGGCAGAAGAAAATTAATATTCCTGAAGTAAAGTTGCGCGCTTCTGAACCGCTTTTGTATGATGAATCAAACCCTCTAACTTTTATTGCTGAAGGGTCAATAATTAACGACAGTCCTTATCAAATTTCTACCGCAAGAATAGTATTCTTGTTGTACGGTGATAACGATAAGATTATAGGTGTCAGTCAAAGAGATGAGTCTAGACTTGTGCCGTACGGTCGCAGAGCCTATAAACAATTGTGGCCAGGATTGTATCGTACCCAGGTAAAGAAAGTCCAAGTAATTCCAGTGACTAATGCGATGGACCCATTGAACATAACAGTCGACACAAATGTTCCAGTAAATACCAACACGAATTCTAACGACGGATTTGGATTCTAAATAAAATTTTATGCCTCAGGCTACAGTACCCTTTTTCCAAAAACTAAAATATTTTGATGTGCCGCTGCTTATCGTCAGCGGCTTATTGCTTTTGATCGGCTTGGCATTGCAATATGCTGTTTCTGTATCGGGCGATACCATGGAGATTTTCTATCGTCAGCTTATCTTTTCTATTGGTGGAATAATTTTGTTTTTGCTGTTTGCATCTTATAACTACCACAAACTAGCAAAACTGAACCGTGTTGCTTATATAATTTTGATTCTTTCTCTTATATATCTATTAGTTTTTGGAGATCCAATTCGCGGTGCTAGTGGATGGATTGAATTGGGTTTCTTTAACTTGCAACCGGCTGAGTTAGCAAAAGTAATCATAATTCTTGGATTGGCGCGTTGGCTGTATTTAAATCGTGGTCAGATTAACACTTGGAAGAATTTCGGCACTACTTTTTTGTACACAGCAATTCCAGCTACTTTAATTTTCTTAGAACCCGATCTTGGTTCTGCAGTTATTGTAATGGGAATTTGGTTTGGAATGATGCTAATTAGTCCTTTGAAAAAGTATTACATAGTAATTTTTGTAATCCTTGCATTGGTTTTTGCAGGAGCGTCGTGGCAATTTTTGCTCAAAGACTATCAGAAAAATCGTGTTGAAGTATTCTTGAATCCAGATAAAGATCCAAAAGGAAAAGGTTACAATGTGCGCCAAGCTATTATTGCAGTTGGAAGCGGGGAAATGTTTGGGCGTGGTTTAGGTCGAGGTTTGCAGAGTCAATTAAAGTTCTTACCCGAAAGACAAACCGACTTTATTTTCGCATCTGCAGCCGAAGAAATCGGTTTCGCAGGGACGAGTGTAATTTTAACTTTGTTCTTCGTGCTCTTTACAAGACTAATTCGCATAATGCGTTACGCCCGTGATGACCTAGCCATGTATATAACTGGTGGTATATTCTTCCTTTTTGTCATTCAAGTATGCGCCAACATTGGTATTAATTTAGGACTTTTGCCAGTGACCGGAATCCCGCTTTTATTCATATCATACGGCGGAAGCTCGTTAATGGTGACTTGTATTGCATTGGGGATTGCCCAAAACGTAGCGCGCCAGTCCAAAGCTTTGCGTTTCTAATTTAGCGGTGTATAATCAAGTTAAGAAATAGCACAAAATATATGAAAAAATTCGATTTGAAAAAAGTACTGTCATGGCTAGGATTCATGCTGCATTGCCCAGTTTGTAATGCAAAATACGACTTTTCAAATATTAAAATTCTAGACAGTGATACCGACACAGAAACAGCTGATGCCCGCCTGCTTATTCATTCTGACTGTGCAAAGTGCAAAAGCTCGGTAATGTTCAATATAGATATAAATGGGCCAGATATATTTACAGTAATTGCAAAAACTGACCTAACTAGTAAAGATAGTGATAAATTCAGCGAGCTTGAGGCTATAGGCGTAGATGACTGTATAACTGTCCATAAGAGCTTAAAATCGTTTAACGGAGACTTTATTAAAGCTTTAAAAGCTCATAAGTAGAGGGCTTTAGCGCCCTTGCAAAATTCCTGGTTATTTGGTAGAATATCAGGGTATTAATTTTAGATATGGAATTTAGATATGGAAAAAGTTCAATTAAAATCTGAAGCACGAGAGATTAACACTCGCACTGCTAAAGCGTTATACCGCCAAGGTTTGATCCCGGTCGAGCTGTATGGTAATAACGTAGCGAATACTCATTTGAGCGTTAATCAAATTGAGTTCGAAAAAGTACTTCGTAAGGCTGGAGAAAGCACAGTTATCGAACTACAATTACCTGGTGGCGATGTTCGCAACGTTTTGATCCAAGACGTAGAACGTCACTACTTATCTAGTCAACCAATTCACGTTGATTTCTACGAAGTTAACTTGAAAGAAAAATTGACTGCAACTGTTCAAATCGAATTTATTGGTGAAGCCCACGCTGTTAAAGCTTTGGGTGGAACTCTACTTAAAGCTTTGAATGAAGTTGAAGTAGAATGTTTGCCTGGTGACTTGCCAGCACACTTTGAAGTCGATATCTCTGTACTTGATACTTTCGATAAGCAAATTCTAGTTAAAGATATTGTGGTTTCTGATAAAGTAGAAATCAAAGCAGAAGCAGATGAAATGATCGCCGCTGTACAACCTCCACGCGACATGGAAGCTGAAGAAGCTAACAATGTTGTTGATGAAGCTGCTGCAGTAGCTGCTGCTGTTGGTGCTGAACCAGAAGTTGAAGCTAAAGCAGAAGATAAGAAAGAATAACTTTCGCATAGTAAAGATAAAAGCCGATCGTTCCTCCAGACGATCGGCTTTTTGTATGCTCAGCACCTTTTTGCTTTAGTAGATTGATAGGAGTTGTGTCCTTTCGTTCCATCGATGCAAAACGGCGTATGATATTCCTCCCAGAAACAAGATTACCCCAAAAGCACTAAACAGTGCGTTAATCGGTGCGAAACCCGTATCCGCATTCTTGATTAAGAGAATTCCTATAATTACTACTAACTCGCAGCAAATTACAATTAGTGGACCCAAAATAAACAGTTGGTAACCCTTCTGTATCTCTGGCCAACCTCTTATGGCAATTCTCAGTCCGTATAGGAACAGGAAACCTCCGAAGAAAAGAAGGGCCGTCCCATCGTTCAAAAACTCTGGTAGAACAATATGGTAGCGATCTTTAAAGGAAGGATCCAAAATGTTTGCACCAGCTAGAATGAAAACCACTGCAAAGAGAAATCTTGTCATTCTCACCTCCAGTCAAAATTTAGCTCAATCTCGGTACTACTTTGAGCGAATTGTAGTTTACTTTGTTCGCTTAGTCAAGGATAGTTTTATGAATCTGTGTAAACCCTTGAAATCTTTAATTATAGTCTTCTTGAAACCGTTTGCTTTCATATCGCTTGCCTTAGGATCTATTTCTAAGAGTACTATCGCATCTTTGTTTAGATGAGTTCGCAACTGATTAATTAGTTTCTTTATCAATACAAAATCGTCAGTTCCATCACTTAGTGCGAGCTTGGGTTCGTGCTTTAAATTTTCGTAAAACTTTTTGTAATCTGATTCTGGGACGTAAGGTAGATTAGCAATTATTATGTCGAACTTTCCCTTTAGTCCAGAAAGTAAATCAGCTTTATAGAAAGTAATATTTGCTTTAGCTGCTAGTGCATTTCGCTTCGCAACACTGAGTGCTTTGTCTGAAATGTCAGAGGCAAATACTTGTACTTTCGAAGCATCAGAGTTAAACGCAATGCTGACAGCAATAGCTCCTGAGCCTGTTCCAACATCTAACACCCGTAAGGTTTTTCGTCCAGATACCTTTTGCTTTTTAGCAAGAATTCTCAAAGCTTCATCTACTATCCATTCAGTCTCCGGGCGGGGGATAAGCACATTCTTATTAACTTTGAAGTTGAGACCGTAAAAATTCTTATGGCCAGTAAGATAGGCGATAGGCGTTCCTCTTTCAATGCGCTCTTCAGCTAATTCCTCAATTCTCTTTGCTTCTGTAGCAGTCAAAACATACTCACCATTCATATACAAAAACTCCTTGGATTGTCCTAAAACGTGGCCAAGGAGAATTTCTATTTCATTACCCAATTCATGGGTGGAATACTTTTTGAGTACTTCTGAGATTGTCATTTAGGTATGTAGATTAGTCGGCAATCGCGGCTCGACGCATTTCCAAATCTGCTACTTGTAGCGCGGAAATAATTGGTTCGAATTGACCTTCCATTATCAAGTTAATCTGGTTGAAGTTTTGGTTGATGCGGTGATCTGTAACACGATCTTGTGGGAAGTTATAGGTGCGAATCTTTTCGCTTCTATCACCAGTACCAATTTGACTGCGGCGGTTATCGGTAATTTTCTTTTCTTCAATTTCACGGAAATGAGCAGCAACGCGAGAACGAATTACAGCCAAAGCTTTTTCTTTGTTCTGCGCCTGCGAGCGTTCATCCTGACATGTGGCTACAATCCCTGTAGGAATGTGCACAATACGGATAGCACTATATGTGGTGTTAACACTCTGGCCGCCAGCACCAGAACTAGTAGTCGCTTCAATCTTCAAATCTTTCATTTCAATCGAATAATCTTTTTCTTCTAACTCAGGCATTACCGCAATTGTAATTGTTGATGTATGAACGCGCCCTTGCTTTTCAGTTTCTGGCACACGTTGAACGCGATGCACGCCAGATTCGTATTTAAATTTGCTGTAAGGTCCGCCAGTTGTTCCATTTGACCCAGCTCGTCCTTTTACTTCAAAGATAATTTCTTTGAATCCACCAGCTTCACTTTTGGAGCTAGATACAATGTGGACAGTCCATCCATTTGCTTCCGCATATTTACCATAACCGCGGAACATTTCTGCAGAGAACAGAGTGGATTCATCGCCACCAGCACCAGCACGCATTTCAATGATAATATTTTTATCATCGTGCTCGTCTTTTGGAATCAGTTCAACTTCAATTTTATCTGTTAATTCAATGATTTTACTCTCCAACATTTCAATGTCTTCCGCAGCCATGTTGCGCATCATTTCATCATCGCTATCTAGTAACTGTCTGTTCTCTTCAATCTGTTTTTCCGCCGATTGCAAACTTTGGATTTTTTCAACTGTTGGCAAAAGTTCCACCTGACGGCGACCAACTTTAGCCATATCAAAATCGCCACCCGAACTCATCTGCTCGGTTAGCGCATCGTACTCTTCTAATATTTTGATAAATCCTGGTTTCATAACTCAGTTATTGTACTTAAATTATTAGGTTTTGGCTAGTCACTGCCTTGACAATAGTTTAAATATATGATATAGTATTAAGTCCCTTTGGGATTATAAAGAATGAAATGAATGGAGGCGTAAAATAAATGATTCCTACCTTGCCTATAGAGGCGGAGCAAAGCAAAGTTGAGGCTATGCAAACTAGACAAGAGGCTAATGAAAGACTAACAAGTTGGACAAAAGTCCTTGCAAGCTTGCGAGATGTATCCCTTTTTTGGGTCGAAAATGACGAAGGTTATCAGACTGACATGGAACCTGAGCGAAGGCTATCTGTTATCGAAGGAGCAGTTGTGTTCGGTGACGATCACAATGAAAGCTTTCTTAACTTCTATTTTTCCAGGGATGGCAAGGCCATCCTGACCCCATGGAAGAATAACTGTTCTAGCTCATGCAATGGTGACAATTGCGTTCCTCACACTCTTCTTAAGGACGATCTAAATGGCGATTGGATCGATGTATATCTCAAAATAGTAGAATCTATCAAAACTTATCACGGTGGAATTCCTGAGTCACCTCAGTAAATCTTGCCATGGTAATACAAACTAGCCACCGAGTAATGTCGGTGGTTTTTATTTTTGACAAATTATTCGCAGGAGTAGAGGATTATAGACTTTGATGACTTTAATCAAAAAGACCACTGAAATTTCGGTGGTCTTTTTTTTGTTCAAAAATTATTTAGCCTTAACTACTTTTGTAGTAGTGGTTGTGCTGCGAGCTTTGCGAGGCTTCTTTTCTACCTTAGTAGCTTGAGCCTTAGCGCCAGCTTCGATACGCTTCTTGAAGCGTTCTACGTTACCACGAGTATCTAACAATTTTTGCTTACCAGTATAGAACGGGTGGCATTTGCTACAGATTTCAGTATCGATTGCTTCAGATGTGGAACCAGTCGAAAACTTATTTCCACATGAGCAAGTTACTTGCACATCTTTGTGGTATGTTGGGTGAATACCGTCTTTCATAGGGAACCTTTCTTCGCCTTGCTCAATACAAGGCAGGTTTAATTAAGTTGATTGGAAAAATACTCTATGAGCAGACCATTGGCGAACGCGCGAGGTTTGCTACTTTAGGCGGGCCGAGACAGAGTGTGTCTGCGAATGGAGTATTTTTCCAATATCTAACGAATTATACCTATACTTGCCAAAATAGTCAATAGATGTTAGAATTTGGGAGTAATTAATTAACATATTTCGTACGTTATCCTGTCCTCAGTGGCCGTCTGGCACTGAAGCGATCGTCGAAATAGAAGTGAAAGGATAACAATGAAAGATATTACTCTTTTAGAGTTGCTCCAAAGCGGCGCCCATTTCGGGCATAAGACTTCCCGTTGGAATCCCAAAATGAAGCCTTACATCTTTACTGTGCGTAACGATATCCATATTTTGGATCTCGAAAAGACACGCAAAGCTTTAACTAAAGCTGCAGAGTTCGCAGGTAGCATCGCGCAAGCCGGCGGTACTATTTTGTTTATTGGTACAAAGCGACAAGCTCGTGGCGTTATCCAAAAGAACGCTGAAGAAATCAATTCACCATATATCAACGTGCGTTGGTTAGGTGGAACATTCACTAACTTTAAAACTATCCAAAAGACAGTTCGTAAGTTAGAAAAGTTGCAAGAACTAAAAGCTAGCGGCCAGCTAGAAAGCCGTTACACTAAGAAAGAACGTTTGTTAGTGGAACGTGAAATTGAAAAGCTAGATAAATTGTTTGTTGGTATGAAAGACATGAAGCGTATTCCTCAAGCTGTATTCATCGCAGACATTAACTACGATGACATTGCACTTGCTGAAGCTCGCAAAATGAAAGTACCTATAATTGCTATTGTAGATACTAATTCAAACCCAGAAGGTGTTGATTACCCAATCCCTTGTAATGATGATGCAACACAAGCAGTAGAGTTAATCACATCAACTATCGCAGCATCTATAAAAGAAAAGCGCGTTGCAGCAGTTGTAACAACTCCGACTGCACCGACAGCTCAAGCTTAATTGCTTAAATTAA
>CAZSSN010000022.1:0-11549 GCA_964609785.1 uncultured Candidatus Saccharibacteria bacterium | reverse complement strand
GATCAAAAAACGTTTAGGCGAACGTTTCAAGCAAGGAATGCTTAAAGAAGTAGCTGACTTGAGAAAATCGGGTGTATCTTGGAAACGCCTTGAGGCGTTTGGTTTAGAATACAAATTCTGCGCTTTGCGTTTGCAGAGTAAAATCACTAAAGAAGAATTAGAAACTCAACTCTTTACAGCAATCCGCCAGTACGCGAAACGTCAGATGACATGGTTTAAGCGAAACAAAAACATCCGCTGGTATGCGGATGCTAAAGAAGTTAAAAAGTTTTAAAAAAGTTTTCTTGTACTCGGGGTTTTCTTTCAAGAGTTTCATAGTTTACTTCTGCTAAACCAAACTTTAACCCATAACCCATGTGCCATTCATATGTGTCTAGCAAAGACCAATAGAAATAACCTTTTACTTGCGCGCCTTCATTTAAGGCGCGTTTTGTTTCTTCGAGATGTTCAGCAATAAATCTTTCCCGCATTTCATCTGTTGCGTTCGCAATCCCATTCTCAGTAACGTACAAAGGTTTATTATACTTCGCAAATCTTTTTAAAAGATGATACAGGCCTTTTGGATATGTTTTTAACCCCATGTCACTTTTTGGGAATTTCTTATTCATCTCTTCAAAACCTTTTCTCCAACTAAATTTTAATGTGTGAGTAAAATAGTAATTCAAGCCAATGAAGTCTAGTTGCCTCTTAAGTCTGTTCATAAAAAACTCGTTGCCAAAATATCTGCCAATTTTCACTATAAGCTCATCTCCCCAATTCCCTGGCCTGAAAGGTTCATGATACGCAACATTCTTTGCCAAACCTACTTGAGCTCCAGGCAGAACTTTCTTAATAGCTTTATACGCGGCTTTGTGTGCACGGATCAAATTTAAATAAACTTTTAATGTTAAGAAAATATTCTTGCGGAAAGGGACGTGCTTAGCTGTCCAATATCCTTCAAATGCGAAAACTTCTGGCTCGTTGATTGTTAGCCACAAGTTACAATCACTACCGTACTCGCGAGCAATGAACTCTACGTATTTTTCAAAAGTACGCACGCCGAAACTACTTTCAAATCCACCTTTTTCTGCTAGCCACTGAGGCATGGTCCAGTGAAACAAGGTTACCATTGGAGTTAAGCCATGTGTGCGCAAACTTTTGAACACATCATGATAGTGCGCAATTACTTCTGCATTCAACTTGCCTTCTTGTGGTTCAATACGACTCCACTCAATCGAAATACGCATTGCGTTTAGACCTAAACTTTTAGCCAAAGCAAAATCACTATCAAACTTATTGAAATGGTCAGCCCCTAAACCAGAGGCTGCAACTTTGCCTTGAGCCTCGGCAGCCCACCAATTACTATATATGTTTTGCCCCTCAACCTGATGCCCAGCTGTTGCTGCGCCCAATAAGAAATTTTCTGGAAATTTCATTTATCGGTTATTGCTGGTCCATAAAAAATCCCACCACTCAGAAGGAGGAACTTCGTAAATCATATTCCCCAAATCTAGGGCGCTTTGCAAAGTTAACTTTGCTAATTGCTGTTTTCCTTTATCGGAACCTTCTTTACCATGCAACCAAATCGCTGCTTCTTTGTTCCCCTGCCATTCGTATTCACGCAATAGTAAAATTTGATCTAAAATATCTGCCTGCTTCGCGATTATAGCTTCCTTACTTTCTCTCTTCTCATATTCATCCATCAATTCTTTCAAGTCAGGAAAAGGTAAAGTGCCGAGTTGTTCTTCTAAGACTTCATTTTCGTTAGTCTGCACGTATCTTTTGTGAAGCCAGTTATGGTCGCCAGTGCGAGCCTCAGCAATGTCATGGAAAATTCCCATAGCCATAGTTTTGTATAAATCAGCACCTTCAATCTTTGCTAAAAACCAAGCAATTACAGAAACTCTGTAGCTGTGCGATGCAATAGTGTCAGAAAAATCATCATTCAGCAAAACTTGTCTGTGCATGCGCGGTAGTTTGCGCATAGTTCCAACTTCGTAAAAAAAGTTGACGATTGATTTATTCTGATCTTTATCCATATTATTTAGCTTAATTTTTTCTTTAACAGTTCATTCACGACTTGTGGATTCGCTTTACCAGCTGATTCTTTCATCACTGCGCCGACAAGTGAGCCGAACGCTTTTTGGTTTCCTGCTTTGTAATCTGCAACGGCTTTTTCTTGTTCAGCGAGCACTTTATCTACCATAGCGTCGATAGCGCCTTCGTCACTAACTTGAGCTAAACCAAGCTCTTCTACAATTGCATCTGGTTCCCCGCCCTTTTCAAACATAGTTTTGAAAACGGGTTTTGCAGCAGAACTAGAAATTTTTCCCGAATCAATTAACTTAATAAGCTCAGCAAAATTTTCTGCAGTTACTTTTGATTCTAATGGGTTTGCATACACCGCATTCAATAGCGCAGAAAAATCTTGCAAACACCAATTAGCTGCTTGCTTAATTAGTTTTGCTCGAAGTGTAGCGTCGCCTAACTTACCATCTGCTTCTAGCCAAGCGTCCAATTCGCTAACAACATTTTCAAAGTAATAGTTAAGTTCTTTCCAAGAAACTAAGTTATCTATAGTTGCCGCATCTAAACCAAACTCTTCTGCAAAACGCACACGCTTTTGCGCAGGCATTTCAGGAAGCTCGCCACGAAGTTCATCTATATATTCTTTTGTGAAGTGTAGTTCAGGCAAATCTGGCTCAGGCATGTAGCGATAATCGTTCGCTTCACCTTTGGTGCGCTGTTCCACTGTGGAGTTAGTTTTTTCATTCCAACCCATTGTTACTTGCTTCGGCATTTCGCCGGCTTCTAGCATTGCAATGTGACGAGGAATTTCATAGTTAATCGCAGCTTCAGCGAATCGGAAACTGTTAATGTTCTTCACTTCGACTTTATATTTCGGTAAAGACTCTTCCCCAGGTTTACGCACAGAAATGTTTGGCTCGCATCGCATTGTTCCCTTTTCCATATCAGCAGAACTCGCACCAACATAGCGCACGATGTTTCTCAGTTCAGTTAAAAAGATGCGAGCTTCTTCCGCAGTTTCTACATCTGGCTCGGTTACAATTTCCAAAAGCGGGCAACCAGCACGGTTATAATCTACTAAGGAGTATGGCAGTCCGTCTGGATGAGTGTTCTTTCCAGCGTCTTCTTCCAAATGCGCGCGAGTAATACGAATACGTTTTGTATAGCTTTCAGGTTTTTCTTCTCTATTAGAATCTGCAGGAACAAAAATATCCACATAGCCAGGTCCTGCAACAGGATGATCTAACTGTGAGATCTGATAACCTTTCGGCAAATCAGGATAGAAATAGTGCTTACGATCAAATTTAGAAAATTTCGGAATTTCGCAGTTCATTGCTAAACCAGCCATTACACCTAAGCGCACAGCTTCTCTATTTATAACTGGAAGTGTCCCAGGCTCGCCAGTTACGACTTCATCTAAATTAGTGTTAGGTTCTTTTTCATCAGGATTACATGGCGCACTAGAAAACATCTTGCTCTTAGTAGCAAGTTGTACGTGGATCTCTAATCCGATGACTGGTTTGTATCCGTTGAGTTTCATAATTATTTTCCTGGATTTTTTGTATGCCAATCAGTTACCGACTGATACGCATACCCAACATTAAAGACTTTTTGCTCGCCCCATTGTGGACCAATGATTTGCAGGCCCACTGGCATTTCTATTTCGCCACCATCACTTGGCTTTGCGAAACCACAAGGAATAGAAAGTCCTGGTGTTCCTGCCAAAGATCCTGGAATATTTAGTTGGTCAGCGATGTAACCAAACAACGGATCGTTCGCTGCTTTACCCAAAGGCAATGCTACGTTCGGTGAGCTTGGTGCAACTAACACATCAACTTGTTTAAAAATTTCTTCAAACTCATCCATAATTACACGGCGCACGCGTTGTGCTTTTTTGTAATACGCATCATAGTAGCCTGCGGACAAAACGTATGTACCAGTCATAATGCGGCGCTTAGCTTCATCACCAAAACCTTCTGCGCGAGACTTCTCGTAAACTTCTAGTAGACTCTTTCCTTCAGTTGTAGAGTGGCCATAACGAATGCCGTCGTATCGTGCCAAGTTAGAAGATACTTCACTTGGACAAACAATAGCATAAACCATTGAGCCATATTTTGTGTTCGGCAAGCTTACATCAATAATTTCTGCGCCTTGCGCACGCAAAACTTCGATTGCTTCTAAAATGCGGGTCTTAACGCCTTCTTCTGTTCCATCAACAAAATATTCTTTTGGTACGCCAACTTTAACGCCAGCCAAACTAGCATTAAGCTGCTTTGAATATTCAGGTACTCCAACTGGTCCTGTTGTAGAATCTTTTTCGTCTTGCCCTGAAAGCACTTCCGCAATCATCGCCAAATCTTTCACACTACGCGCCATTGCACCCATTGAGTCTAAAGAAGATGACATTGCCGCCGCGCCATAACGGCTAACGCGACCATAAGTTGGTTTCCATCCAGACACACCAGTTAAAGAAGCAGGCTGACGAATTGAACCACCAGTTTCAGTTGCCAATGCCCAAGGCGCTAAGCCTGCTGCTACCGCAGCTGCACTTCCACTTGAAGATCCACCAGGCATTCTTGAAACATCCCATGGATTTTTTGTTGCACCATAAAAAGATGTTTCGCCACTGCTACCGTGTGCGAATTGATCCATGTTAGTTTTACCAATCAAAACTGCTTTTTGTTCTTTCAGCTTTTCTATTACTGTTGCGTCGTAAGGTGGAATGTAGTTGCTTAAAATTTTTGATGCAGCTGTTGTTAGAATTCCGCGAGTCATGAACAAATCTTTTGCAGCAAAAGGGATTCCACAAAGTGCAGGGTTTTCGCCAGGTGTTGCAATGTATTCATCAGCTTCAGCCGCCTGCTTCAAAGCTTCTTCTTCAGTAATTGTAATAAACGCATTCAATTCAGGATTCTGCTCCTTTGTGCGCGCCAAAAAATACTTCGTCAGCTCGACTGACGAAATTTCTTTAGCATCTAACTTCTCGCGAAGCTCATGCAATCCTAGTTGTTCCCAATTAACACTCATAGCGGTTTATAAAATAGATTTAACTTTGTAATATCTTTCTTTACGTTCCGGAGCGTTCGCCATAATCTCTTCCTGATAGTCTATAACCTTTGCGACGTCAGGGCGATCAACATTTTCTAAGCCAGTTACCGAAGAAACAATTTCTAAACCTTCGGTATCAACTTCTTTTAAAACATCGACATAATCCAAAACAGACGATAGATCCTTCTGGAACTTCGCCACTTCTTCATCGGTCAATGCAATTCGAGCCATTTCGGCTACTTTTCTGACTTCTTCTTCGCTTAACATAGGTTAATTATAGAGAAAATTTGGCCTCCTGCCAAATGATTATATTTATATATAGAGAAAAAGAAAGGGCGATCATGATAATTCATGACGCACCCTAAAATTATTTTTGAATAAGACATTTTTTACGCAGCGGCCACCATCTTGGCACCGCCTTTGCATATCTTACTCAAACCTCTTACTTCAACAGGGACATGCTTTTTTTTACAGCCCTCATTAGTGCAAGAAATACGAAACCGTTTGTTCCCCTTAAAATCCCTAATGGGATCAGGGACAAAATTATGTTGTAACACGAGACCGTCAGGTCCCAAATTCGAAGCACTCTTTAGCGAATTGCTCATCCTATTCACATCCTCCTAAAATGTTGACTAGCTACCTATTCCTACAAAACAAAACTCGCTACCTGGTGAATTCCAGATAGCGAGTAAAATTTTCTAAGAAAAAATCTATGCTCTCAATCTGGAATTTTCCAACAGTAAAAAGGCAATGCGAATTGCCTTAGTGATTGTGCAGGAAATGTTGTTCCAGATAGATTTCATATGTGATTAATTATATTCCTCTATAAATAGAGTGTCAAACTTATTTTTCCACAGTTTTATTATCAATTAGCACCGAAACAGCTTTCAGATTTTCAAAGGAGCTAGTGACTTCTGATGAAAAAATCCTAAAATCATTTCCGACTGTTTTATATAGTGTGTAATAAGAATTGAAGTCCAGTTCATTAGCAACTTCATGTTCTTGATTAAACCATCGGGCTGCAGAAATTTTATTTCCATCTGTAAGTAATAAAGTCGCAGAAGTATAATCAACTCCTGTTAAACCTTGCAAAACTTCATCAACATTTCTTTTCGCTACCAAATTATTAAATAAAATTTTAGAGTCATTTTCCCCATAGCCTAATTCAGGAAAATGAATTGTGCCATTAGTCGCAAAGGATAGCTCTTCTTTAATGAATGGCTGGTTGTTTTCTACTGACCTCTGCCCTTTGGTAGCTTTTCGCAAGTGACCCATGGCCAAATCTAAATCCATGGAGACCAGCAACTCTAAGATATTTTCTAAATTCTTATCTTCATATGGAGCAACTTCACTTCGATAGTATAAAGCGATTGCCTCTTGTTTATAACCAACAACGCCGTATCCATCTCTATGGCCCGCTTCAACCGTCTTTGGAACACACCCATTTTTTGATAAATCAAAAAATTCTCTCCATATATTTTCTTGAACCTTCTTATCAATTTTTGAGCATCCTTCGATGCCAATTAATCTACACATATTTTAAATTTAATTATATTAATGAGAGGGTAGATTGTCAGTCTACCCATCAAACTAGTAATTAGGATTAATAATTACCCCGCTAAAAGAATCACGAGTGCCATGAATCTTAATATTATCAGTTCCTATCCACACTCCACCTAAAACTTTCCAGTTCAAAGTTAAAGGTGAATAAGAGAGATATGATCGTCGCAGAAGTCGATAATCCTCAGGGAGAAAATCCGCGGACTCAGGCATGATCAATTCTTGCACATACCCGCCCAAAGGATTTTTCTCGAAAAAGCTTTGAAGTTTTGTCTTCGTAGACCTGCCGCGCAAAGATTTGTCTGGAGACCAAAACAAAATTTCTTCACAGCGTGATCCCGCCAAAGGCTTTAAAGCAAACTTCGAATCAAAGTCCAACTGAGCTGCATCCGTCACTTTATGCCACAAACCCATATTTAATCCGTATGACTTTATGCCCTCAGATTTAATTGTGCTTATTGCATTTCCAGCCAAGTTCCAATATGACTCCTCAGTGCGATGCGACCGAACATAATACAAGCTGTCAGCACACTCACATGGAGATTTTTCGTGATGCTCAACACAAATTCTAGAATCAGTTAGTTCCGGCAACACCCAATCATCGGTGTTCTCTTTCCTAAGATTAGAGACCAAAACTTTCACCTTTTTACCCGAATACTGTTCAAGTTCAAAAAAAGTTTGTATTATTCCAGATTTGACATCTGGATTGGTCCACATGCCAACTGCCAGAGCAGGCCGCTCTTCAATCTCATAGACCATGACCCTATCGTCACGCATAATATAATCCAATCTTATCATAACCCCCGACAAACCAAAATTCTTTTGCAAATAAGTTTGTTCAACTTCCACAAAAGAGTCTTGAGCGAAGTTTTGCCACCTACAAGCGAAATCAATTAATCCGTTGATTTCGTTTGAATCCATAACTAACGAAGCATTGTGTCGCAGAATTGACCATGGCCCAAACTGCCTCCTCTCTGCACTTGCGATCTTAACACTCATAACAACCATCCTCCTTTAAAATAAAAAAAACACCTTTCAAAAAGGTGGGGATGGCTACAAAGTTAAAGTTTATTCTAAATTTACTTTTGACTCATGGCAAACATTCCTACCTTTTCGAAAAAGGAAGTAAAATAGTGCCAAAAAGATACTGATAGTAAATTTACTTTATTCATATTGGTATAATAATAAAATAACGCGAAGCTAGTGTCAAATAATTCATCAAGTGATATACTAAAGAAAAGCATTAAATATATAAAACTATGTGGATTTTTGCATTGATTATAGTCGCTATTGTTATAGTAGTGGTTCTAATCTACAACTCTCTGATTCGTTCCAAGAACCGAGTAGAAGAAAGCTGGGCTGATATCGAAGTACAGCTGAAGCGTCGCTATGATCTAATTCCAAACCTGGTAAATACCGTGAAAGGTTTTGCCACTCAGGAATCAGGTGTACTAGAACGCGTTACTCAAGCTCGCGCTGCTGCCATGGGTGCAACCAGCACAGCCGAAAGAGCTAAAGACGAAAACATGCTAAGCGATACTCTAAAAAGTTTGTTTGCTGTTTCCGAAGCTTACCCAGACTTGAAGAGCAACACTAACTTCATGCAATTGCAGACAGATCTTACTGATACAGAAAACAAGATCCAAGCTGCTCGCCGTTTCTACAATGGCAATGTTCGTGACTTCAACACAAAGATTGAAGTATTCCCAACAAACCTTTTTGCTTCAATGCTTGGCTTTGCTAAGAAAGCATTCTTCGACATTGATGACAACGGCCCAGAACAACAGCCTGTTGAAGTGAAGTTCTAATACTTTCTTTGCAGAATGACCAAAAACAAAGTTTATTTGAGTGTCGCTGTAATCGTACTATCGATAGTTGTTGCTGGATTTATTTTTGCAGATAAACAAGTTACTGCTCCTGTGCAGGAAATAGCAAACACGCCTACAACCGCGGCACCAAATCTAGTAGAAGAAACGCAAGATTTATCTACTTACGACATACTCACTCCGGATCAAGACTCTAAGCTATTTCGTGGCCCCTTCACTGTGACTGGAAAGTTTAATATTTCAGCTGCTGATATGGTTTCGAATATACTATGCTTCCACGTAAATCAACAAACTGGCAAGCTTATTCACAGAGACAAAGACGACCAGAGAGAGCCATGGTTTTGTTTTCAAAATAACAAAGAAGCTCAATCAATACTTGGCATAAGTAAAGCGGGGAAACTTGGAGATAATTCTTGTGTCGAAATTGAAGGGGAAGCTACTGTCAGTGTAAAAAATCATTATTACGATCGACGCGAAGCTGGTGTGTTTGACTTAGCCACCCTTGTTTCTGTAAACAAAGTCATTACTAAACCTTATTGTATCCCTATCAGTGAATAATTATGCTCACCTACACCGAAGTTAGTAAAAATAAAACCTATTCGGTTTTGCTCATATTCGCATTCCTACTAGTCATTATTGGCGTTGGTTACATAGTGTCTCAGTACTACGGCTCCCCTGCTTTTCTGTTCATTGCAGTCCTGTTTAGTTCTGTCTCAGCACTCATCTCATATTTCTTTTCTGCGCAAATTACACTAGCTCTTTCGCAAGCACAAGAGATAGACCTAAAAACTCAGCCACAGCTTTACCGAATAGTAGAAAACTTAACTATCGCTGGTGGTCTACCGATGCCCCGCGTCTATGTAATTGATGACACCGCCATGAATGCATTCGCAACTGGCCGTAATCCTAAGAATGCAGTAGTGTGTGTTACAACTGGACTACTTTCCAGACTAGATCAAACCGAACTAGAAGGTGTGCTTGCTCACGAACTTTCACACATCGGCAATTACGACATCCGCTTTATGACTTTGGTAGTTGTACTTGTTGGCACCATTACTCTCTTAGCCGACTGGATGCTCCGCGCTTCTATTTTCGGTGGTGGCAAGCGTGATAACGACAACGGTGGCAACAACGGTATCTTCTTAGTAGTTGGTATTGTTTTAGCTATTCTTTCTCCTATTGTGGCTACCTTAATTCAATTGGCTGTATCGCGTAAACGTGAATTTTTAGCTGATGCATCAGGTGCCCTTCTTACTCGTTACCCAGAAGGCTTAGCATCAGCTTTAGAAAAAATTGCTGGTGACAAAGAACCTCTAGAGGCTGCCAACAAAGCTACCGCCCATTTGTACATTGCAAATCCGTTAAAAGATAAAGATGGTAATTCAACGGGATGGCTAGCAAACTTATTTAACACTCACCCGCCAATCGAAGAACGCATCAAACGCCTTCGGGAAATGGGAAAGTAAAATCATTAATTTTTAAAAAAATGTCTGAGTACGAACAACCATATAATCCTGAACCTAAATTTAACGAGTCTCCTGAATGGTATTTCGATGACGATGCAGTGGGCGAGTTATATGAAATGATGAATAAAAAAGAAGTGCCACGGGATGAACTTAAAAATCTATTACAACAAGTTCAGTCAGAATTTCATAATTTAGACTCCAGGACTGACAAGACAAGAGAAGAGGAAGATAAATTAAAAATGTTGAATAACATTGCTAATCAATTACTTATTGAAGTTGGATTCGACCACGTAGACAAAAGGCAAAACCCTGAATCACCGATAGAACTAGACGGGGTTCACTAAACAAAAAGACACGGCACTCGCCGTGTTTTTAAATTCCTACCAAACTCTTTGCCAAGTCTAGTCCAAATCCTCGCGCCATGAGACGACGCATCACTTTTTGCTTTTCATCGTACTCAAACTTCACGACATCCTTTAGCTTACCAAAATTCTTTTCCACGTAGCGCGTGGCAATCTCGCGCTCATCCTCTTCGGTCAATAATTCCACCAACTTCTCTTCCATGATTTCTTTAGGAACTTTTTTCTCATAGAGCTTTTTCTTCATCATGTAGGAGCCGTAGTACTTTGAACGCTTCATGCTCTCTATATATACTTCCGCATAACGCGCATCATCTAAATAGCGGTCTTTGAATAATCTTTCAACAACTTTTGTAATTATATCCGGAAAATAACCACGCTTTTCCATTTTCTCCCGCAATTCAGCTTCTGTCCGCATACTGATGTTTAGCAAAAAAAGCGCATAATCATAAGCATGATTTTCGTCGTCAGGTTTTTTTAATGGCTTACTTTTTTTAAACAGCATTTTTTAGGTAGTTATGCACTTTATTTTAAGTTAATTTTATCTTAGCACGCTATAATAAAGTTGACATCAAGTTCTTGACACTAACAACATAGCTTGGTATAAATAAATTAGCAGTCTCTAGTGGAGAGTGCTAAACAAACCTCAATTTTAAAACAGACAACACCTATTATATGGATAATTTCTCATTTATATTAGAACGCCTTTCCAGCAGAGCTAAAAATGCTCTTATTGCTGCGCAAATGGCATCTGAAGAGCTAAAACACGATCACATAGGTACCGAGCACTTGCTATTCGGTATAGTGGCGGAGAAGAGTTCTTTTGCAGCCGAAATACTTATTAAAGCACGCATCAGTCCAGAAATTGTTAAAACTGAGCTTATTTTGGTTAACAAGAATAGTGAAACAGACACCTGGAAGCCAGTGCTTTCCCAAAACCTAAAACAAGCCATTGAACGCTCCGCAATTGTTGCTAGCCAATATGGCTATCAGTTTATTGGTACAGAACACTTTCTTTACGGTTTACTAACAACTCAGGCTAACAAATCCAAAGTAATTCTTTCCAAGCTTGGAATTGATATCGGCGAACTTGAACACAACTTAGTAGCAGTGTTCGAAAATATTTCTAAGTTCCCAGAAATGCCAAATGAGTCCCCCATGAATGGCGGTGGCAACATTGGCCCACACGATCATCCTCATAATCAACAAATGCCAATGGGGCCTGATGGTCGCAAAGGTAGCGTACTTGAATATTACACAACCGACTTAACCAAAAAAGCTGG
>CAZSSN010000021.1:698-11634 GCA_964609785.1 uncultured Candidatus Saccharibacteria bacterium | reverse complement strand
CAAAATCGTGTACCTTCGGGTGTGAGGGTTCAACTCCCTCCTTGGCCACCAACAGTTTTTCAACCTACAAAATAAAATTTTAGTATGGACAGTATTGTTCCTCATCAACAACCTCATCGTCAACCGCCGTCCCAGCCTTGGCAGCCACCTGTGAAACCTGAGCATGTCATGGAGCCTGTCCAGGAACCAGTGGAAGAGTTCGATGAAATTGTCCCTGCTCAGCAATATCAAGCCCCTGTGATTAAAGAGCCGATTGTTGAAACTCCATCTTTCGATCCTGCACAAGCATATTTTAATGATGCTCAAAATTCAGCTCCTGCTGTAGAAGAAATTCATTTTGTCGATACTACTCCTGACGAAGAACCTTTGCCCTTAGTAGCGGAGCCTGTATTTGACGCGCCAATTTCATATGATCAGCCAGTCGTTGCTAATGTAGAATCAGATGAGGAAATGCCAGTGACAGAAGTCCCGGCCGTGGAAGCCCCAACGGAAAAAGTTTCTTACGCAGATAGCTCAATCCAAGAATTAGAAATATCGCAAATTGTTGCTAACCCGTATCAGCCACGTACACAGTTTAAGCCAGAGGCTTTGCAAGAATTGGCAGACTCTATTAAAGAGCATGGTGTTATCCAGCCTTTAGTAGTTACAAAAACTCCCACCGGCTATGAAATAGTTGTAGGGGAGCGTCGTTTCCGTGCCTCTCAACTTGCAGGGCTGACTAAAATTCCAGCGATTGTAAAAAGTAGTTTGCATGATCAGACTAAACTGGAAGTTGCTTTGATTGAAAATACTCAACGTCAAGATTTGAATGCGATTGAAGAAGCGCGTGGGTATGAGCGAATGATAAAAGAATTTAATTTAACTCAAGATCAGGTAGCAAAGAAAGTTGGTAAGTCTAGAAGTGCAGTAGCGAATACTTTACGACTTCTAAATTTACCAGCAGAAATTCAGCGCGGTGTGATTGAAGGAAAAATTACAGAAGGCCATGCTCGGGCGATTTTAGGCTTAGGTGAAATTGAAAAGATGATTTTGATGTATGAAGCAATTCAAGAACAAGGATTAAACGTGCGTCAGGTAGAAGCCAAGGTTCGTGAGATTACAGTGAAGCGCAGAATGGACGCAGCTACTCCAGATCCAAAATTGATGGCGCTAGAAACAGAGCTTAGAGGAAAGTTGCAAACTCAAGTTAAAATTCAACGCCAGGGTCGTGGAGGGAAAATTACGATTGACTTCTTTAGCGATGAAGACTTGGAAGAGATTATGAACCGCATAGCTGAGCAAAAGGCTAGCGATAATAATTATTTAGTAGTTTAGATTAAAGTTTAAAAAAGCGCCGTAAGGCGCTTTTGTTTTTCCTGTATTATTTTCTAACGGATTCACGAGGTGGTTTATATAGCAAAACAAATACTAATCCTGCAAAGAAAATAGCTACCGCGGCAATCATTAATGGGGCATTCGGCGACAGTAGCGCCGCAATGTATCCAGAAAGAATAGGTGGTAATGACTGGCCAAGAGTGTTAATGCTCGAGTTTACACCCAGAGTCCTGCCTTGTTCATCTGGCCCTACAGATTTGCTAATTAGCGAAAGGAAGTTGGCTTGGACTAATCCAAAACAAATTGCAAAGAATGGGCTAATGAATAGTAATCCCCAGCCAGTTTTTGGAGCAAAGAACAGGGCAATACAAGTAGCCATGCCAATTAACGCGAACTTTAAAATATTATGTTCTTTGAATTTCCGCGAGATAGTACTATTTACAAAGACCTGCCCGAAGACAATCCATATTCCAGCATATGCAAAAAAGTCTCCAACATTTCCTTGAGTGAAGTCGAACTTTCGAATTAAGAAGACACTAAAGAATGTGATGAAGAAACTAAAACCAGCCTGGAAAATAAATGAACTAAGAAAAGGAACTCGCAAAGCTTTTAATTTGAACGCGGCTATTATATTTTTCACTGATTGGAGCCACTGAATACCGCGCACTCGGCGCAACTTATCTAATGTTTCGGGAAACAAAAACAATACTGACATCACATTAATAAAGCTTAACCCTGCGGCAAACCAAAATGGTGTAGCGGGTGTAAACCACGATACTAAATTAGGATCAGAAAGTTTTCCTCCTAAGTATGGCCCAATAACTAACCCTAGCCCGAAAGTGGCTCCAATAAAACCAAAGTTTCGTGCTCGAGTGAGGGGAGTTGAAACGTCGGCAATAGCTGCTTGAGCTACCGAAATGTTTCCACCAGTGATCCCATCAATTCCGCGGGAAATAAATAGCAAAGGAATATTTCTTGTGATGACACCAATTGCAAAGCCAATATAAGAAAGACACGTGCCGGTTAAGGCTACTGCTAAGACTTTTTTTCTTCCGAACTTGTCGGAAAGCTGTCCTAAAATAGGGGTGGCAAAAAATTGCATGAACGGATATATGCCGACTAAAAACCCGAGCAATATATATCCTTGATCGATCGACATGCCTGGGGTAAGAACTGAAAAAATTGAATTTTCATCACCGAGCAATTGAGGGACTATTGGAATTAAAATTCCGTAGCCGAGCATGTCTACGAAAATGGTTAGTAGTACAACCGGCAACGGTCGACTACGTAGTCTTTTAAGAAAGTTTTCCATAAAATATGATGTAGTTATTATATCATTGGCTGGCAAGCATAGCCACCGTCTGTTCGGTGAAAGTGCTATAATAAAATAAAGGAAACAAACCTATGACATTTGATGAATATGAACAAAAAGCAATGCAAACAGCATTAGAGTATGGCGACCAGGCATTTAATTATGGAGGCTTGGGTTTGGCGAGTGAAGCCGGAGAAGTAGCCGGAAAGCTTAAGAGAGTGATCAGAGAAGACAATAATATTATCACTCCCGAAATGCGAGAGACTTTGAAAAAAGAATTAGGTGATGTGCTTTGGTACATTAATTATTTAGCGGTAAAACTTGATATACCTTTGAAAGATGTCGCCGCTGCAAATATAGAGAAATTACAATCCCGTAAAGAACGTTCAACCCTAAAAGGACAGGGAGACGATCGATAATGAGAAAAGGTACTCGAAAATACAGCATGATTGTCCGAAACTTCACGTTTGGAGTAGAAGACAGTTTGGTGTCCACGGTTGGCTTGCTAGCTGGTATCGCGTTAGCTGGTGTCGATACTAAAACCATTGTGGTAACAGGTGTGGTATTGATTTTTGTTGAAGCATTTTCAATGGGTGTGGGTAGTTTACTTTCAGAGCAATCAGTAGAAGAGTACGAGTCGAAGAAGGAAGTAAATTTAGCCAAACCTGGGTTTGCTGCACTAGTAATGTTTGTATCGTACGTTGTGGCTGGGATAATTCCATTAGCGCCATATGTATTTTCGACTTCACGAGCAGCGGTGTGGATGTCAATTATTTTGACTTTAGCAGCACTGGCTTTATTAGGAGCTATAAACGCGCATATATTTAGAGTACGAGTATGGAAAGATGCACTTTTAACATTATTAATGGGTGGCTTGGCTATTGCTGTTGGTATAGTTGTTGGTCAGATCGCAGGGCACATAAGTTAATATGAAAAAGGTTCTTACATTAGTGATGGTGCATGATCAGGAGAAGATTCTTCTTGGTTTGAAAAAGCGTGGTTTTGGTATGGGTCGTTGGAACGGCTTCGGCGGTAAAGTTGAACGAGGAGAAACAATAGCTCAAGCAGCGGTGCGTGAGCTTAGAGAAGAGGCTGGAATAGAAGCGGTCAACTTAAGACCTAGAGGAATTATCACTTTCACTTTTGAGAAGGAAGAAAGCAATGAACTTGAAGTCAATATTTTCACTGTCTCTGAGTTCGTAGGTGAGTTAATAGAAACAGAAGAAATGAAACCGCAATGGTTCAAGCATTCGGAAATTCCATATCAAGATATGTGGGCAGACGACCCTTATTGGTTGCCATTAGTTTTACAAGGCAAAAACGTAAAAGGTCACTTCCACTTTGATGCGCCCGGTACTCAAGTCATTTTAAATAATTTAATTGAAGAATATGTATAAATTTTTTGTTAAATTGAGTGTGGTCATTGCACTCGCGCTATTTTTAATCCCAAGCACAAATGCGCAGGCTCAGGCTAGTGAATCCATCACTGATTACATTACAGATATTACGATAAACCCTGACAGCAGTATTACTGTGCAAGAACAAATTAGTTATGACTTTGGTACTGCAGAGCGTCACGGTATTTTTAGAAACATTCCGTACAAGTACAAAGCTCGTGGTGGGACTTTCAAATTGCGTATCAGCGATATTTCTGTCACTAATGAAAACGGAGAGAATTACAATTTTACTCAATCAACTTCTGGTGGTGACCTTGAGTTAAAAATTGGCGATGCTGACAAAATAATCACTGGCCAGCATATTTACAAAATCAATTACACAGTTAAGCGCGCCATTAATTACTTTGATGACCACGATGAATTGTACTGGAATGCAATCGGTTCTGGATGGGAAGTGCCTATTGCTAAATCATCTGCCGTTATCCATGCACCAACTGCTATAACTCAAATGGCTTGTTACACCGGGGTTGATGGTAGTACTGAGCAAGCCTGCATCATAGAAGGTGGTAATACTGAAAATGTTACTTTCAAAACCGCTGCGCAATTAGAAGCGGGGGAAGGTTTGACCATTGTTGTTGGTTTGCCAGCTGATACTTTAACTAAACCTACAACTGCTGAAAAGTTCTGGGATATTTTTAAAGATAATGGGATTTTAATATTGCCACTTCTTGTGTTTGCACTAATGTGGTATTTATGGAATCGATATGGTAAAGATCCTAAACGCAAAAATTCTATTGTTGCTCAGTACGATTCTCCTAATGGAATGTCAGCGCTGTACATGGGAACTTTGATTCATAACAAAACTACAAATAAAGATATTTCTGCCGAAGTGATATATTTAGCGGCTAACGGCTTTTTAACAATCAATCGTTTGGAGACTACTAAGTTGGTCGTATTTAAAGGGACCGATTATGAGTTCCTGAAAGTTGAGAAAGATTCATCCAAGTTAGCGCCTCAAACTAAAGCATTCCTCGATGAATTATTCCCAAGTGGTAAAGATTCTATAAAACTTTCTGAACTTAAAAAAGACGTTTCATTTGGAAAAGGACTAATTCAAATCAAATCAAATGTTATGAGCGAGTTGGTTAAGGATAAATACTATAAAGCTAATCCTGTGACCGTTCAGGTTTTGTGGTTAGTTGGGGGAATCTTTGTAGGAGCCATTTTAGCTGGAGTTTTAGGGTCCGACTTAGGATTCCTTGGCGGCTTGGCAGGAGTTCTATCAGGTTTGATAATTGTTATTTTCTCTTTCATAATGCCGGCAAGGACTCAGAAAGGGATGGATACAGCTGCTGAAATTGAAGGATTGAAGTTATATCTATCTGTTGCTGAAAAAGATCGCTTAAACTTTCACAATGCCCCTGAAAAAAATCCACAACAGTTTGAGTTACTATTACCTTTTGCAATAGCGCTAGGAGTTGAAACAGCTTGGGCTGCACAATTTAGTGATCTAAATAAAGCTCCTTCTTGGTATAATGATTCTACAGGCAATGCATTTAGTGTGATGGCGTTTTCAAACTCCCTAAATGACTTCAACAGTTCCATGCAAGCTGTTGCTACTTCTGTAACTACTTCATCTAGTGGAGGCAGCGGTTTCTCTGGTGGCGGCGGTGGAGGCGGCGGTGGAGGCGGCGGCGGCGGGAGCTGGTAGCCTTTTAATATCTGACCAAAATTAAACAAAACTTATGAGTTTTCCATTCAACTTTATTATCATCCCTGCGATTATCATCGCTACTGCTATTATCGGTAGTCGTTATGTTAAGCATGGTTTTAACTCGAGTAATTGGTACAGAGAACTTAAAAAACCAAAATGGACTCCTGATCGAAGTTTGATTTCTGAAATTTGGCTTTTCATCTATGTAATTACAGGCTTAGCAATTCTATGGTATTGGAATGTACCAGTGCCAAACTGGTTTAGGTACATCACAGCCGTTGTTCTATTAGCTAACGCATATTTAAACGCAACCTGGAACAGAACTTTTTTTATCGAACATAATTTGCATAAGGCATACAATACTATGCAGATAATGAATGGCACTACTATCATCGCTACGATATTAATGTTTTTTGCTTCACCAATCGCTAGCTTCTTGATGCTGCCATATATAATTTGGGTAGGCATTGCAACTAAATTAACAAAACAAATTATAGAGTTGAATAAAAAATAACTTGGCTTAAGCTAAGCTCTCATGAAACAAAATTGGTACGAAAAAACAATTGAATCATCGTTAAGTGAGTTTAAATCCAGCTTGGATGGACTGTCTCCAGATCAAGCAATAATTAATCAGCAACTTTACGGACTAAATAAACTACCGGAAACTAAATCCGATAGTCTTTTCATTATATTCTTTAAACAATTCACTAGTCCTTTAGTCTACATATTGTTAGCAGTAAGCATTGTTGTATTAATTTTAGGTGAATACACAGATGCCACAGTAATTGCGGTTGTACTGCTGCTTAACGCAATTATCGGCACAGTCCAAGAAGGGCGAGCTCAAAACACGCTAGCTGCTTTGAAGCGGTTCGTTCAAACCAATGCGTTAGTTAGACGAGTAGGAGTAGAAACTTTAATTCACGACTCTGAATTAGTTCCGGGAGATATTGTCATTCTTCGTGAGGGTGATAAAGTTCCTGCCGACGGCCGAATAATTCTATCTCATGGTCTTACTATTGATGAAGCGTCTTTGACGGGAGAGTCTGAGCCAGTATCAAAAATGGCTGAGCCCCTAGCTTTTGATTCTAAAGATAGGAAACCCCAGCCCGCAGAAATGTTGAACATGGCGTTCAAGGGAACGTTGGTAGTAGTTGGAAGAGGAGAGCTATTAGTAACTGCAACTGGCTTGGAAACTGAGATTGGGAAAATTTCTTTGACGATAGCCGCAGAAAAAGAGACAGAAATCCCTCTGCAAAGAGATATCCGAGCGCTCTCCAAAGTGATCATGATTACAGTTTTGGGAATCTCTACAGTTTTGTTTTTAGGAGGTATTGCGTTAGGTCAGCCAGTTGTAGATATGATTAAGACCGTGGTGTCTTTGGCTGTATCAATTATTCCTGAAGGTTTGCCGGTCGTTATGACCTTGGTGTTGGCGAATGGCGTGTGGAGAATGAGTCAAAGGAAAGCGCTGGTTAAAAAACTTGCAGCTGTTGAGGCTCTTGGACAAACAGACATCATTGCTACCGATAAAACAGGAACCATAACCAAAAACGAACTAGTTGTAGAAAAAGTGGTTGTAAAAGGAAAAGTTTTTTCGATCACTGGCAATGGCTATGAGCCAAAAGGAACTGTCTCTCAAGAAGACGCTCAAGTTTCTCCGTTGGATATCCCAGAACTAGTTTTAGCTGGAAGGATTGCATCGTTCGCATCGGCGGAATTACTTTACGATCCAGAGCACCTAAGTTGGAAGGTGATGGGCGATCCAACAGAAGGCTCTTTAATAGTGCTATCTGAAAAAATGGGATTCAAATTGGAAGACATGAAAAAGCGTCACCCAATTGTGCAAGAGATCCCTTTTGATTACAAACAAAAATTTCACGCTGTTGTGTACAAGAATGATGCGACTAAAAATACTACTGACCAAACTTTAGCGGTAGTGGGTGCACCAGAATCAGTTGCCAAACTTTGCGAGATGTCGGTTAAAGAAATGCAAAACATTATTTTGCCTTATGTGAGCGACGGTCTGCGTGTAATTGCTTTTGCGATGGCTAGCGTTGATTATAAAGTTGATCCAACAAACATACCTCCATTAACTTTTGGCGGGTTGTATTGTATGCGAGACTCTCTTCATCCTGAAGTCCCTGCAGCAGTGGCAGCAGTGAAATCCGGTGGTATTAGAATAATGATGATCACCGGTGATCATAAGCTCACAGCGCAGGCGATTGCCAAGCAGGCTGGGATTTACTCTAATGGCGATAAAGTCTTAACAGGCGACGAGTTAGAGACGCTGAACGAGCAACAGTTGCAAGAGGAGCTAAAGACTGTCTCTGTATTTGCGCGAGTTACGCCGAATCACAAGCTTAGAATTGTCAGAGCTCTAAAAGCAGGTGGGAATGTTGTTGCTATGACTGGTGATGGGGTAAATGATGTCCCGTCTCTGGTTGCGGCAGATTTAGGTGTGGTAATGGGTGTGACAGGTACCGATGTTGCCAAAGAAGCAGCGGACATTGTTTTGCTCGATGACAACTTCGCAACCATTGCTGCCGCGGTAGAAGAAGGCCGTGGAATTTATAAAACTATTGAACGCTGTTTGCTTTATTTGTTTTCTACTGGGATAGGGGAGTTATTTACAATTGTTGGCGGCTTAATTCTCGGTTGGCCGTTGCCTGTTATCGCCGTGCAAATTTTATGGCTTAACTTTGTCACTGACGGGTTCCTAACTGTTACTTTTGCGATGGAACCTAGTTCTGGTCAGCTTTTGCGAGCTGGTAAATTTAAAACTACAAAGTACATCATCAATAAACCTATTTTGTTTAGAATGATATTGATGGGGTCAATAATGACAATCTCCACTCTAGCGTTAGTATTCTTTTACAAAGATGGAGATTACGTTAAAGCAACTACAATTGCAGTTACTATCTTAGCGGTGTTGCAATGGATTAACGCTTGGAACTGTCGTAGCGAGACGAGATCGGCATTTAGCAGCATGCTAAGCAATCCGTACCTTATTATTTCTACAGTACTAGTAGTTGCACTTCAACTTTTGGCGGTTTACAACCCTTTGTTCCAAAAATTCCTGAAGACTGTTCCGTTGAGTATGGATGAATGGATAATTATATTAGCTATGTCGTTGCCACTGCTATTAATTGAAGAGCTGCGTAAATTCATAGTACGAAGGTCATTAGTCAACAAAAAACCGCACTCTTAATTGAGGGCGGTTTTTTAAGCAATAGTCTTCGCTTTATTACCTTGATGGGTTTTAGTCTTAGACTTAATGCAGCGGGTACAAGCTTTTACTCGGTTTCCATCTGCGTTACGTGTCCACTGTGTATTTGGCATCAATCGGTGGATTGAAGCGCGCATAGAGTGAGAACGCTTGATAGTCTTTAAGTAAGTCTTGCCGCAAATGGTACACATTCTTGGCATGGGATATATATTTAAGTACCTAATGATTTTAATACATTTCTTTATTTTTGGCAAGGGCTAGTAAAAGGGGTAAAAATGTGTGGTAAAATACAGATATGAATGATCCATTAGGCGCTTTAATCACATTAGTTATTTTAATATTTTCGGCAATTGTCCACGAAGTTAGTCACGGGCTGATGGCGGAAAAGTTAGGGGATAGTACCGCGCGCGATGAAGGGCGCATCACTTTAAACCCTATTCCGCACATTGATCCATTTGGCTCGATTTTGCTGCCAGGCTTTTTGTTGTTAATCGGTAGTCCAATTGTGTTCGGCGCAGCTAAGCCTGTACCAGTTGATTTTAATAGTTTAAGACCTCGTAAATTAGGCATGGCTTTAGTATCGTTTGCTGGACCTGCTAGCAACTTTATTTTAGCTATCTTGTTAATTTTGCCATTAGTATTTGGCTTGATTGCCCCTGGCCCTGTAGCCGATATTTGGCTGAAGGCAGTTATCTTGAATGTGGTTCTAGGTACATTTAACTTGCTTCCAATTCCACCTTTGGATGGTAGTAAAATCATTGCTTCAGCCTTGCCGACAAATTTGATGTACTGGATTCTTTCCATGGAACGCTATGGTTTCTTTATTGTAATTATTTTCTTGTACTTAGGATTGCTAGATAAAATTCTTGTACCTGTTATCACTTTGTTCTTCAGACTGTTTGGAATACAAATTTAGTAAATAAAAAAACAGGACTTAGCGGTTTTGCTAAGTCCTGCAGTGCTATTAAGCATGGGCTTGAAAATGCAAGCCTTCTTTAATTGCGACGTTTGTCCTAAAGACATCGAATGCCCCTGAGGGCTCTTTATACCACCCGTGAATTCTGCAAATTTCTTTGAGCCAGAATACGGTATTGGGACAGCAGTTATTTCTTACAGCTATAGAGACAACTTGTCTTTTTGCGCTGTCGTTATTTTTTATTACCGCTAAGTCGACGTCAAAGACTTTCTGACAATTATTGCCGTAGTAGAGGCTACATCGATGCTCTTGTGGCGCAAGTGAATTGTAGGCTAAAGCCGTCTGGTTTCGGAGAATATTCACTTCAACTCTATCGGCAAAGGTAACTGTTTCTGTATTAAACTTGCACTGCGCCGCGACTTTTAAGAATTGGTTAGGATACCAGCTTGGCCCTTTAACTAGCCATATCTTCTGAGTCTTTGGGTCTAGCCCAAAGCAGTCATCTTTTCTGATTTGCACCTCGCTCCCAAAAGCTACGATGCTTGTTAGTCCGCGTTCCAATGGAGCTATCTCAACTTCAGTCAGCTCTTCATTTCCGAATAAGTGATATAAGCCGTATAGTCCAAACACTTCATTGGCCAAAATATATTGGCGTTTTCTCATTTCTTCCGTAGCCGGTACTCGCATTTCATTACCCCTCGCTATTTTTTAATTAAAAGAACTATCAAAACGAATATCAATTATGCCTAATTTCATGGTTATTGTCAATACGCGCATAATATTTAGTAAATAAAAAAGAAGCTGTCCTTTTGAGACAGCCTCTGCTTATTGTTATGAACCAGTTGCCTCTAAAGTTGAAGAACTACTAGTTCTTAGGAACCATTCTAAATATTTAAGATCACTTTCCTCTTGAGATTCAACTTGCTCATACTCATCAAACATTCCCGACCGCTTTTTTAGAAGATCAGCCTCTGTAAACTTTCGTAAGAGGATGTCAGCAGCCTCTGATTTCGCGTGAGAGCGAACAATTATATCGCAAACGGATTCTGTTCTGGAG
>CAZSSN010000021.1:0-688 GCA_964609785.1 uncultured Candidatus Saccharibacteria bacterium | reverse complement strand
CTTTTCCGTTGGAACTAAAAATGACCGCCATAAAAGGGTAGTGAATTTCAACAGGTGTGTCCTCTTCTTCCTTATTAGAGAGTTTGAGTAAGTCAGGTTTCAGACGAGATCTTACCATAACCTTTTGGAAAGGATTATCCATGCGCGATGGACCCTTTAGAAAACGCAAGTTACCTTCTAGGTCCATTCTTAAGGTGTCGTCTTTCCTCATATTTACTTCCCCATAAGGCCCTATGATGGTAGTAGTGCCATTCTCTTTTTGATATATACGCAAGCTTGGCAAGCTTTCAACTCCAAATGGATAGTAGCGTCCTCCAACCAGACGACTAACTTCTTCACCTAAAACATAA
Organism: uncultured Candidatus Saccharibacteria bacterium; assembly: GCA_964609785.1. GTDB lineage: Bacteria > Patescibacteriota > Doudnabacteria > UBA920 > UBA920 > UBA920. The sequence continues at coordinate 338 of CAZSSN010000021.1, read as the reverse complement.
AAAAACTTCTCTTTTGTGAGATTAGGTTTGGTATTTGAATTTGGAACAGTCATGATTTCCCCCTATTTCTTATTGAACTAACGTGAACTAATCAGATTGTGGGATATTATTAGTATTTTGTCAACTTGACCAAAACCAGCAGTTAAGCTACAATCCACATACAATTCATTGAAGCCCCATCAGTGCCTTAATCGGCAAAGGAATTACCGACACATTGTTCGTACATTTGGGAAGATCGCCTTAATTGGCGTCAGCGGCAAGGCTTCGTCGCAGTACCAAATCACGAAACCACGAGAGCTGACTCTGGTCAGTTTTTTATGTGGAAATATTTATTAACG
>CAZSSN010000020.1:10817-11835 GCA_964609785.1 uncultured Candidatus Saccharibacteria bacterium | reverse complement strand
CTGGTAAAACTCGTAAGATCGCTGCTTTCGTAACTGAAGCAAACGAAGCGGCTGCTAAAGCGGCTGGTGCAACAGGTGTTGGTGGGGAAGAGCTAATCAAGCAAATCAAAGAAACAGAAAAAACTGATTTCGATATTGCTGTTTGTGAACCTGCAATGATGCCTAAGCTTGCTCAGATTGCTAAAATTTTGGGAACTCGTGGTATGATGCCTAACCCAAAAACTGGTACAGTTTCTGAAAACATTGAAGCTGCACTTAAAGAAATTGCTGGCGGTACAGTTAACTTCAAGAACGACAACACTGGTAACGTTCATCAAATAATCGGCAAGACCGATTTTGATAGCGCAAAGCTTGCTGAAAACCTGAAAACTTTCATCGAAGCATTGCAAGCTACTAAGCCAGTTGCTGTAAAGCGCAACTTCTTAGTCAGCATGAGTTTAAACTCAACAATGGGTCCTGGAATCAAATTCAAAAACTAGTACTTAGAACTTACATAAAAAACAGCCTTTATGGGCTGTTTTTTTGTTAGGATTTTAGGCTGAATATTTGGGTAAATAGCTGTTTTATCAGCAATTTTAAGACCACGCCTTTTATGATACAATGACCATAATGAATTAAAATAAAACTCTATGATTTTCTCAGATCGAGATATAAAAAAGTTCCTGAAGTCAGGTAGAATAGGGGTTGAGCCCTTATTCCCGAACTCCATTCAGCCAGCCAGTGTGGACGTCCACCTTGGGGCAGATTTTATGGTATTCAAAACTCGTGATCAAATCTGTATTGACCCTAAAGAAAACATCGACGACATGATGGAAAAGGTGAAAATCGATGAAAAGACTCAATTCATTTTGCACCCTGGCCAATTCGCGTTAGGTATGACTTATGAAGTTATCAGCCTAGGGGACGATGTAGTAGGCCACCTAGACGGTAAGTCTAGTTTAGGTAGAATCGGGCTTATTGTGCACGCTACAGCCGGCTATATTGATCCTGGCAACCGTCTGAAGATCACTTTAGAACT
>CAZSSN010000020.1:0-10807 GCA_964609785.1 uncultured Candidatus Saccharibacteria bacterium | reverse complement strand
TAGAACTTCATAATATTGCCGAGCTACCGATCAAGCTGTACTACAAGATGCCGATTGGACAGATGACTTTCATCCCGCTATCCACCAAAGCAGACGTTCCGTATGGATCTGGGAAACTAGGTAGTAAATACTTTGGAGCGATGAAGCCGCAAGCATCTCAGTATCATAAAAACTTTAAGAAAAACAATGAGTGGCTTGATTTTAAATCAAAGCCAGTTAAATCAGGTCCTGCAAAGAAACGCAAATAACTAAATTAGAATGTCTATATTCAGCAAATCAAAAAAAGATGAGCCTACTCCAAAAGGGAAATTCATTGTCATAGACGGTCCAGACGGAACAGGAAAGAAAACTCAAACAGATTTACTAGCTCAAACCCTAGCCGTATCTGGCTATGACGGCATGATGTTTGATTTCCCACAGTACGGAAGAGTTTCTTCGGCGATGCTTGAAAAATATCTTAACGGTGACTATGGATCTCTAAATGCAGAGGCTGCTTCTATTTTTTATGCAATTGATCGTTTTGATGCCAGCTTTAAACTGCGCGAACACTTAGAAAACGGCAAAATAATTCTATCGAACCGTTACGTTACTTCTAACGCTGGGCATCAGGGTGCAAAGATTTCTGACTACGACGAGCGTATTAAATTTTACAGATGGTTAGATAACTTAGAGTATGGCACTTACAATGTACCTAAGGCAGATTTGAATATTATTTTACATATTCCTTCCGACATGGCTATGGAATTAATTGATGCTCGATCGCTTTCAGAAAATCGCAAAAAGGATATTCATGAACAAGATCCAGAACACCTAAAACGAGCAGAAGAAGTTTACTTAGAAATTGCCGAGCTATTTCCTAATACACGCTTAGTTGAGTGTGTGGAAAATGGCAGACTACTTTCTCCAACAGAAGTTCACGCAAAAGTGTGGGAACTAGTTCGCCGCATTGCTTTAAAAGACGTTGAACCCACTTTAATTCGCAATCTATAAATACAACATGTCCAACATTAATGAATCCGAGCAACAATATCTAGATGGCTTAAAAGCCATTATGGCAAAAGGTGAGGATTTGCTTGGCGATCGCACTGGAATAGGTCGTAGAAAACTGATGGGGTATCAGATGAAGTTTGATTTGCAAAAAGGTTTTCCCATCCTTACTACCAAAAAAGTTGCATTCAAGACTCTAGCCAAAGAATTACTTTGGTTTTTAAAAGGCAGCACTAACATAGAAGAGCTGGTGCACAACAATGTAAAGATTTGGAACGAGTGGCCTGCAAAAAAATGGATGGAAGCTAATAATATAAGGATCCCTCACATTTTAGGGTCGGATGAATATAAAGCAGAGTGGGATAAACACCTTGCTGAGTTTGTTGAGAAAGTTAAAACTGATCACGAATTTGCTATGAAGTGGGGAGAGTTAGGACCCGTCTACGGAAAACAGTGGCGCAACTTTGGTGCAACTAAAAATGCAGATGGTAGTTTTAATAATGATGGAGTGGATCAAATCTCTAAGGCCATCGAAATGATTAATAACGATCCGACAAGTACTCGGATTATTGTAACCGGCTGGCACCCAGGGGAAGTAGATGATGTTGCTCTTCCGCCTTGTCATACTTTTTTTAAATTTACTGTTATAAACAACAAGCTATTTTGTCATATGTGGATGCGCAGCGCCGACGCATTTTTGGGAGTGCCGTTCAACATAGCATCTTACGCTCTATTAACTCACATGATGGCTCAAGTCACAGGACTAACAGCTCATCAGCTAACTGTGACTTACGATGATATTCATGTGTATCTAAACCAACTAGACCAAGTTAACGAACAATTAGCCCGAACACCTGGAGATATGCCTACTTTAAAGCTTAATCCTGAGGTCAAAAATATCTTTGATTTCAAGATTGAAGACATTGAGCTGATAGGGTATAATCCCCAAGAAGCCATAAAGGCAGAAGTCGCAGTTTAATTTGGAGGAATACGGAAAAATGAGCTTACATATGATTGTCGCGTTCGACGAGAATAACGTTATTGGAGCCAACGGAGATCTGCTGTGGAGAATCCCGACGGATATGAAGTATTTCAAGAGCAAGACCACTGACAACTCCGTCGCAATGGGTCGAGATACTTGGGAATCCATACCGGAGCATAAAAAACCTCTTGATGATAGGTTTAACATTGTTCTCACTAGCAAGCCAGACTATAAAGTCCCTGATGGTGTAGTTCTTGCAAAATCCATAATGGGTGCAGTGCACATTGTGAAAGAGACCAAAAAGTTTGCACACCAGGACATTTTTCTTATCGGTGGGGAAAAGGTCTACAATGAAGGAATGCTTTTTGCGGAAAAAATATTTGTCACCAAGGTTCATACAAAGATAGACACAAGTGGTATGACCAAAGTGAGACGATTCCCAAAAATTGACCCCAGGGTTTGGAAAGAGGTTTACAGAAGCGAAAGAATAACCGACGAAAAATCTGGACTAGATATTACGCATGTAATCTACGAACGAATTTGCTAAGTCAACCATATGCCGGCCTCGAACATTTTAATGTACGAGGCCGCTTATTTTATATATAATTACTATATGAATGAACTCTTAAAACAACTTACAGAACTTTTGGAGCAAGTCCAAGGGTTAAAATCCCAGCTCAACCTTGCTGCGAAAAAACAGAGAATACTGGAGCTAGAGGAAAATATGCAAGAGTCCAACTTTTGGGATGACCAGGAAAATGCTCAGAATATCACTCAAGAGTACAATCAACTAAAAGAATTTAATGAGTTCTGGGAGAGTATTGAAAACAACTTAACTGAACTCCAAGAGTTAATTTCTAGTAACACAGATGAATCAGAAGAAACAGTTAGTTATCTAGAAAAGCAGGTTGCGGAAATTAAAGAACGCTACACAAAAAACAGACTGATTGTGTTAATGTCTCAAAAACATGATGATCATAACGCCATTTTCTCAATCCATGCTGGCGCAGGTGGAACAGATGCGCAAGATTGGGCAGAAATTTTGCTTCGTCAATATTTACGCTACTGCGAGCGAAAAGGACTTCGAGCTGAGATTATCGACCAAAGCAAAGGCGGGGAAGCGGGCATAAAGTCTGTCACTGTTTCGGTACATGGTCCTTTTGCCTATGGATTACTCCGCAGTGAAGCAGGAGTGCATAGGCTTGTGAGACTTTCACCTTTCAACCCAGCACATACTAGAGAAACATCTTTTGCTCTATTAGAATTACTCCCGCAACTTGAAGAAGCCGAGGCTCTTAAACTTGATCCAAAGGATTTAGATATAAAAGCTAGCACATCATCTGGTGCAGGTGGGCAGAGTGTAAACACTACATATAGTGCTATTACCATTACTCACATTCCAACTGGAATTAAAGTGAGTATTCAAAACGAACGTAGTCAGCATCAGAACAAAGAGCTGGCAATGAAAATTTTACTTGCTCGCTTACAAGCCGTAGAAGATGAAAAGTTAGCTGAAGAAAAAAAAGAACTCCGAGGAGAGTTTAAGTCCGCAGAGTGGGGGAATCAAATTCGCAGCTATGTTTTACATCCATACAAGCTGGTTAAAGACCATCGCACCGAACATGAAGAAACTGATCCAGATAAAGTTCTCGATGGTGAGCTCGACAACTTTGTCGAAAAATATTTGGAAAGTCAGATTAAATAATTGAACTTAAAGAAAAGGCTTAGACATCGTTAGATGGCCAAGCCTTTAAGATTACTGATTCTGCCTATTCGGCGATCAATGGGCAACGCCTGAGAAGATGGGACTCGCGTTCCTTTGTGCGACCGCTTGAGCTGCAAAAGCGCGAATGTCAGCAATGTTCAGACGGGGCTTAATTGGCTCGTCGTCGCTGAGCGGTCCGCCAGTTAAGTCCAAAAGTTGAAACCTAAACAGATTGCTCGTAGAAAACGAGATGGTCTCGGGTTCATCAAAAAGAAGAAGATCATCTTTCGAGATCTGCACCCCTTCCGGAATGATGAGCACTTTCTTTATCTTTCGATTGACATCTTCGACCATCCCGAAAGCCTGCTCGACGAACCTGCGATTGCTGCCATCGTAGCAAACGAACACCGCCTTAGGCGTGTTGTTTTCGAAGACTTTCGAAGCTCTTGTAAGATTAGTTAAAATCATTACATTGCTTTCATCGTAAGTCCGCCGGAGCTGTTGCAAAGCCCATTTATCAGTCCTATTCAAAGCAAGGACAGAATTATCATCGGGCGCGATAAGCGCCACTCTATTTGTCTGAAATGTTGTCATTAATTCCTCCGTAAAAAATCCTGGAAACGCCAGTTCGTTGAGGGGGTTCCCTCAGGTGTTATAAAATAACTTCAGCATTATATCATATTTGACTAATATAGTCAATTATCAATATATTGATCAATTTGCGCAAAGAATATATGGTATAATTAATTCACATGATTCGATTCGATAACGTAACAAAATATTACGGAAACAACAAAGCGCTAAACAACGTTAACCTCCACATTAACCATGGGGAGTTTATTTCTGTTGTGGGAATGTCTGGGGCAGGGAAGTCGACATTAATGAAAATCCTCATCGGTGAGGAGACTATTGATGATGGCCGAATCCTAATTGATGAAATAGATATGTCTCGAGTTAAAAAGTCGGACCTTCCATACCTGCGTCGCAAAATCGGGATGGTTTTCCAAGACATTAAATTACTTCCACGCCGCACGGCTTTCGAGAATGTGGCTTTTGCAATGGAAGTTTCAGGACATCGTAAAGATAAAATAGATATAGACGTTCCAAAGATTTTAGAACTTGTTGGCTTGCTTCACAAAAAAGACAGCTTCCCAAACGAAATGTCTGGTGGAGAACGCCAACGTGTTGCGATTGCTCGTTCTCTGGCACATCGCCCTGTTCTACTATTAGCAGATGAGCCGACAGGCAACCTAGATGAAGTTAACGCTGCAGAAGTTTTAGATTTGCTTCTAAAGATTAATAAGCTTGGAACTACTGTAATTCTTGCAACTCATGCTGCCGAACTAGTAAATAAAATTAACAAACGCGTTATTACCATTGAAGGCGGTCAGATTACTTTAGAACAACAAAAAGGTAAGTACAAACTCTAAAAATATTTCATGAACTTTGTTTCTCTTTTTCGTATAATTCGAATGGGTTTATCCAACTTCCGCCGTAACCTATGGCTAGCTGGAGCATCAACCTTGATTATGACTATTACTCTGATAATACTTTCAGTATTGTCTTTGCTATTCGTTATTACAAATTCATCAGTAAATACCATCAAAGAAAGAGTTGATATTAGCGCTTACTTTAAAAACGGTTTAGCTGAGAGCCAGATCCAAGTAGTTAAAGATCAGCTTGAAGGGGATAGTAGAATTGAAGAAGTTCGCTATGTATCGGCTGAAGAAGCTCTGGCAAAATTCAAAGCTAACCACACTAACGATCCTTTGCTTTTGGAGTCTGTTGCAGAACTGAACGAAAATCCTTTGCCTGCGACTTTGCAAATCAAGGCACGAAACCTAGAGGATTATCCTGCAGTAGCAGATTTACTTAACTCAGATAAATACCAAGCTTCTATTGAGAAGGTTAACTTTGAAGATAACCGCACTCTAATTGCACGTTTAAATAACTTATTGAAATTCATAATTACTGCTGGTGTGATTTTAATTGGAGTTTTCTCAGCAATTGCTGTCTTGGTCATTTTCAACACCATTACTCTTACTATTTATAACCGAAAGGAAGAAGTGGAAATCATGCGTTTTGTTGGCGCAACTAACTGGTACATTCGTGGGCCATTCATCGTAGAAGCAATCATTTATAGTGTCCTCGCTACGATCATTACTAGCGCTTTGATTTTCCCAGTGTACACGCAATTACTACCTAAGATTAGCAACTACCTAACTCCTGCAGGGGATACTTTTAATGGAAACATCATCCTATTCCTTGGATTAATTGCTATTCAATTAGTGATTGCATTCATACTTAGCACGATTTCAAGTTTACTAGCCATGAGAAAGTACTTAAGAGTTTAAGTCTTATTATATTTAAGTGCTTATCAACAAGCAGATAAAGTAAAACTGAATTTTTGTTAATCAAGCTCATTTATGAGCTTTTTTATTTCTTGACTATGCATTTCAGTTTGATATGCTTATATTAATTAAAGTAGTAGCTATGAGATTAACTAAAGAAGAATATGAGACTACCATTGCTACTTTAGCAACTAGGGTTGAGGTGTCCGGATTGAAGTTTGATATGAGAGAAGTCATGAAAAGAATTGAAGAGATTAGCAAAAGATCTTTGCAAGATGGAGATTTATTTTCAAAAACACTAGTTAGTCATGCTGATAGATTGAAAATGTTGGAAAAAAGAATGTCCAGAAAAGATTAGCGCTTGCACTAAAATCTGCCTAGTGTATAATAAAAAAGAGCCAAAACTCTCCAAAAGGGAGTTTTTTTGTTTTTTAAGTTTAAATATATTTATGGAAGTAATTTTGCTCAAAGATGTGCCGAAAATTGGCCGACAAGGAGAGATCAAAAAAGTCTCGGATGGGTTTGGTACTAACATGCTAGTCAAAAAAGGTTTGGCAGTTGTTGCCACCAAAGAAGCGAAAGATAAAGCCCTCAAAACAGTTAAATCTGCTGAGGATGCGAAAATCAAAGCCAAGGCTAAGTCTGAAAAAAACAAACTTGAGCTAGAGAAGCGCGTGTTTACCGTAAAAGTAAAAGTGGGGGACAAAGGCCAAATATTTAGCGGTGTTCACGAGAAAGATATCGCCGCTGTAATTTTCCAAAAGACTAAAATTCAACTTGATAAAAACCAATTTGAAGCACTACATGTCCTAAAGAAATTAGGTCAATACGTTGTTAATATCAAACTGGGTCAAGGCGTCACTGCCAAAACTAAAATTAATTTAGAATCACTATGAAGCATTTAAAAGTAGCTTTAACCTTTGGATTAGTCATCGGCGTATTAATTATTTCTTTCTTCGTATCTGTTTACTTAGCCGAAAAAGCAAAAAAGAGTGAAATGCAAAGTAGAGGAGCCTCTCAAAACGGCAAATATGATATAGAAAATATAGAGTTTGGATATTCATTTAGTATTTCTGAAAAACTATTTAGAGGGTACCAAGCCATAACCAATGACTTTGGCACTGGCTACTATATACCAGCAGAAACCAAAGATTATGGCATGCCTTTATCACCAGTCTTTGGAATCGCTGCTATTCCTAAAGATGTTGCAGAGAAATTTGAGAAGATCTGCGAACAGTCCCGCGAAACTGTTCCCAGCCAATGCTTATACAACCCAAAGCTTAGCAGTGGGCAAAACAATTTGTTTTATTTCTTTGTTGAAAGCTCTCAGAGTACAGAGTTAGTCACAGCAACAGATGAAGCAACTCAGGCTAGATATAGTGAAAAGCTTGAGTCTATCATGAATGAAGTGAAACAAACTTTAAAATACTCAGATGTTGCAAGCCTGCCAGAATATCTACCTAAGCAAGATAACAATGATGGTTTTAAATATTTATACCCAACCGAGCTGAATACTCTAAGGTTAGGTGAGGAAAACCAAGTCTTAAATTTACCGGTTAGTTTAAACTTGGCAGAATCAGTAGTTGAGGGTGGTGGTAATGCCGTGAAAAAAGTGTTGCCAATTAAATATTGTGCGGCTTCAGGTATTTGCAAGAATACTACAGAAAACTTTATCATAGACGTTCAATCATTGCGAAACATCACAGAAGATCAATTATTGAACTCAGGAATAGGCCCTAATTTAACCAAACTACAAGTAGCAGGATACACGACCTATCAGTACAACGAAGGAGCCGAGGGTGAAGGTATTAATTATCACTTTATTATTTCGCCGAATGAAAAACAAATCCTTGTAGTGATCCACAGATATATAGACGAAACTGTTTTGTTGAATTACAAAAATGCTAAAGGCTTTACTAGCTACGCCAAACAAAAAAGCATTGTCAATAATCTGATTGATAGCTTAGAATTCTCAGAGCCCTGGTACAAAATTGATTAAATTAATAAATAGATAAAAACTAAATGTCATACCACGTAAAAGCAAGGAAAGCAAAAAAGTTACATACTAAATTTATTTTCGTTTCAGGTGGAGTAATCTCCGGAGTGGGGAAGGGGGTTACAACCGCATCTCTGTCCGCCATGCTTCAATCTCGAGGATACACAGTTGCACCAGTAAAATGTGATGCCTACTTGAATGTAGATGCTGGCACGATTCGCCCTCAAGAACACGGTGAAGTATTCGTCACAGACGACGGTATGGAAACAGATCAAGACCTAGGAAACTACGAACGCTTTTTAAATACAGATCTTTCCAAAGCAAACTACGTGACTAATGGCCAACTATTCCAAACCTTAATTCAAAAAGAACGAAACTTTGAATTTAAGGGTGAGGATGTTGAAGTGGCAATTCATGTTCCAGAAGAAATTATTAATAGATTAGAGCAAGCTGCTCGAGCTCGTAAAGCTGATTTTGTAATTTGTGAAATTGGTGGCACGGTAGGTGAATATCAAAATATTTTGTTTATAGAAGCTAATCGCATTATGCGGTACAGAGACGGGCGTGACACAGCTCATGTGCACGTTGCATATTTGCCAACTCCGCCAAGTATTGGCGAAATGAAATCTAAGCCAGTGCAGAATTCGGTTAAGCAGTTAATTTCTTCCGGCATTCAACCAGATTTCTTAGTTGCACGTGCTGAGGAAAAATTAGATGATCGCCGCAAGCAAACACTAGCTTGGACAACAAACATCCCTGTTGAAAATATTATTTCTGCTCCTAATGTAGATTCCATTTACCGCGTTCCTGTAAACTTCGACAAAGAAGGCCTTACCGACAAAATTCTCAAACAATTTGGAATGCCTCCAAAAAAGCGAGATATGAAGCAGTGGGATAATTTAGTAAAGACGATTACTAATACAGCAGCAGCAAAAGACCAATTAGAAATTGCTGTGGTTGGAAAATATTTTGAAACAGGTGGTGGTTCGTATCAACTTTCTGATGTTTACGTATCTGTGATCGAAGCATTAAAGCATGCCGGTTGGGCAAACAAAGCGAAAATTAATTTAAATTGGATTTCTAGCACTAGAGTAGAAAAAGAAGGTGCTGCAAAAGTTTTATCTGGATTTGATGGCATCTGTGTTCCTGGAGGATTCGGCTCTCGTGGAATTGATGGCATCATTGAAACAATTAAGTACGCCCGAACAAAAAACGTGCCCTACCTAGGGCTTTGCTATGGCATGCAATTAGCTACTATAGAATTCGCTCGTTCTGTAGCCAAAATCCGCAATGCCCACACAACTGAGGTAGAGGAGAACGTAAAGCATGCGGTTATCCACATAATGCCTGAGCAAGAAAAGATGCTTCTAAATCGAGAATATGGCGCTACAATGCGTCTTGGAGCTTGGGATTGTGTCATAACTCCTGGTACAAAGACCGAGAAAGCATACGCCAAAGCTGGTTGGATTAATCCTGGTGGCCGAGGCAAGAATGCCACTACTATTTCTGAGAGACACCGCCACAGATACGAGTTTAATAACGACTATCGAGAACGGTTAGAGGCAGCAGGGCTTGCAGTAGCAGGTGCAACTCCAGATGGACAATTGGTAGAAATTATCGAACTACCGAACCATCCATTCTTCATTGCTACTCAATTCCATCCAGAATTTAAGTCTAGGCCATTTAGCCCGCATCCTTTGTTTGTTGAATTCGTGAAAGCGATTGCTAAGAAAAAATAAGCATGATAAAAGCCGCCAATACGAGAGGCGGCTTTTTTGATTTCCGAAGAAATCAAAATGAGATTATTTCTTGTGATAACTTTCTGCATTGAACATCTCCCAATCAAACAAAGGTTTGGCTCCGTAAGTATAAGGTGATAGAATATGCCGAGTTGCTTGGTCGGCTCTTAAGGTGTGAGTCTTCGGAGACAAGTAACGTTTACCCATAGCATCGGCCGCATCATCGAGCCAGTCATGGTAAAGATGATCACTGTCCTTATGGACATTTGGGGATATCCTTACGCAAAGGGGGATTGCGACAGCTCCTACCACCTCTCCCGTAGAAAGTCTTGTCTCTACGAGAACGTGTCTCAGATCTTCTTTCGAGCGACATTCTCTTTCGATGATGTGCACTCGAACGTGCATTCGATTGGCAGGCGGCAACGGGATCACCTCGCGTTCGATTGGGTGCACGACCGACTTCCTTTCTGAGCTAAACATGTCAGCCAACGAACTAGTGGCCATTGGAATCCAAGGCACGATTGCCAATGCAAACACAAAAGTCAACGCAAAAGGCAAAAATCTTTTGCCAAGAAAATTCATAACAGACCTCCGTCTAACAAAATTCAATCCGAAATTTTAAGTCGGAATGATTATTTGCACTATACCACTAAATCTTCTAAAAGTCAAACCGACACTTTAGCAAACAAAAAAACCGCCCAAACTGGAGCGGTTTTTTTATATAGATTAAGCAGCTTGAGTCTTTGCAGCAGCCGCAGCTTGAGATGCTTTAAGTAAAGCAGAGCTTGGCTTTGGTTGATCTTTTGCAAGAGGGATCACACTAACTACACGAGTACTGCGTAGGTTACCATGGAATTTGCGAAGCATCTTGTCTTGGAATCTTACCAAGCCATCTACCATAGAATATAGAGTTGAATCGCCACCCATGTTGACGTTGTTGCCAGCATGGAACTTGCTACCTTTTTGGCGAACGATAATTTCACCTTTGCCGATGCGTTGGTCACCAAAGACCTTAACACCTAAGCGTTTTGATACGGAGTCACGACC
>CAZSSN010000019.1:0-12004 GCA_964609785.1 uncultured Candidatus Saccharibacteria bacterium | reverse complement strand
CCCTCCAAACCGCGCTAATATACATAGAGACACTGTACCGATAGCATAATTTTGAAAGAATTTACTCCATGTTTGAACCCATATTTAAGCGCTTTTCTCAGGACTTAGGAATTGACCTAGGCACAGCCAATACCCTCGTCTACGTTAAAGGCAAGGGTATTGTTATCAACGAGCCTTCGGTGGTAGCTGTAAACCAGCGCACAAAGCAGATTTTGGCTATTGGTAGCGACGCCCAGCGAATGGTTGGCCGAACCCCAACTCATATTGTCGCAACTCGTCCATTAGTAGACGGCGTTATTTCCGACTTTGAAATTACAGAAGCCATGCTTCGCTATTTCATCGATAAAGTTCACAACGAAACTTATTCTTTTTTACGCCGCCCTCGAGTTGTTATCGGAATTCCATCTGGCGTAACAGAAGTAGAGAAGCGTGCTGTACAAGATGCGGCAATTAATGCCGGTGCCCGCGAAGCGTATTTAATAGAAGAACCTATGGCTGCGTCTATTGGTGCACGCCTTCCTGTGCAAGAAGCGCAAGGTTCTATGATTGTAGACATTGGCGGCGGCACAACAGAAATTGCAGTGCTGTCTCTTGGCGGCGTTGTAATCGCTCGTAGTGTTCGCATTGCTGGTGACGCAATGAACGAACACATCGTTCAGTATGCTCGCGATCATTTCGGACTATTAATTGGTATTCGTACTGCTGAAGATGTAAAAGTTAAAATTGGATCTGCGTATCCACTTGCTGAACAGCAAACTGCTCAACTTCGTGGCCGAGATTTAGTATCTGGCTTACCAAAAGAAATTACTATTACAGATACTCAAGTTCGTGAAGCGTTGCAACCCGCTATTCGAGTTATTGTAAATAACATCAAAGCGATTATTGAAGAAATTCCACCTGAAATTATTTCAGATATTATGCACCGCGGAATTGTGATGGCCGGTGGTGGGGCGCTTTTGCAAGGCTTGGCAGATTTAGTTCATGAAGAAACTCAAATGCCTGTTTCAGTTGCGGATGACCCTTTGACTTGCGTAGTGCGTGGCACCGGGATTGTTGTAGAAGATTTGGAGACATTGCGCGATGTATTACTTCCAACTGATTTCAGTCGTATCCCAAGATAATATTATTTTACTTTTGAGAAAAGAAAAACAAAATGATCAGATTTATTTATACAAAAACTTTTTTAGCCATTGCCATAGCGCTTGTAATCGTGCTACTCGGATTAGTGATGCAAGTAAAAGGATGGCTGCAACCTATTGAATACGCCTTTCTCCAAGCACCTAGACCGGTATCTAATGTCGTTAAAAGTGTTGCTGAACCTGTTAAAGTATTTTTTACAACTATTGGATCACTCCGTTCAGTAGTGAAAGAAAACGCAACCTTACAAGCTCAAGTTATTTCACTACAACAACAGCAAGTTCAACTCGATAAACTAAAAACTGACAACGATATCCTTCGCGAAGAGTTAAAATTTAAGAATCAATCAAAATTAGCATTAGAGAGTTGCACGGTTCTTTCCATAGATCCTCAGGAATTAAGTGATGCAATGGTTCTATCTTGTGGTAAAGAGCAAGGGATTCAAGAAGGACAAGCGGTCATAAGCCAAGGTTATTTAGTAGCTAAAATTGCTTATGTTGGTAGCTACACTAGTACAGCGTTGTTAATTTCTAACGCGCAGTCGTCAATTGATGCAAGGATTTCTAAAAATAATATTGAAGGGGTAGTTAAAGGTTCGTTTGGCTCTGGAATGGTATTTGATTTAGTTTCGCAAAATGCTGATATTAGTTCGGGTGATTTAGTTGTAACAGCTGGAATTAATTCACGTATTCCGAAAGATATTCTTATTGGTCAGGTAGGATCAGTCCTTTCTGCACCAAACGATTTATTCAAAAAAATGAGTGTGACTTCGCCTGTACGACAACGCTCAGTAGAATTTGTCTATGTAGTGAAGCAATAAATAAATCAATAACTTTTCAGTTATGAAGTATATAATTTACGTTATCATCATTGGTGCAATCATTGGAGTAACATTCGGGTTATTTACTTCTTGGGGTTGGAACGGGTTAGTCCCAGATTTGATTCTGTTAATTGTCATTGCATTGTCCTTAGTTTTTGATGGCTATGATTTTTTATTCTTTGGAATGCTCGGTGGTTTTTGGTTAGATATTGTTTACGGATTGCCAATCGGCAGCTTTACAATCCCATTATTATTTTGTGGCGCTATTAGTAGTTTATTGATACGTAAGTGGCTATTCTCAGAGGTTAAGTGGTATCATTTTATAGGATCCATTATAGCTGCGACCGTTTTGTTAAAATTCTGGATTTGGTTGTATGGCAATATGCTATTTGCTCTAGACTGGTATCCAGTTCCTATTTCCGGTGGTCAAATTGTCAGAAACTTGATTTGGGCAATTATTGCAAACGTAATACTAGCTTATCCTGTTTATGTAATTGTGGAGATGTTTGCGCGCAGCCAACTTAGGTGGCAAAAAAATCGTATTAGGTTGTAGATTAAGATATAAAAACAAATGTTAAGAGTTCCAAAAAATCCATTTGATATAAACGCATCTGACCCAGATGTAGAAACTGGCCGTAACAAGGACCAGCGTCATTTGGATTGGGATGAAAGCGCTTTAGATACACAGACAGACATGGAAGGTTTTGCTGATGAGACTCGTACCCGTTTCTCAGCAAAATGGCTTCAAGCAGCGATTGCTTTTGCGTGTGTGGGTTTGCTGATTCAATTGTTTAATCTGCAAATAATGCAAGGTAGTGATTTAAAAGCTTTGGCTGAAGGAAACAGACTACGAATTCAGACTATTATTGCTCCTCGTGGGTATATTGTAGACCGTAATGGAGATCAATTGGCTCGCAACACAGCTAGCTTTAGTTTGGTTGTCACCCCTGCTGATGTTCCCAAAGATGGTTTAGATTCAATTATCGAACAGCTTAGCACTCTTTTAAATATTCCGAAGGAAGATATCCATTCGAAACTAACAGACTTAAACAGAAACTCATTACAACAGATTACTATCAAGCGTGGCATCTCTCAGCAGGAGAGCATTCTTTTCGAAACAAAAGCTGCTCAGTTTGCGGGATTTTCAATTAAGAGTATTCCAATCCGTGAATATTTAAATCCAGAAATGTTTTCGCACGCACTTGGTTATACTGGAGTAGTCTCTGATGTAGATTTAACAGATGAAAAATATGCAGATTACGATCCGAATGATTTCGTAGGTAAGTCGGGTATTGAGCAGTCGTATGAAAAATACTTACGAGGCGTAAACGGAAACACTCAAGTAGAGGTAGATGCCAGTGGTCGTCCAATCAAAGTTCTTGGTAATGTAGAGCCTCAGCCAGGCAACATTGTAAAACTTAGTATCGATAATGGATTGCAACAGGAATTGTATAAAAGTTTTCCAGCCGGTTCTAAAGGTGCAGCGGTCGCTATGAATCCAAAGACTGGCGAAATTTTAGCATTGGTTTCTGTGCCAGGCTTTAACAATAATTTATTCGCCCCAGGAATATCTCAAAAAGATTACTCCGATTTATTAAACAATAAAAACCTTCCTTTGTTTAACCGATCTATCGGTGGTACATTCCCGCCCGGTTCGACAATTAAAATGGTAACTTCAGCGGCAGCTTTACAAGAAAACGTTGTAACCAAAGATACAATTATTAACGATAACGGCGTTTTGGTTATTAATAATCAATTCAATCCAAGCATTAAGTATAATTTCTATGGCTGGAAACGTGATGGACTAGGGCCAATGAATGTTAAATCTGCGATTGCAGAAAGTAGCGACATTTATTTTTACACAGTTTCGGGTGGTCATCCTAATTCTAAAATTGAAGGGTTGGGCGCAGACAAATTAGCATCTTACTATAGAAAATTCGGTATGGGTGCCCTAACAGGAATTGATATTCAAGGTGAAAAACCTGGTGTGGTTGCTGACCCGGCATGGAAGGCAAAATATTTTGAGAACGATCCAATATCAAGCAAGTGGTATTTAGGAGATACCTATCACATTTCCATTGGACAAGGGGATATGCTATCTACTCCTTTGCAAGTTGCGGTATGGACTTCTGCTTTTGCAAACAACGGTATAGTTTATAAGCCCCGTTTACTTAAAGAAGTTTTAAGTCAGTCAGGTGAGAAGATATATGAACCAAAACTAGAAGAGTTGATTAATGCATCAATTTCTCCTGAACATATGGTAGCAATTCAGGAAGGGATGCGTGAAAATGTAATTGGCGCAAATGGTAGCGGTCGTCAATTAGCGACTTTGCCAATAACTTCTGCTGGTAAGACTGGTACATCTCAGTTTGACGGCTCGGATCCATCGAGAACTCACGCTTGGTTTACTTCGTATGCTCCATATGAAGACCCTGAAATCGTGATTGTCATATTGGTAGAAGCCGGTGGTGAAGGCCATGCTGCAGCTGTACCAATCGCAAGGAATGCTTTAAAATGGTGGGCAGATAACCGTTACAATAAATAATTTGAAATGAACGACGATTTAATCGCTCAAGTAAATAAAATAATAGATAGCAAAATAATTAACGGCCGTGGAATTGCGGCCCAATTATTTTTTGATATCACTAGAAAAGTAGCTAGGCTTCCTTTCAAGCCGGTACTGTGCGATGTAGTTGTTGGCAATGATCCTGTCTCGCTTTCGTATGTAAAAATTAAAGGTAAGCGAGCTAAAGAATGTGGCATTGAATTTTCTTTAGTCCAACTACCAGAAAGCGCTACTGAGGAAGAAGTTATTTCAGCTATCAAAAGTCAGCAAGAGAACAAGAATCTCTGCGGTTTAATAGTGCAACTGCCTTTGCCAAAAAATTTAGATACAGAGAGAATTTTGCAAAACATAAATTTGGAAGTTGATGTAGATGGCTTAAACCCGCAAACAGCTCAAGCAGAATCGATTCTTATCCCGCCGACACCAGGAGCTATCATGCATATTTTGGACAGTTTGCAAATTGATTTGTCTAAAGAAAAGTTTGTAGTTTTAGGGCAAGGTCACTTGGTGGGGAAGCCAGTAGCAGAACTTTTAAAAGCCGAAGGCTATGATGTAAAAACCGTTTTAGCAGATACTGAAAATCGTGCAGAAATTTTAAAGTCTGCCACAGCTATTATTTCTGGCGTAGGAAAATCTGGTGTATTGAAAGGTGATGAGGTCGGGGATAATGTCATTGTTATTGACGCCGGTACATCTGAAGAAGGTGGTTCGATTTCAGGTGATGTAGACTTTGAAACAGTCGCTCCAAAAGCGAGAATGATTACGCCTTCACCAGGTGGTGTTGGGCCTGTCACAGTAGCTAAGCTACTAGAGAATGTTTTAAAAGTCGCAGAAACAAGAGCTAGGATGGATATCTAGTCCACAGCATATCCTTGACATGATCCTGGAATTTCTGTAAACTAGGGCAAGCAATTAGTAAAATCTCTTAATGTCTAAAAAATATTTATTGACCCAAGAGGGTCTATTAAAACTTAATGAAGAGCTAAAGCATTTGATTAACGATAAGCGTAAAGAAATTATCGAACGCATTCGTGAGGCAGCTGCTCATGGCGATTTGAGTGAAAACGCTGATTACGCGCAAGCTCGTGAAGAGCAATCTTTCATCGAAGGACGTATCATGGAAATCGAAGACATGATCAAGAATGCGGAAATCATCACTGCTTCAACTCAGCACAACACTGTAACTATTGGATCTACAATCAAAGTAAAAGTTGATGGTGTGGAAAAGACTTACACAATTGTTGGAAGCAACGAAGCTAATCCACTTGAAGGAAAAATTTCTAACGAGTCTAATGTTGGTAGCTCACTACTTAACAAAAAGATTGGCGATAAGATTGTGATTGAAACTCCTGCTGGCAACAAAGAATACGAAATCATCGGTATTAACTAGTTTATATAAAAAATAGCGGCGACAGTCTAGGTGACTGCGCCGCTTTTAAGTTTAAGTTGCTGGTTCGTTTCGGAATATTGCTCTAAGGGAAGTAGATCCCAATCTAGCTATCCCAATCAGAAGAATTATTACAATGACAGAGCTCCCAATTATGTCGGCCCATGCTGATGCTTCGGCTGAGAGAATACTGATCACTCCTGCTATTATCGCGGCGATTGAGCCGAGAAGATCCCCGATAATATGTAGTTTTACACCATCAACACTCAGGTGATTATGATTGTGAGAGTGGTTATCTTTGCCATGTAGTAAGAACATGCATATAGAGTTTATAATCAACCCCAGCATGGCTATAGAAATGAGACGATTGGCATCCAACATGCTTTGAGTCTCCCACTTGTCTATAACTCTTTCAATAATTTCCCAGCAAGGGAGTAGTAACAGCAGGCAACACAGAAGTGCTGCAACAGCCTCAGTTTTTATTCGGTCGAACCAAATTTTCATTAGCAGCCATGGAACTGTAAGTGCAATCAGCATGCTAGCTGAATCTGTTATCATGTGCCACGCATCTGCAACTAATACAGTTGCGTTGCCAATGATACCGTTATACATTTCTACTATCGCAAAACTGATTGTCAAAATAAAAGCCCATACTAACTTCTTGGTGGGCTTGTGACTGTGGCTATGCGTGCCACTTTCCTTGCAACTATTCATAAGCCCTCCTTAGCTTAGCTTTGTAGTCTATTAACTCATAAACTATGCTTAATTTTTGGGTTATTGTCAAGTACCGCCCAACCATGAAATTTGGTATAATTTAAGGACTAATTTAAGCTAAAAGAACATATAACTCCCATGAACGAAAGACTGGAAGACATTATTAATCACCGCAAGCGTAAGCTCGAAAATATCATCGCTGCTGGCTTTGATCCGTATCCGAGCACATCTGAACGAACTCACTCAAACGCAGACGCCTTGGCTCAATATGAGGCCTTAGAAGGCAAGTCTATTGTTTTGGTTGGCCGGGTTCGCAGTATGCGTGGAATGGGTAAATTGTTGTTTTTGCATATTGATGACGGTACATCAAAAATTCAAGTTTTAATAAAATCTGATGACATTGGAGCAGAAAAGTTTGCTTTCTTCGTGGACAACTATGACTTAGGAGATTTCATCCAAGTTACAGGAAAATTGTTCACAACAAAAACTGAAGAAAAAACTTTAGAAGCATATGACTACAAAATGCTGGCAAAGTCTTTGCGCCCGTTGCCAAGCGAGCACTACGGCATTGAAGATACAGAAATCAAACTTCGCCAACGCTACTTAGACATTTTGTTAGATAGCGAAACTAAAGAGTTGTTTGTAAAGAAGAATAAGTTTTGGTCTAGCATGCGTCGCTTCCTTGTAGATAATTCTTTCTTGGAATTAGAAATGCCAATTCTAGAAGCAACACCAGGTGGTGCCGAAGCAGAACCATTTACTACACATCACAATGCTTTAGACAGAGATTTCTATTTGCGAATCTCATTAGAACTACCTTTGAAAAAAATGTTAGTTGCTGGTTATGAAAAAGTTTTTGAAATTGGTCGCATTTTCCGCAACGAAGGAATTTCCGCAACTCATTTGCAAGACTACACTCAAATGGAATTCTATTGGGCTTATGGTGACTTTGAAAAGATGATGCAATTCTGTCAGAAGATGTACCAGCAAATTATTCAAGATACATTTGGCACCTTGCAAATTACTTCTGGTGGCATAACTTGCGACTGGTCAGGTGATTGGGCAAAAGTTGATTACATGGCGTTGTTCAAAGAACACACTGGAATTGATTTAGAAACTGTTTCAGATGATGACTTAAAATCTTACGCAAAAGAACAGCACATTAAGTTTGAAGATTTCGCGCAACGTGGTCGCATCATTGATTTAATTTTCAAAAAGATTCGTGGCAATATACCATCAGATAAACCAGTGTTCTTGGTTAACCAGCCGATTGAACTTGAACCGCTAGCGAAGCGTGATCCAGAAAATCCAAAAGCAGTACAACGTATGCAGATTGTGGCTTATGGCACAGAACTTGGAAAAGGTTTTGGTGAATTGAATGATCCAATAGACCAGCGTAAGCGTTTTGAAGATCAGTTGAAACTTCGTGAGCTAGGGGACAATGAAGCGCAAATGTTGGACGAAGATTATATGGAAGCAATGGAATACGGAATGCCTCCTGCAGCAGGATTTGGAGTTTCCGAACGTTTGTTTGCAGTACTTGCGGATCGCTCTGTTCGCGAAACAGTGATCTTCCCTCCAATGAAAGCTAAGGAATAATATGTCTTTGTACTTCATAACAGGAAATAAAAATAAGTTGGCAGAAATCCAGGCGATTATTCCTGATATCGAACAGCTTGAAATTGATTTACCAGAAATTCAAGACATAGACCCGCACGAAATTATTAGAGCTAAGTTACAAGAAGCTTTAAAGCATCATTCTGGGCCGTTTATTGTTGAAGATACATCATTGGTAATAAAAAGCATGAATGGTTTGCCCGGACCCTTTATTAAATGGTTTTTGCAAGCACTTGGTATCGATGGTATTTGGAAAACAGCTTCCGCGTTTGGTAATACTGACGCCCAGGTTATGGCGTTGTTGGGTTATGCTAAAAGCATAGATGATATTCAATTTTTCGAAGGAGTTGTTGAAGGAGAGATTGTTGAACCTCGTGGAGAAGAAAGATTTGGTTGGGATCCAATCTTTCAGCCAAAAGGGTTCGATAAAACTTTTGCTGAGATGACACCAGAAGAAAAGAATGAAATCAGTCATCGTCGTATGGCGGCAAATAAACTCAAAGAATTTTTAAGTTAAAAACATGTTAGACATAAAATATATTCGTGAAAACGTAGACCAGTTAAGAAAAGCAATTACAGATAAGCGCGTGGATTTAAATCTAGACGCTCTTTTGGAGTTAGATGAGCAACGTCGCACTTTGCTTCAAGAAACTGAAAGTTTTCAAGCAACAAAAAAAGCTTTTTCAAAAGAAATGCCGTCTTTAAATGAAGAAGACAAAGCTGCTAAGCTTTTGGAGATGCAAGAAATGGATAAGCATCACACTGAAGCGATCGAAAAGTTGCGCGGAGTAGAAGCTGAATATAACAATCTCATGCTCCTTGTTCCTAACGTTCCATCACCAGAAACTCCAATTGGAAAAGATGATAGCGAAAATGTCCCATGGAGTTATTGGTCTCCTGAACTTGGAAAAGTTGATCCAACAGATACAGACAAAGTGCAGCAAGTCCCGCCCGTGTTCACTTTCGAAGTTAAAGATCACGCTACTTTAGGAAAAGATTTGGATTTAATTGATACTGAACGTGGTACAGAAGTTTCTGGTTTTCGTGGCTACTATTTAAAGAATGAATTGGTTTTGATGCACCAAGGCCTTATGGCTTACGCGATGGAAAAGCTTCGCACCAAAGGTTTTACTTTAATGCAAACTCCAACTTTAGTCCGCGAATTTGCTTTAACTGGTAGTGGTCATTTTCCAACTGGTCGCGCGGAAATTTATCAGGTTGGAAATGCAGCTAACTTAGAGGCAACTGAAGAAAATGCAGACAAAGAAAAACAGTATTTAGCTGGGACATCTGAACCTGCCTTGATTGGGTATTACGCAAATCAAATCTTAGATGAAAAACAGTTACCGATTCAAGTATCAGGTATCTCTGCTTGCTATCGTAGTGAAGTTGGTAGCTATGGTAAAGATACAAAAGGTTTATATCGCGTAAAGGAATTTTTGAAAGTTGAGCAAGTGATCATTTGTAAAGCCGATATGAACGAAGGTGAGCATTGGTTAGAAACACTTCGCGAGATTTCCGAAGAGATTTTGCAAGAATTAAAACTTCCATACAGAGTTTTGAATATTTGTACTGGCGATATGGGTGCAGGTAAATACAAAATGTATGATATAGAAACTTGGATGCCGGGTCGTAAAGCTTATGGCGAAACCCACAGCGACTCTAACTTCACAGATTGGCAAGCTCGTCGTTTAGATATCCGCTACAAAGACGCTGAAGGAAAAATAAAGTACGCGTACACTTTAAACAATACAGCAGTGGCTAGCCCTCGTATTTTAATCGCGTTATTAGAAAACTATCAGCAAGCGGACGGAAGTATAAAAGTTCCTGAAGTACTTCAGAAGTATGTGGGTACGGACGTTATAAAGAAGAAATAAATTTAAAATAAATTTCAACGTGACTAAACAAGAAAGAATTAATCAGTTATTAGCTTATTTTGCGCGCAAAATTATTGCTAAGTATAATCCTCTGGTGATTGGGATTACCGGTAGCGTTGGTAAAACTTCTACACGTCACGCCATAGCGGCGGCTCTTTCTGCAAAATATAACTATCGAGAACCAGAAAAAAATTATAATAACGAAATTGGTATCCCGTTGACTGTAATTGGTGCGCGAGGATTAGATGAAGGCGGTAGTAGCTCTTTAGGGTGGCTCCGCGTCTTCGCTAAAGCCATAGCTGTTTGGTTGCTACCTCAGAATTACCCACAGGTGTTGGTTTTGGAATATGGAATCGATCGCCCTGGAGATATGGATGCGTACTTGAAAATAGTTAAGCCTCAACTTGCCGTGTTAACCACAATTGGCATGTCTCACAGAGAATTTTTTTCTTCGGAAGAAGAAATCGCGTTCGAAAAAGGGAAGATGGCCGAGAGTTTGCCAAAGAACGGCGCGTTCATTTTTAATTTGGACGATGCTCTTGTGACTGATCAGACTAAAAGGACAGCAGGACATTTAATTTCTTTTGGAACTGATCCGAAGGCAAAAGTTTCTTTGCTATCTGTTGAAGAGGTATTACAACTACAACCTTCCACCACTTTAACTATTAAAACTCCTACTAGAGAGATTAAGGTTACCGTCCCTGTAATTGGCAAGGCTCATGTTAGTGCTGTGCTTGCGGCCGTAGCGACCGCAGAGGCAATGGAAGTAGAAACAGATTTAATTATCAAAGGCCTAAGTTCGTATAGAGCTATGCCAGGACGGTTGAATATTATTGCAGGAATTAAGCGCTCAATTTTAATTGATGATACATATAATGCAGCGCCACTATCTACCTTGGAGGCTCTAAAGTTATTAGGAAGGTTTCCTGGAGATAATAAGACCGCTGTGCTTGGTGACATGCTAGAGCTTGGCGATTCAAGCGACTCAGCTCATAAAGAAGTTGGAAATTTCGCTGCTAGTTTAAATTTGAAACATTTGATAACAGTTGGAGAATTAGGAAAAAAGATTGCTGCGGCAGCTAAAGAGTCAGGCATGGAGGAAAGTAAAATTATATCGTTTAATACCAGTGAAGAAGCTAAGAGGAATGTGCTAGAAATGCTAGAGCCAGATAGCGTGGTTTTAGTAAAAGGTTCTCAAGGCGCTCGCATGGAAAAAATTACGAAAGAGTTATTAGCTGAGCCGACCGCCGCAGCTCACTTTTTAGTTAGGCAATATGGAAAGTGGCTCAACAGCTAAGTTAGTTAAAACAACGTAAGCGAAATAAAATGTTTTTCAACAAAAAGAAAAAACCAAAAATAGATCCTAAAGTTCGCTTCCAGAATAGGCAGTTTAATCAGAAGCTTCATGAAGCTAGAACTTTCAAGCGAACTGCCCGCCCAGTACCTGAAGGTGGCTTTGAAAAATTCTTACGAAAAATTGGCTTAGGCAGTCGTTGGACGCAAGTTTTTGTAGCGCTTATTTTCCTTGGAGCAGTTTATTTGGTTTATGCGCCAAACTTTTTATCTGTGCAAGCCATAAAAGTTGAAGGGCTTTCAGATGTAGAACGGGCTAAAGTTGAAACTGCCATTCAAGATGAATTGAATAAAACACCATTCTATAACCCCCAGCGGAATTTATTGTTCTTGAGCAAAAATCGAGTAATGGAAGTTATTTCTGCATTGCCTGGAATAGAAGCGATAGAAAACATCGACAAGCAATTTAAAGAAAAAACTTTAGTTGTCACTTTAAAACCAAAGTACGAACTATTCTTGGTTAGAAGTAGTGACACAGTTTTCGATATATACAATGACGGTTTACTTAAGGGTCAGGCTGGCTTAAGTTATGA
>CAZSSN010000018.1:0-13569 GCA_964609785.1 uncultured Candidatus Saccharibacteria bacterium | reverse complement strand
GTAAACTCCACCGAGGGTTCGAATCCCTCCCTCTCCGCCAAAAAAGAACGACATTTGTCGTTCTTTTTTGATAGTGAGTTTAAACCTGTTATAATACAATCATAGATATAAAGCTTGAGGAAGCTGAAAAACAAAACAAATGGCTAAAAACGCTCCAGAGACAATTATCGAATGGCGTGCCCCAGAGTTTAGGCACTACCCAAAAAACGCAGCATGGTTCATCACTTATATAATTATTGCTGCCATTCTAGTTTTCTACCAACTATTCCAAAGGGATTGGTTTGGTGGAATTAGCGTTTTGGTAATTTCTATATTCTTTGGAATATTTGCGTTGCACAGACCGGGAATAGTTACCGTTCGCATTAGCACTCTAGGTTTGCACATAGATGACACCACCATCCCCTTCAACAACATCAAACAGTATTGGATTGTTGATAATCCAAACCATAAAACTTTGAACATTGAGACTACTGCATATTTAAACCATCAACTGTCTATAGAACTGGAAGATCAAGATTCAGACGAGGTGCAAGAGATTCTTTCTGAACTGTTACCTGAAAAAGAAGAGCAAGCTGAAACCATAGCGCAGAGAATTTCCCACAAGCTAAAGTTTTAAAGTTCCCTAAAGCCCCGCTTGTAGCGCGGGCTTTTTAATTAATACAGAAATGACTAAAGCAGAAATTTTAGATAATAATTCCATAAACCTCGGCACTAAGGTCAAAGATCTTCCAGCAGTAGGAGAAGCGCTGACTAAATCCTTCGCTACTTTAGGAGTGTTTACAGTAGCCGATTTGCTATACAACTTCCCTACTAGATACATGGATTACCGGACAAAGGTAAATATCGGCCAAGCCGCGGAAGGTGATGTAGTCACAATAGTAGGGCGAGTGAAGAGCGTTAAAGCTAACAACTTTTTTAGAGCCCGTGTTGCATATTCGGAAGCAACGATCGAAGATGGTACGGGAACAATTAAGCTTGTCTGGTTTAATCAAACTTGGATCGCTAAGCAAATCAATGTTGGAGATGAATTAATTGTTTCTGGACAAGTCACTCGCTACAAACAATTACAGCTTTCAAATCCAGCATACGAATTGATTTCAAAACTCGATGGAGAGAATCTGCACACAGGTAGATTGGTACCCATATACCGTCGTAGCGACCTTGTACCCTTAAGAACACTGAGGAAGTTAATTAAACAGTGCTTACCAGCTGCAGATGGACTAGATGACTTTATTCCCAAATCAATTTCCAAGAAGATGAAGCTTATGCCAATTGCAGAGGCTGTACAGACTTTGCATTTTCCAGACACCGATGAGCAAATAGAACTAGCGAGGTATAGAATAGCAATTGATGATGTCCTCCCGCAACAGCTAGCGGTTCTGCTCAGAAAAGATGTAGAGGCCAAAGAAAAAGGTTTAAATGTAAAAACTAACATTGCTCAAGTAAAAACATTCCTAGGAACTTTACCATTCACTTTAACTCCTTCTCAGAAACGAGCGGCCTGGGACATTTTTCAAGATATGGAAACAGGCGCACCAATGAACAGGCTTTTACAAGGTGACGTTGGTAGTGGTAAAACAATCGTGGCCATTTTAGCTGCATTACAAACTGCAGGATCTAAACTACAAACAGCATTACTCGCCCCTACAGAAATTCTAGCCAAGCAACACTACGATACGTTTAGAGATGTTTTGGGTTCCGGCGAAGGCATCGCTTTACTTACTAGAACCTTTGCTAATACTAATGGAAAGGAAGTTAGCAAGCTTGAATTAGCAAAACTGATTAAATCTGGAAAGATCAAAATTTGCATTGGGACTCACGCACTTCTTCAAGGAAAAACAGAATTTAACAAACTAGGTTTAGTTATAATCGATGAGCAACATCGCTTTGGAGTTAGTCAAAGGAGTTTTCTTTTTCACGAAACTTCAAAACAAGTCCGTCCACACCTGCTCTCTATGTCCGCAACTCCTATCCCAAGAACTTTAGCGATGTCATTGTACGCCAATTTAAAAGTCTCTACTTTAAGCCACGTACCAACTGGGCGCAAACCCGTTCGCACCACAGTGGTTCCAGAAAGCAAAAGGCAAACGGCTTATGACTTTATTAAGGACGAAGTTAAATCTGGTCATCAAGCTTTCATTGTTACACCTAGAGTTGAAGACACTGAATCCAGCGAAGTGAGATCAGTAAAAAAAGAGTTTACTCGTTTACAAAAGGAGGTTTTTCCCAAATTACGCATCGGCTTGTTATATGGAAAAATGAAGGGCGTAGAAAAAGAGTCGGTCATGAGAGAATTTGCTGAAGGGCAATTAGACATTCTAGTATCTACATCTGTAATAGAAATTGGAATAGATATTCCTAATGCTACCGCAATGATCATAGAAGGTAGCGAAAGATTTGGGCTAGCTCAGTTGCATCAACTTCGAGGTAGAATCGGCCGAAACGATTTTGATTGTCAGTGCTTCCTGTTTACCACTCTAGATAGCCAGCAATATACGAAAAGGTTGAGCGCACTGGCAAAAACTAATGATGGTTTCCTTCTAGCGCAAATGGACTTAGAAGAACGAGGCTTTGGAGACCTGTTTGGAAAAGAACAAAGTGGATTTATGTTTAGATTCCCTAAATTTATTACAGTTAAAGCTCTTACTGCGGCACGTGATATTGCAGAGCAAATCCATGAAACTGATCCAAAAATTAAAAAGTCCTCACAATTGAAGACTTTAGCAGAAGAGTATTTAGAAGAAATTCACGTTGAGTGACGGCGCGGAGAATAGTCCTGGCTACTTTACTTTGATGTCTTTCAAAGTCTTAGTATCTTTAGAACTCACTAATTTGTCGAAGCCAAGTTTCTTGGCTTCTTTGGAGCGTTTTTCAAGTTGAGATACACCACGCACCTCTCCTAACAAACCAACTTCACCAAAAGCGATTGTCCCAGCCGGGATAGCCTTTCCATAGTAAGAAGATAAAATTGCCATCACCACTGGCAAATCCGCAGCGCGTTCTTGCACTTTATATCCACCAGCAACGTTTACATAAACATCTTGGTTAGACAAATTTACTCCTAAAGACTTTTGCATGATTGCTAATAGCAATTGCAAACGGTTTGCATCGAACCCGGAAGCCACTCGCCTCGGGTAACTTAATGTTGTAGTGTTAGTTAACGCCTGGATTTCTATAAGCAACACTTTGTTCCCTTCTACCGTGGCGGTAACACAACTACCGGACAGAGGCTTATCGCGATGTTCTAAAAACATAGCAGAAGGATTTGGCACTTCTACCAAGCCAGATTCCTGCATCTCAAAAATCCCTACTTCACCAACACTACCAAAACGGTTCTTACTACTACGAAGTAAACGCAGAGCGCCGAATCTATCACCTTCAAGATAGAGCACCACGTCTACCATGTGCTCAATAGTTTTTGGACCAGCAAGCATTCCTTCTTTTGTAACATGACCGATTAGAATGATTGCGACGTTATTTTCTTTTGCTAGACGCATTAAAGCGTTAGTTGCATAAGAAAGTTGCGAAACTCCACCAACTACCCCATTCACAGATTGAGAGTTTAAAGTTTGAATAGAATCAATAATAACTAAATTCGGCTGTGCGTTAGCAATGGTAGCGATTACTAAATCAAGGTCAGTTTCGGTCATTACTGATATATCGGAACCTGCTGCCAAACGAGCAGCTCGCATTTTTATTTGCTGAGCTGATTCCTCGCCAGATATGTATAAAACACTTTTACCACCAGCCTCTTTGCCAATACTAATATTACTAGCCAATTGTAGGGCTAAGGTACTTTTACCAATCCCCGGATCTCCGCCGAGAAGCACTAAACTGCCTTGTACCAAGCCACCTCCAAGGACATTATCAAATTCCCCTAGACCAGACATAAATCTGCTCTGAGAGTGTTCTACGACCTCAGAAAGCTGTTGAATTTGGCCTGATAAGCCAGAATTAGAGAGTTTAGACCCTGCTGACGCTGAACCAGAACTACCCTTAACAAGCTGTTCTGCCAATGTATTCCATTCTCCGCACTGAGGGCATCTACCCTGCCATTTAGGTGTAGAGTTGCCGCAATTAGTGCAAACAAATTGTTTCTTTAGTCCTGCCATAATATTTATCTTACCATATTACAGTTCAAGAAAATATAAAATAATAAAAAATCAGAAAGTATTTTCTCGCAGGCAGCGCTTTGTCTCGCTCTGCCTAAAGTAGCAGAGCTCGCGCGCTTGCCAACTACCTGCTTAGAAAATACTTTCTGATTTTTAAAATATGTTATTGAACTGGGATGTAGTATAGAGCACTATCTTGAGCATTGCGGAAGAACAATATGTCTTCATCATTGCTTAGGAACAGATTTTGAACATCTACATCAATACCAGGAGCAAACTCACTGCTTTGTCCATTGATAGTTAATATCTTTACGATTGAATCTTGAGTTAATCCTTGTCCTGCAACTCCTGTAGTAGGAACACCTGCGTATATAGCAGAACCATCTTTTGACCAAACAACTTTGTTAACAGTCGTGTATACATTCAAGTTGCGAATTTCACCGGTAGCAATGTCGGCTATCCATAGACCATATTTCTGTGTACTGGCATCTCGTTTGTTAAATAGGAACTTCTTGCTATCTGGGCTCCATAACACGCCCATGTTATAACCATCTTTAACAATTGAACTGAAAACCTTTCCATCAGCAGAAACCATATTAATAGTATTTTTTGTGCTATCGATAGTTTGCTTTCTGTAAAACAGAATGTTCTGTCCATCTGGAGATACACTTATCACGTTATCTGGTTCATACAAGTCAGTAAGAGTGATGTAACCAGTAGTATCTGGGTCGGAAATATTTAGAGTGGCTTTTCCATTGGCGTCTACCCAAACAAACATAATCTTGTCTCCGCTTGGCATCCAATCAAGACTGTAAACCTGAGATGGAATATCTTTGTAGGCTGCATTAGAACTATCATAGTAACTCCAAGTAGGCTTGCTTTCACTACCGAACTGAGCAATGAAACTGTTCCCTGCTCGCGGCCATAGAATATTTGTGATACTTGGCTTTAGTGCAATTGATAGCTCGCGCTTATTGCTAAGTAAGGCTGCGCCACTGCTTACATCTAAATCGGTTTGGAAAAGCTGACCTTGTCCATTAAAATAAGAAATTCCGGCGCCAGTGTAGAATAGGATTGGGGCGAGCACAGCGTCATCTGTTAAACGCACAGCTGCACCAGACGGTTCTTCTGGTTCAACAGTCTCTGGGAGAGTTTCTTCCACAACTGGAGTTTCTGTGGTAGTTTCCTCAACTACTGGCTCATCGTTAGATTTGCTTCGAGAATAGATCAAAAACCCTAAAGTTCCAACAATTAGGATAAAAATTGCGCCCAGAATGGCAATGGCTCGTTTATTCATATTTTTGTTTCAAATTTTACGTAATTCTCTTTTTTTTATTATAACATTTTTCTGAGGTCCAGACAATAAAATCATTCCTTTTTCAAGTTAGGACAAATTTCATTCAAAGTAGTTATAATTCCACTTGAATCCATCCAACCTAATAATGTTCCACCCCAACCTCCGGCAGCCCAACAAGCAATTGACATAACAAACGCAAGGAAGCCTAATAATAGAAATCCATAACAAATATCGATAGCGATTATTCCGAATTTAGCGAATGGTCCAATTTTAATATCGAGTTTAGTAAATCCAATTTGGTTAACTGCGGTAATAACCTCACCTACTCCAAAAAAATCTAATACTCCTTCTAATATCCAAATTGTTATGCGGTAATTAAGCTTCGGGGCAATCAGTAACATATTAAGCATGACGATTCCTATCAGGCCAGGCAAAACGAATATAAGGGTCAGCAACAAAGTAATGATTGACCACACGACGAATAGTATAAATCCCACCTTCTTTCCAAGATGCAAGTACTTATCTGCCTGCTCCATAGCAAGTGCTCTTGGGTCTTTTTTATTTATATCTGCTAATTTAGATTTAAGATTGCTTTTCTTGCCATCAGTAGCATTCTTAGCAGCCTTCTTTAAAAGGCCTTCTTTTTTTGATTTATCACCGGACTTATCCTTAGGGGCATCAGATTTTCCCTGAGCTTTTTTATTATCACCATTTCTCTTAAAGAACTTTTTTTTCGACTTACTTGAAGACGGGTCTTCAGAAGACCCATCTTTCTCATTTTTTGATTTGTCTTTACCGCCTTCTCCAAATTTATTATTTTTCCTTTGCTGTATAGCCCTTTTTGCTTTCTGAACTAAAGAATCTTTTCTAGAATCAAGTTTTTTAGGTTTATCTGTTTTAGGCTTAGAAGCCTCAATAGCAACAGGCCCACTCTGATTATTAGAGTCAGTTTTAGAATTTTCCGAAACAGGTGGAGCTTCTATAGTCTGACCCGCGTTTACTGAACTATAGTCATCACTAAAAAGCTCGCGGTCGGTATTTGATACCGAATCGGAACCTCTATTGCTGTCGTCGTCTAAAAGGAGCCTCATGGCTAAACAGCTAATTCATCTTTGCTCTGTTCAATTTCGAGCAATTGCTTTGGATCTGTTGTAATGATTTGATCTTCCACATACGAAGCATAAATTTTGATTGCCGCATGTTTAAGACCGGCAAAGAAAATACCTTCGCCTACATCACTTTCTAGTAGTAAATATTTTTCACCTTCAGTTAGGAAGAAAGTTTCTGCCACAATGTTAATGGCAGCCGGGCTCTGCTTAAGTAAAAGTTGAATGGAGGAGTTAGTTACAATCGGTTTGCCGTATGGGCTAGCCATGAAATCGGCAACATCCTGGGTAATAGTTGTTAATCCAAGGTAATACTTACGGGCACGCTTCGCTATGCCGAATA
Organism: uncultured Candidatus Saccharibacteria bacterium; assembly: GCA_964609785.1. Taxonomy (GTDB): domain Bacteria; phylum Patescibacteriota; class Doudnabacteria; order UBA920; family UBA920; genus UBA920. Next base: position 6,711 of record CAZSSN010000018.1, on the reverse strand, counting down.
CGAATTTAGCAGAGTCTTCGTGTTGCATCATAATCCAGGCTTCGTCTAGTACCAAAATACGTTTCTTTAACTCACTGCGTACTAAATTCCAAATGTGACCCAAAATAATGTACATCGCTATTGGTCTAAGCTGATCTTCCAAATCTCTAATAGAGAAAACTAATAGCTGGTTATTAAGTTGAACGTTTGTAGGTTGGTTTAAAAGACCAGCAAATGTTCCGCTAGTAAACTTTTCTAAGCGCTGAGCTAAACTTTCAGCCCCAACAATACCATTCAAGACTTCAATTAAGTCTGACATGACTGGCATTTCTGCTGTACGGAAGTCTGTGGTTTCAGAAATATCTTTCTTAGCATAAGTTGCCCAGATAGCTTTATCTAAATACGCTTCTTCAGTCGGATCAATATCGCCTAAAATTAAGCCCATTAAGCCAAGTAAGCTAATTACCGCGCTACGCAAAACATCCGCAGGCTCTTCATCCGCCACACTCGTTGGCAAATCAAATGGATTGATACGGAAGTCAGAATTAAGAGAAATGTTTAAATATGTTCCTCCAACAGCTTCAGCCAAATGCTGGTATTCATTTTCAGGGTCAATAACAATTACTTCAATACCAACCATTAGTGAACGAAGGATCTCTAATTTAACCGCATAAGACTTTCCTGCACCGGACTTTGCGAATACAACATAATTAGCGTTTTCCATCTGAAAACGATCGAACAAAATTAGGCTGTTATTGTGCCTATTAATGCCATACAAAATTCCATCATTCCCTGTCAAGTCGGAAGATACAAATGGGAATGTACTAGATAGCGGTGAGGTATTTAAGTTATTAGCAATGTCCAACTCATCTAGGCCAAGAGGTAAAGTTGAGTTAAAGCCAGGTTCAGTAGCTAGCATTGCACGTTTAGTAACTACCAATTTAGCGCCCAATGCACTTTCTAAAATACCAGAGTTTTTATCTAGCTCTTCTAAAGTGTCTGAGTAAAGAGTAAAATACAAAGCAAAGCGGAAGTATCGTTCCGTGCCTTGCTGCAAAGAATCACGCAGCTCTTCTACATCATGATATGCTGTTTCCAAAAGTGGATTACGAACCAAACCCTTTTCTTGCTCAACCATAATCTGAGATCCAATTTCCCCTACCTTTGACTTCAATTTCTTTAACACCACCCCTGAATCTACAGGGTAAATAAACATAGATACATCTAAAGCGCTTTCAGAATTGATGATGAAAGATAGCCAGTTTGAAGATAGGAAACGTGGATAAGCCAATGCAAAAAATGTGCGTGCAAACTTACCATTGATTTCAAAGTAAGAGTTAGTGAAACTCAAACTTGAAGGCGCCAACAAATCTTTCAATGTGGTTAAGCCTTCGCTAAGTTCTTTCTCGACTTCTGCTAGCCTTGAATCTGCTGAGATCTGACCTTTCAGATGCTCAAGCTCATCGCGTTTTTTGTCGAGTTCTGATTTTTTTAAACTAAATAGTCCCATTATGGTTTTTTATGTTTGCATTTACTTTTCTTGTTCAGGAGTGATTGTTACGTTAGGTAATTGGCTCGCATCAATTGATGGCCCTGCGCCAAAGTTATAGGAGTTATATACTAATTCAATAAGCTGATCTGTATTAAGTCTGACAACTCGCATTCCGGAACTACCTAAGTTTGAAGCTACCGTATTAGCACGTTCATCAAGTTGCTTACGGTATTCTAAATATGATTTTTCTCGTGAGCTAATTTGCTGAGTTTTACCAGTTCCGAAAAGCTTGCTGAATATTCCACCACCTGTTGGTTTAATACTCATCTCGTAAGGGACGATTACGTAAAAACTCTTGTTCATTACGTTAGCAGATTCTACCAGACGGTTGATAAATTCGATGTACTCGCTAGTTTGCATCCGAAGCAACTCATTAGTCTGACGTTCCATCATGCCTTTAAGCTTGCCAGTGTATTCAGCGATGTCCATTTTTCTGCTTTGCAACAAAATTTGCACATGGTGTTCAAGAGAATTTAGAAAACGCTGATACCCATAGATTAAAGCATTTTGTTCTTCTTCACTTTTCAAATCAAAGTTAGTGCTAGAAACAACTAAAACGGCACGGAGGGTGCCGTCCTGCATAATGATAGTGCTATCCCGAATTTCAGAAACCTTCAAAAAGCTTTGAGTAGGATTCCCGATTGGAGGTTTTTTCTTTATTTTTGTATCTGCCATTTTGAAAAGTTTGTTTCTGTTTTACTTGGACTGAGCTAGTTTATTTTCTTTTATTCTATCAAGTAAAGTATTTTCTTCTGATGCCTTTTGCTGAAGCAAATAATTCAGTTCTTTTATTTTAACAGCTGTTGCCTGTCTATCTTTCGGAGCTTTTTCTTCTTTAACTGTCACAGGGATTTGCTGTTCAGCTGCACTCTGCGCTTGCTTATGGAAAACGTATACTTTAGCTCCAAATAGGAATCGTACAAAGTTTCCCGCACTGGAATACAAAGGTCTGCCGTTTAATCTGCCAAAAGTTAATGCCAATGCTGGAATTCCAAGAAATATTCCTACCATAACTGTTGCTGGAATATTTTTACTAACGGCATATACAGCAAAAGTTATTAAGGCTGCAACAAAAACAATGCCGAATTGTTTAAATGTCAGCGCACCAATGATTCTATCTTCAACGTCTGTAAATTGTGGGACTGGAAACTGCATTATATCTATATTATACCACACTACCAGCGATTAAACCGCATGTTGCGCAGTAGGTCTGTCATAAATTCGAATTCAGCTTGCGTTAGCTCTGGTTCGGTAGTAGAGCTGGTACCGCCAAGTCGTTTATTCCCAGAACTTAAGTAGCTTGAGAACAAAGGACTAGCTTCTACTAATTGTAAAACTGCGAAATACCCGTTTTCTTGAATAGCACTTCTAATTACATTAAAAATTGATTGGAAGCTAAAATTGCGAATGGTGTCTACACTTATTTGCTGCAAGTCCTCTAATTGCCTGATTGCGAACACAGATTGTGATTGCTGTGGAGCTGGTGCTGGTTCAGATTCTGGTGCGGGAGCCGGCGCGCTTGATGTAGGAGCAGGGCTAACCGGATTGTTTGCAGGCGTAGATGGCTGCGGTTTTTGAGGCGTGCTTCGGGGCGGCATATTAGACAGTGTCGGCGAAGGAGTTGGTCTCGCAGAAATTGGAGTTGGAACAGGAGTTGGTGCGGAGACCGGGGCTGGAGATGGGGTTGGAGATGGTGCCTGGGGCCTAATTGGATTAGTAATCTGAGACCTATTCATATCTACACCTGATGGTACATTGGCAATATGACTCAAAGGAGGCATGGCTTGAACAGGAGGAGCTTTAACAGGCGCAGGAGTTGTAGGTTGTTGAGGTTGTTGAGATTGCGCAGTCTTTGAAGTCTGAGGAGGACTAGCTGACAGAATTTCTTCCAACTCCCCTAGCTGCTTGTCGTTCATCAACTCAAGCAAACTTAACCAGTCACTTTTTTCACTATCGGAAAGAAGTGTGCTGGTTTGAATATCTTTTTTAATTGTCTCGACTCTGTTGGAGTTAAACATTTTATTTTGGGTTGTTGTTTCGTGTTCGTAATTCCGATAGCTTCTTTTGTATCTCTAAAGATTTTTTATTTCTCTCTGAATCAAGACGCTTCTGTTCTTCATCTATCTTGATGTTTGTTGGATCCATTGTCACACCGCGCTTAGAAACTGTATTAGCTGCGGAACTTTTGTTAATTAAGTCATGAATCTTTGCTGAATCGGCCGAGGTGAGTGGTCCTGATGTAACAGGGTTGTTATCTTTGTACTGCCCAGGGGTTCTTTTAGCCAACCTTATTCCTTCTATAGTTCTAAGCTGTTCTTCAGTAGGCTGTTGTGGCTTAGGCTGGGACGAAACAGAGGTCACTGGTTGCGGTGCCGCTTGTTGTACAGGATTTGCAGGCGCTTGAGCTGGTGCAGTCACAACAGGCTCTTCATACTTAATGACTGGTGGCGTAGTAGCTGCTTCAGGTTGTGGTGAAGTAGATTCAGGCTCATCGTCTTCTAAATCTAAACCTGGAATGAATTGATACAAGTCGTAATCTTTAAAAGCCTCTGCTTCTGTTTTTGGTGTGGGAACAGCATCCCAATCAATAATTATTTTACATACATAATCATAAAGTCTTAAGATATTCTTTAAGACATTAATTTCATTAGCTTTTAAATTTTTGATATTAGCCGACTTGTTAGTATATTCTATTTGACTCAAAGCATCATGCCCACCTTCGCGAGCGGGATATGAATTATAATCCATAATCCAATTTCCAATTGTGGATGGGCTTTTTTTAGATTTAACCATTATTTCTGATTGACCGATATGCGCTTGATGGCTTTCCAACAAAGACTTAATTTTCTCAGCTACGGAAACCTGATATGGAGGTAATGACTTTTGATCAATGTACCATCTAATCTTTTCAGCCAAATCAAAATCTGGGATACCATATGCCGCCGACAAATTATCTTTCAATAACTGAATAAGGTCGTCCTCAGATAGACTGGCCATGCGAATATACTGTAACTTAGGCAAAAGTGTCTTAGCATAATCCGTCAGTGCATACTCTGATTTAAGCCGACGGGATAACTGAATAGCCTCCCTTGGATCTTGCGAGTAAAAAATTGATTCAGCTTCTAACTTTAACTGTTCGTCTGTCATGCTACTTTATCCCTACCTTCTGCTTGGCTCCTTATTTTATCTTGGATTCGAGAATCTAAGCTTGAGAAGTTTTGTGCACTTGTAAGAAGTTGTGCTGTCTTATAATTCATCTTATTAAGATTTTTCATCTTATCACCTTTAAACGTATTAAGATTTTTAATATCTCCTTGATTAATAAAATGTCCTTTAGCCGTCTGGTACGTCAAACCATTAGGTCCTTTCTTCAAAACATCATCTGGTGATTTCTTTTCAGCAGCAGAGTTTACTTTTCGTAGCTGCTCTTCTAGAGGCCTTGCTATCACGTGTCCATTACTAACTTTATAAGCGTCACCCAGAGCAGGATTGCCATTCTTTTTATTTAAAGAAGATATCTCTGATCCAATCTGAGCTCTAACTATTGGGCTCAACTTACCAAGCTTCTCATCTATAAACTTCGTATATTCTTCTGCGTTATTCTTAAAACCATAGTCTTTAAGCAGGCTATCAAAGTCACCCTCTTGAGCAACTTTTTTACCTATTGCAGTTGCTAAGTCTGTATTATTTTCGGATATAGCTTTTTTAAATGCCAATCTCAACTCTTCACCCTCCAAGTGAGCAATATTCTTTTCTTGTTCTCGTTCCCTTGCAAGCCTAGCATTAGTTGCTCCCAAAGAAGAAGGCATGTAATGCTCTTTAATATCTTCTTCCATTTTAGAAGCTTTGGCATTAAGGTTAGCTCTTTTATTCGTGTCCATATACTGGTCTGATTTATAACCAAAGCTCTTCTTAAGCTCACTGTCTTTATCTAATGCAGATAACTTGGAATCTAAGTCTTCTACTTCTTTTTTTAACTTATCCTTTGCATCTTCAGCATCAAATACCAGTTTAATTTGTGCCTCGGTCTCACCTTTTGGATCAAACCCATCTAACACAATTGATGACTTACCATCAGAAACTGCGTCAGCAACTTTGTCTTTAACTTCAGTGATTGCTGCATCAAGTTTTGCAATATCTTCTTCAACAAGTGAAGCTTGATGACGCTTTTCTTTTGCCTCTTCATGCCAACCTTTATCATCCAGTTCTACTGACTGACCATCCAAAGAATCCCTCTCTTTAGAGAGTAATTCTTTCTTCTTTTCCCACTTATCCAAAATATCTTCTCCAACCTGACTATTTGAAACTCTATTCTTCTTTAAAGCTGCCAACTTTGCTGCAGCAACCTTTTTTGCAGCCTCATTTGCTGGCATAGCATCATTCAATTCATCCCACTCATCCTTAGTCATGATTCTAGCTTCATTCCTAAGAGCATTCATTTCTTTTTCCATACTAGCCCCTGAAAGACTTCCGCCGCTAAGTACATATTTAAGTGCCTTGAATGGTTTCTTATACAAGCCTGTTGGAGTCAGCTTGTTTTCCTTGCCAGCTAAACGAGAATCCATCTTATCCTTGGTCTTGTCGTCTATGCTCTTTTTAAATGCATCTCTATGCGCAAACGGGTCTAACATTCCACCCTTAAACCTTCTGTCCCATTGAGTTTGAGCGGCTCCGACGGCAGCATCTTTAGCGGCTCCAGCGGCCCACTTAGCAGGGCGTGTAGTAAGAGCATCAAACCCTTTCTTCGCATAATTCACAATTGATTTAGCTCCTGCAGTACCAGATCCCAACGCAAACTTCATGCCGGCGTATATAAATATCAAAACGATGAAGTGGGTAAGAATGGTTAACGAACCAACGACAATGTCTGCACTAAGCGAACCATCGCTGAACACGAACAAACCTTTGTCTCCTCCGCTAGAAAACACGGTCGCCATTAACGCCGCAATGTTCAAGAAGAACACCAACACAGGAGTCATGATTGCGTACTTGATGAACTCATCCCACCACTGTTTGGCGTATTTCTGCGTTTCATCCATTACAAAACCAACATATGCAACCGGCGAGAGCATATACAAAACCCACAAGGCGACTAATCGCACCATTAAGAATGCTGCTATGGCAACGAAAGAGAAAAACGCGGCGATTGATAGGATTAACAAGACAATCGGCTTGATAGT
>CAZSSN010000017.1:0-13599 GCA_964609785.1 uncultured Candidatus Saccharibacteria bacterium | reverse complement strand
ACAAAACGAGTGATGTTCCACACTTTGTTTCCAAAGTGCGTCATCCCTTTAACTTTTTGTTCATCAAACATTACGTCATTACCAATGGCGTTGCCGCTGATTATTGCAAAGCGCAAAGCATCTGCACCGTACTTGTCTATCATTTCAATTGGATCAATGCCGTTGTTTAGAGACTTGCTAAACTTGCGACCTTGTTTGTCGCGAACCATTCCGTGAATTAAGACTTGCTTAAATGGAATTTGGCCAACGTTGTAAGTTGACATTAAGATCATTCGAGCAACCCAGAAGAATAGGATTTCGTAACCCGGTGCAATTACAGAAGTGGGGTGAAAAGTCTTTAGGTCAGTTGTTTGTTCTGGCCATCCTAATGTAGAGAAGGTCCATAATCCTGATGAGAACCATGTATCCAAAGTGTCTTCATCTTGAACCCACTCACTATTTTGGTTGTCGCTATCTGGCGCATCTACTCCGCAGTAAATTTCTTCTGGGTTGGCCACGTTGCCTTTGTACCAAACAGGGATTCTATGTCCAAACCACAACTGACGTGAAATACACCAATCACGTAAATTGTTGATCCAGTTAACATATACTTTTCCAAATCGATCCGGAGTAATACCAATTTGGTTTTCTGTCACAACGTGAAGCATGAGTTGCTTTAGAGTAACTTGGTCACCTTCTTTGATGCCTTCAATCTCTGAGTGCTTCATGGCGAAGGTTTTGTTCACGTCTAGGAACCATTGAAGTTTTGGAAGCGGTTCAATAACACCCCCAGAGCGTTCAGCAGTCGCCACGTTTTGCTTGATGTTTTCCTCAGAAATAAGCAAGTTTTGAGACTTTAACCAGTCAACTATTACAGTGCGAGCTTCGATGGTCTTCTTGCCCATTATATCCTCATTGCCAACCGTCATCTTTGCAAACTCGTTGATAACTGCCTTCATTGGTAGGTTGTGGCGTTCGGCAATTTCGGCATCAATTTGGCTATGAGCTGGAGTAACCCCTAGCGCGCCTGTGCCAAAATCTTTTTCTACGCTTTCATCAGCAACAACTTTAATATGGATTGGTACCCCTGCAAATTCCATATCATATTCTTTGCCCACGAACTCGGCGTAACGCTCATCGCTAGGATGCACAGCCACTGCCGTATCTCCAACTTTGGTTTCCGGTCGGGTAGTGGAAATTGGGATAGGGAAATCAGCTGAGTACTTGAATGTATAGAGAACGGAGTCACGCTCCTGATGAACTATTTCTTCATCGGAAATAACTGTCTGGCCTTTCGGATCCCAGTTCACCACTTTATGACCTCGGTAAATAAGTCCATCGTCGTACATGGATTTAAAAGCAGTGCGCACTGCCAGGTTTCGTTTATCGTCTAGAGTGTAAGCTTCGCGGCTCCAGTCTAAAGATGAACCTAGAGTTCTAAGTTGACCAACAATAGTGTCGTGGCTAGCTTGAGCAAAATCGTTTACTCGTTTTAAGAACTCTTCACGTCCTAAATCGGTTTTGCGTTTCCCCTCTTCTTTGTCTAAAATTTTCTCTACTTTGCTTTGAGTGGCAATCGCAGCGTGATCCACTCCAGGAAGCCATAGAGTTTTTCGACCTTGCATTCGTTTGTGTCGGATTAAAATATCTTGAATAGTATGCTCGTAAGCATGGCCCAAGTGAAGTGTTCCAGTTACGTTCGGCGGTGGAAGGACAATAGTAAAAGGCTCCGCATCTTTTGGCATGTTATCTGGATTAAAGAACCCCGAATCCATCCATAATTTATATATGTCAGTTTCGTATTTTGAAGCATCGTAAGATTTTTCCATATCTATTTGTTGATCTATCTCTGAGGCCATATGTTTTTGATTAAAAATAAAACACCGCTACCAGTTACTGGCGGTGTCTAGAGCCTCGCGTTTCTTGGGAGATTAGCGAGACGGTACCATCTAGATTTCCTACAACTTGTAGGCTTAATTTGCCCTGTTTACGGAAGGTCCCGGCAGATTCTAATAGTTGAACCTTCAAAAAGTTGCAACGTTCTTTCTGCGCCACTTCGGTGACAGCCGAAGTATTGGCTCTTATCTAGTTAGAGTATATTGAAAATTAAGGCGTTTGTAAAGATTAGCTAATTTCCCAGGCTGGGTTGGCTCTAACTTTCCCAGAAGAGGTTGGTTTTTTGCCAGCCCGCAGGTTAAAGTAAGCTGCTAGGGCTATCATTTGCGCATTATCGGTACATAGTTCAAAATCGGGCACTGTAAAATTAATATTATTTTCTTCAGCCATTCGATTTAACTCTGCCCGGAGTTTTTTGTTAGCGGCTACCCCTCCTGAAAGGGCAACTGTCTTACATTTGTATTTCGCCACAGCTTTGGCAGCTTTTCTGGTTATGACGTCAGCCACTGCATTCTCAAAAGACATAGCTATATCCGCTTTTTTCTGTTTAGATAGAGGTTTGTCTTTTTGAGTAGCTTTAACCTTGTCTATATAATAGAGCACCGCTGTTTTTAATCCTGAGAAAGAGAAGTTAAAGTTATTTTCGCCTATCATGGGACGAGGAAACTTTATGTCAGTTTTACCTAGGTGTGCTAGTTTGGAAATCTCTGGTCCGCCAGGATAGGGAAGTTTAAGAAGGCGAGCTACTTTATCGAAAGCTTCGCCAGCGGCGTCATCAACAGTGTTGCCAATTACTTTGTAGTTCTTGTAGTCCTTCAAAAGCACAAACATTGTGTGGCCACCACTAACAATTATAGATAGCACCGGGAATTGTACCTTCTCGGGTTTGTCAGCAAACGCAGAATATAAATGACCTTCCATGTGGTTAGTAGGGAGCAGGGGGGTTTTCGTTGCTAGAGCTAAACCTTTTGCAAATTCTGTACCAACAATCAAAGCCACTACCAAGCCGGGGCCACTAGTGACAGCAACGTAATCTATTTGGTTTAGTTTTAGCTTGGCGTCGGTGAGGGCTTTTTCGGTAACAGGCAGAATGTTCACCATGTGCTCGCGAGCAGCTACTTCTGGCACAACTCCACCAGTCTTCTTGTGGATAGAAATCTGAGATTTTACAACTGAGGAGAGAAATTTAAATTTTGGCTGGGCAGATTTTATATCGCCACGCAAAACACTAGCCGCTGTTTCATCACAGCTAGTTTCGATCGCTAAAATATTGACTGAGTTCATTAATACATTATATCGGCTCGTCCAACACTTATCAATGCTGTTCCGCTGCTAGTCGAAAACCAAAAAAACTTGTTATAATACATATAATGACAACGGTTCAGAAACTAAAACAAAAATTTTGGCGATTTATTTATCCAAGCTTTAAGAAGTTGGAGCATTTAGCTTTGCCTTTTCATGAGAAGCGCAGACAGCCGTATCATATTGGTTGGCTTCATCCAGATAAATCTTTACCACAATTAAAGCGTCATTTAAGCACAAAATGGGGATTTGGAAACCATTTCATCGCTTGGGAAGACACTGGTCAGATTTTATCTTGGCGAAAGCTTTCTTCGTTTGAGGAGCAATATCACCTGAGAGTATTCAGTGATGGAGAAATTCGTGGGCACTACGAGTACACCCCAGAATATGATCCAATCAGACACTTTTTTGCCTATCATTTCCAGTTCATGCCTAAACGACATGACTTTCTGCAGTATTTGGAAGGATACATTGTATTCCAGAAGTACCCGCGCGAAGTCTTCCCTGATACTACCGTTAGAGATACTGATTCAGAAATAACTTTCATAGAAGAGAAAAAGAAGGTGTTAAAGTGAATTTTAACACCTTCTTTATTTAATCGCGTGATCTATATAAAATCATCAAGTCAGAAACGTTGGCTTGCGTTGGCCCCGTTTCTAAAAGTTCATTTCCAGTCTGTTTGTAGAATCCAAGGCTGTCCCACCGGTTTTTGTAATCTTCTATATCAATTTCTTTAGTTTTAACCACCTGTAAAGTATTCCAATCTTCTATAACTCCTGCAGAATTACTGTTATCTAAACCGTCGGAGGCTATGCTAGCAAACACATCGGTCTTTTTTAAAAAGGGGAGCATTTCAATCCCTAGCCGCTGGCAGCGGCCACCTGTCCCTCCTGAATCGGGAACCATTGCTTGCGGTTCACCTCCGCCTAATACAACGCAACCAGGCTCAATCTCTTTGATAAACTTTTTAACAATTTGTTCCGGCGCACTGTAAAGTTCCGAAGATAGAATTTCTGCTTTTAGTCCAAGACTCCTTACTTTACTTTTCATCGCTTCAAGGCCTTCAATGTTAGAAACTAGCGGTATGTTAGTAACTTTTTCAAAATAGACATCTTCATTCGGAGTTTCGTTAAGCGTGTAGCCCGTAAGCCCGTACTTGTCCAAGATTGCTTGAGCGTCCGCCACGGTGGTTATATCTTTATAGGTTGGGCCAGATGCAATGTATTCATAATTATCACCAGGTACATCAGAAAAAATTAAACCAATTACGGTAGCAGGGTAGAGGACTTTAGCTAGACCTCCACCTTTAAGCATGGAGATGTGTTTGCGGACAGTATTTAACTCTTTAATATCGCCGCCAGTTTTCAGAAACTCTTCATACAGTTTATTAGCTTGTTTACATTCATCCATTGGCCAGCATAGTAGGGAAGATCCACCTCCAGAAACTACTGTGATTACTAAATCTTTCTCGGTTAGCTCTCTGCTAAGCTGGACAATCTTATCTGAGAACTCAACGTTAGCAACAGAAGGTAGTGGATGAGAGCCCCCATAGGTCTGTATGTAGTCGCAGGCAATCGGAGCAAGGCCAATCGCTACCCCTTCTTTAATTACAGAACCTAAAATTCCGTCTAGTTCAGAAGCCGCCAGACAAGATGCCTTCCCAAAACCGATTACATAGATATGCTCAATCCCTTCAAGGTTGAAAACCTTGTCTTTGATAGTCAGTTTCTTGCCATCAAGCTTTACACTTCTCCTGATAATCTCTTTTGTATCAATAGCGTCGTAAGCAGCCTCAATTATATCTAACACTATTTTTCTTTCCGGTGAGGTTTGTAGCTCAGACCTATTTTTTATCCATTTTTTGCTCATTTTTATATAGTGACAACATTTTGTGGCTCATCATTCATGAACCCAGATAGATTAGTCAAAGTGGTGGTCATAATTTCGATGCGAGCTTCTCTTGTATTGAACGCAACGTGTGGGGTGATAATAACCTTTGGGTGATTCATTAATTCATGGTCTTCTAAGAGCACTTTAAGTTTCTCAAAACTTAAATGATTCGAAGACATTAACTCAGCCTCTTCTTTTAGTTCATGTTCTCCCTCAAGTACGTCTAGTCCGGCACCTCCCAAAATTCCTTCGTTTAAACCTTTAATTAGTGCGGCTGGATCAATTACATCACCGCGCGCCGTATTTATTAACATGCAACCCTTTTTCACTTTCGAGATGTTATCCAAATTAATCAGATGATAGGTATCTGGGTTCGCGGGCACATGCAGAGTGACAATATCAGAAGCCGCGAGCAAATCTTCTAGAGATTGAGAGTATTCAAAACCGTAAGCTTTAGCTTTATCTTCATTTGGAAAAGCATCGTGGGCCATTATTTTCATATCGAACCCTTTAGCTATTTGTATGACGTTTAAACCAATGCGTCCAGTACCAACCACTCCTAAAGTTTTTCCTTGCAAATTAAATCCTTCAAAGTCTGAAACATCCCAACTTTTCTTAAATTTGATCTGCTCAATCGCGCTAAATACTTTGCGAGACAGAGTTAGGATTAAGGCAAAAGTAAACTCAGCTACAGTACGTGAGCCATAGGCGGGGATATTGCAAACTAGAATTCCTTTGGATTGGGCGTGGGCTACATCGATGTGATCGAAACCTGTAGACCGAGTGATGATGAGCTTTAAATTTGGCAGCGAGTCAATTATGGATGCGTCTACCACAGAATTAACAAAGACCGTCACCGCTTCTGCCTTTGTGGCGCGACCTAATGTTGAGGAACTTAAATTTTCTTCGATGTAGTCAATTTTATCTTGCTGAAGACCTCCAACGTTTGCTGACAAAGACTGCAGAATCTTCTTGTCGTCGTCGGACACTTCAAAATGAGTTATGTTCATAACTTAATTATATCACTAGCTATGAAATTTTATTTTTATTTCAGGCGAGAGTCGTTATTTTTCATTTTGGAGAGTGTATCTAACTGTCTATCATAGTAGTTCATCGGTACAGTTAGTTTGGATTCTCCGCCATTATTCTTGAAGATGCCGTCAGAAGGGACTGGAATTAAGCCGTCCTCGTGAACGAAGTAGATGGTGTTACCAGATTTTACCCAACTACCCCATGGGTGAGAATATGTGCCACTTGTGACTGTATAGATGTGTGGTAAGTAAGAGGTGTTTCCGTAAACTACGTCACTCCATTGATATCCAAGATCTAAGAAAACGCGTTCGTTAGAGAATCCAATTTTTTGGTCCCGATAAATTAAGTAAACCGTGCCATTATCTAAGACAAGTGCACCGCTCTTGAAAGTGGTATTAGCACGGACTCTACCTGGTCTATCTGGGTAGTATGTTTTGTCGGAAGTAGAGCGGGAATTTGTTGAGATTGATGGTGTGTTGTATCCACCAACTTTAGCGTACCAGAACCAATCGAGTTGCGGAGAAAAGGAGTTAAAAGTTCGAGTGGTAGTAAAACGCCCATTTCTGTCTGTGGTCCCAATATCTAATGTACCATTCCAAAGTTCTGAATCGGACTGGTGGTAATATAGGTCAACTGTGCTGTAGCTTGGGGCATTAGTAATGCTAATGCGGAACTGGCTGCGACCCAGTGCGTCTACTTCTATTTTAGGAGAAGTGTAAGCTTCTACCTTAGAAATAGGTGCAATTAATGGGGAAATAATAACAGATATAGCGATGACGAGACCAAGTAATTTTTTCATAAATATCCTTTCTACTTTTATTGTAGCCCTATTTGGGAAAGTATCAAGGCTCTGTAACTAGCATATTTTTAACAATAAAAATATATTGACAAACAATAAACGCCTGTATACAATAAGTTTAACAAAAATTAATTTAAATTTTATGAAAAAAGGTTCTACTTTATTTCTCAAATTAGTCATCATTTTGATGGGTTTGGCTGTGTTTGGTATTGCAGGTATCGCACTGCCTTACGAAATCATCACTAACGGCATCAAAAATGATCTAATGTTCTTCGTGTTGTTGTACCTAACGTGTATTCCATTCTATATAGCGCTATATCAGGGAATAAAACTTTTGGGATACATAAATAATAACACTGCTTTTTCTGTTAACTCTGTTAAAGCTTTAGATAAAATTAAATATTGCGCAATGGTAATGACAGTTCTATATGTCGCGTGTTTGCCATGGATATTTAGAGCAGCTCAAGAAGATGATGCTCCGGGAATGATCTTGATGTGGTTGGCATTTAGTGGAGCGCCATTAGTGATTGCAGTATTCGCGGCACTGCTACAAATGTTGTTAGAGAATGTTTTAGATATCAAATTAGAAAATGATTTAACGGTTTAATATGGCAATAATAATAAACATTGATGTAATGTTAGCGAAGAGAAAGATGAGTGTGACGGAATTGGCAGAGAAAGTGGGGATTACGATGGCTAATATATCTATATTAAAAAACGGTAAAGCTAAAGCAATCCGTTTTTCAACATTGGCTGCAATCTGTAAAGCATTAGACTGCCAACCTGGCGATATTATAGAACATAAGTAGCGAGTATTTAGCTCCCTTGTTCGTTATTTTTTTAAATTTAGGCGTTTGCGAATGTGTTTCTTCGGAACGACTTGTTTAATGTCTCCCTTTGGATCAAAAATTGATGGTTCAACTTTTTTTCCTGACAAAAACCAAGAGATTCTTTGCCCTCCATAAATGGAAGGAAGTAAGCCAACGCCATTGCACCCTAAATTGTAGTAGAGGATTGGATTGTTAGGCTCAGGACCAATTAGTCTAATGCCATTGGGTGTGAATCCCATAAGGCCATGCCATAGAAACTTGTACTCAATTTTATCTTTGGGACTGTGCTTATAAGTATAGCGAAGGAAGTTATCAATCTCTGAGCGGGCTTCATCAGGATAAAGATGTTCTTGGTTGTAATTGTTGGTATCGTCCATTAAAGCCTCAGGCCCTCCAATACAAATTAGGTTATGGGTTTCCTTGGTCTCTGTTTCGTAAGGCCTTCGAGTTAAGTAGAAGTACGGATCTTCTTCGTAAATATCGCTGCTGTGATTAGACTTCTTGGGTAGATAGCTAATTTCTGCTGGGGGCTTGTTAAGCTCTTCTGTATAACCGGCCATGTATCCAACTATGCCGCGAACTAGCTGATGAAACTTAGCATTAATTGCTTTCCCTGGAGTATTAACTATGTTGATATTTTCAAAACCATTGGTGCAAAGCACAACTTCTTTAGCGGTGACTTTTTTTGTTTTGGATATATCTAAAACAGCGTAGCTATCTTTAAGGACAAGGCGTCGCACGGGTGTGTTTTCGGCAAGAGTGAATCTTTCAGGATACTTGGCAAGCAAATAACCGATTAGCTCCTCACAAAACAAAGCACTGTTCATGCAGCCTTTACGTTCTGGCAAGATAGCAATGTACTCTTCATCAGTTGTTTCTAGTAAGGAAAGAATATCTGCTTTAGGCAGAACCGTGTACAGCTCTTTGTACATATCTGGAATACTGCTCAGGTCTTTTGCTTCTTCAGAAACCATAAGCAAAGTAGTAGGGAGCCCAGCTTTAACTCTTAGAGCATTATTTCTTAGGTGCACTAGGACTTCATCGATGTTCGCACAGGCAGCGTAACCAGTGAACTGCCAAATTGGGGTTTGCATTTGGGCCTCTTCACGAATTTCATCTAGTAAAGTCCATGTGGACTCAATCGCTTGCTGGCCCTCGGATGCTTTTTTGATTCCAAACTCGGAAATTAGACTCGAAAAGCTTCTTTCAAAGTAAGTAGCTAAAAAACCACCATTGTGCCCGGTAGCCCCATGCGCAATTTTTCCTGCCTCAACCAGGACCACTTGCTTGGTAGTGTTTTTTAAAGCATAAAAGGCGGTGGATATACCTGCAATTCCGCCGCCGATTATGGCCACGTCAGCATGATGATCTCCATCGAGCGCTGTAACGGGCCTAGTTCTATTTAATTGTTTTAACCAAGGTGAATTGTTAACAAACATTTATGTTTTTATTTTTTGCAGGCGCGCTTTTACTAAAACATTTTAGAAATCGAATAGATCACCAATGAACGATTCTTTCTTGCGCTTCTTTTTATAGTTATGATCGTCGTTGGAGTAAGCTGGGCGCTGATCCTCATAGCGCGGCTGTTGATGTTGTGGTTGTTGTGGCGCAGGGGACTGGTATGACTGTGCAGGAGCAGCACCGACTTCGCTATTAGCGATTAGTTTATCTAGCTCGCCTTTATCTAGCCATACACCTCGACAAGTGGGACAGTAATCAATTTCGATACCTTGTCGTTCAGTCATTAAGAGAGTCGCTTGATCGTTTGGACATTGCATATGTTTTTCCTTTAATTATAAATTTGTGCCACGGTCTTATATAAAAAAAGACCGGACAAGCCGGTTATAATTGATATTGATTCGACGGTTGAAGCGCTCGCTATCTGATAACGCGAGACCTATCGCTTCTCCCTCAGCAATATCCAAGGCTTAGTTATTATAGCCTAAAAGTGATAGATAATCAAAAAAAGCAGGCAATATTGCCTGCTTTTTTGATTAGTGAGAATGTGTATCTTCTTCGGAATGAATTATATCAGCACTAGGTTCCTCTGAGTGATTTTCTTCAAGATGATTTTCCTCCGTATGGGCATGTTCATCTTCTGAATGAACATGGGTATCTGCAGTGGCAGTTGTTAACGCGGCAATGATTGCAATCCCAGCCAGCGCAGCAACAAGATGTTTTAGGTAAGTCTTTTCTTTCTTAGCGACAGAGAGTGAGTAAGGAATTAGATCCTTTAATATAGTGTAAATAATAATTCCCGCAGCAACTGCTAGAAGAGAGAAAATTATATCCTCAGAAATGTTGGTAATGAATAGTGCTCCTAGTACTCCAAGTAGAATACTCCCCGATGTCACAAAGTTTATGATAAGTGCTTTTTTAGTCGAATATCCTGCGCTTTTAAGAACAAAGAATTCTGAAACTTCTTGCGCTATCTCATGAATCATAATGCCAGCAGTGGTAAGCAATCCTAGATGAACATCAACTAAAAAGGCTGGGACAATTAAAAATCCATCAGTAATGTTGTGTAATGTATCGCTGAGGATGATTCTTTGTGCCCCAGCTTTACTATGTGAACCCGGGTGCTCGCTATCGTCATGGTGGTGATGAGAGTTAGGGATAGCTTTGTCTACCGCAAAAGCAATTAGAACCCCTATTAACATGATTCCAAGTAGGGGAGCGAGAGCAATATCGCTATGGAAAGTTTCTTTAACTAAATTATATGCAACCACGATGAAGACACCAGTTGCAAAAGTTGCCAGGTATTTTAGATTTCGTTCAGCCCATCCGCGGAAGACTCGAGTCACGGTAAATATGCCTACTAGAGACATAAGCATCACCGCGAACGAGGCTAATAAAATATAGATTGTTGTCATTTAAATAATTATTATTGATTGAAACAATACTATCATATCTAAAATGATAATGCAAGTAATTTGCATTTAGATTAACTAAATGCTAGTATGTAAATAACATGAAAACACCTAGAATCGACAATCAATACGCTGATTTGCTAAGAAAGGCGGGTTTCAAGGCGACTCAATCAAAGGTCCAGCTTTTGTCTATATTGGCAAAGAGTAAGAAGCCGCTATCTGTAGAGGGGATTTATAGAAAATTCACTGAACCTGCTCCAGATATGGCGACTGTTTACCGCTCTATCAAAGAGTTTTTAGCGGCCGGCTTAATTAAACAAATTAATTTTCAGCATGGACATGGTCATTATGAGTTTGCGGGTTTAGAGGATCACCATCACTTTATTTGTAGTCAGTGCGGGAAAGTGGAAGACATAGAGAATTGCGATCTTGATTCCATCATAAATAAAGCCATTAAAAATTCTGTAAATTTTAAGCAAGTGACTGGGCATTCTTTTGAGTTGTTCGGACTTTGCGGAAAATGTACACTATAAATATGTTTAAACAATTCCGATTAATTCATCTTCTAATTGTATTTGCTATCATTATTGCCGCGGCTGGGGTCTATGTTTTGCAATTGCCAAGTAGTAACTCATCTTTTAGCCAAGAGAACGCTTCTCAAGATACAACCTCATTCAAGGATTATGCTAAAGGGGAAGTCGTTGAAGTAATTTTTGAGCAAGTTGATGATGTTCAACGAACTCAGTACATAACTCAGCAATTGAAAGTAAGACTGACTGATGCCGAGGAAGATGCAGGTGAAGAAGTTTTAGTAGATAACACCCAAATTCTAGACGCAGCCCGCAGTGTGCAATATGAAGTTGGCGATAAAGTTGTGCTTGGATCGATTTCCGCGGAAGTGACTGAAGAATATGTGATTATAGATCGGTACAGACTTCCGGGGCTATACATTGTTGTTGGTGTATTTTTAGCTTTGGCATTAATTGTTGGGCGCCGCCGTGGTTTAACTTCACTAATAGGATTAGGAATAACTGGATGTATACTTCTTTTCTTCATCGCCCCACAAATTTTAGCTGGGAAAGATCCATTCTTAGTGGCACTGGTTGGAGCAGGCGCAATTGTGTTGGTTAGCATGTTCATCTCTCATGGGTTCACTAAGCGCATCCAAATTTCCGCTGTCAGTACGATTATCTCTTTAGCTATTACAGCTATCATCGCTTACGCGTTCGTACAAATTTCTAGTATATTTGGGTTCGGTCAAAGCGATGCCTTCATTCTAGAGACAGGTTTCTTAGGTAGTATTAATCTTCAAGGGATTTTACTTGCTGGTATTATGATTTCTGTTCTAGGAGTTCTGGATGATATCACAACAGCTCAGACTGCCGCCGTAGAAGAGTTGCACAAAACTGATCAAACTTTGTCCGTGAAAGCTTTGTATCAAAAAGGGTTGTCGATTGGTAGAGAACACATTGCTTCTCTAATAAACACATTAATTTTAGTCTATGCCGGCGCAGCCTTGCCACTGTTTTTACTGCTGACCTTGCAAAAGTCTCAGCCGCTTTGGATTCTACTTAATAGTGAGTTCATGGCTGAAGAATTAGTGCGGGCTTTGGTCGGAAGTATTACTTTAATATTGGCAGTGCCAGTGGCAACTCTGCTTGCCGCGTATATTTACGCTCGCAAATCTTAGTGCTAGACTAAGTCTAATTAAAGGATAAAACTATGATATTTGTAATTTTGCTAGGAGCTATTGGTTTCATCTTGCTTATATCAATTAAACAGATAAACCAATATCAACGAGGAGTCAGGTTTACAATCGGAAAGTTCTCTGGGATTATGGAGCCAGGCTGGAGATTAGTCATCCCTGTATTCCAGAGCTATCAAAAAGTTGATATGCGTATTAAAGCAGTGGATGTGCCGAATCAAGAAACTATTACTAAGGACAACATTTCAGCTAGCGTGAATGCGGTTATCTACTACAGAATTGCCGATGCACAAAAAGCGATCATCGAGGTAGAGAATTTTTATTACGCTGTTTCTCAGTTAGCTCAAACGACTATGCGTAATGTAGTAGGAGAGGTCACTTTAGATGAATTACTTTCTAGTCGTGTTGCAACCGCAGAACGAATTCGCAGCATAGTAGATGATGCTACCGATGCTTGGGGGGTTGATGTGCAATCTGTTGAATTGAAAGATGTAGTTTTGCCGGAAGAAATGAAGCGTGTGATTGGTCGTCAAGCTGAGGCAGAACGTGAACGCCGTTCTGTGATTATTCAAGCTGAAGGGGAAGTGGTTGCTGCAGATAACTTAGCGAAGGCAGCTGAAACTTTGTCTGGAGCACCAGGTGCTTTGCACTTGCGTACTTTGAATACTATAAATGATTTAAGCTCAGATAAATCCAACACTGTTATCTTTGCTTTACCGATTGAAATCCTTAGAGCAATTGAAAGTGTGACGAAGAAGTAGGAATTATTTAGGAGTAGTTGGGATTGAACTGCTTTCAATCAGCAGCATAGCAAAGAAAAAAGTACTCCAATTATTGGAGTACTTTTTTCTTTGTAGTGATACCGCGTCTAGAACTGATCAACTAGGGGAGCTATAAAGGATTTCTAGGAGATTTCACACAGTCGTTTTGATGCATTCGAGTCTTAGGGCAAAATCGATGCAAATATGATTATTCCAGACTTACTGTTTTTAACATCTTATCGAATATATCCAATTCAGCTTTTACTTTTTCATTGCGCGTTTTTGCATTTAATTCTTTGCTCAGCATGGAATTGGGGTAAGAACTTTCGTCATTGCTAAATCGATATACATAAAAAGTTTTTGCAAACGATACCCAAGCACCATCTTTATAGAATAAATATGCAAGAGACGATGCATCTCTACCATTAGGCCCATCGCCGTTGGTTATGGTTCTGATAATCTTGGTGTCGTTAATATTTACAATGCTACAAAATTCATTAGCAGTTACATCAAGTCCAAAATCTTTTGAGCAATT
>CAZSSN010000016.1:0-14735 GCA_964609785.1 uncultured Candidatus Saccharibacteria bacterium | reverse complement strand
GAAAAAGGAAATACAGTTGTAGTAATTGAACACAACTTGGATATGATTAAAACTGCTGACTGGATTATTGACCTTGGCCCTGAGGGTGGAGATAAAGGCGGGCAGTTAATAGCCGCTGGAACCCCAGAAGAAGTTGTTAAGGTTAAAGGTAGTTATACCGGGCAGTACTTGAAATCGATATTGAAATAGGATCTAGGCAATTCACTGATAAAAAAGCCGCCAGATATGGCGGCCTTTTTTATTTCTTATATCCCAAATAAATTAAACTAACTATTTTTGTTAGGTTCATGGTAATTAGCCCCACTAATAACCAATAGTCCAAAGAATGAGAAATGAAAAGTTGATACATAATTCCGACTGAGAACACAATTGTGCCTGCAATCATGGCTGCACGATTTGAAACATATCTATGATGAGTCTCTCGTTCATCAGTAGCAGGGCCCTCACCAATTAAAGACATGGCTACCGTGTAAAGTACTAAGGCCGCAGATACTCCAAGCATCTGAGACATGCCCATGCTGCCGCCGTTTTGAGAAAGTGCAAAGCCTGTTACGATGGCGATAAATACAAGTAAAGTAAGATAGTAAAGAATTAGTTTCATATTGTGATTGTTATTTGTGAATGATTCAATTTAATTATACTACTTAAATTACTTCTTGATTTCAAA
The DNA here is from genome assembly GCA_964609785.1 of uncultured Candidatus Saccharibacteria bacterium. Taxonomy (GTDB): domain Bacteria; phylum Patescibacteriota; class Doudnabacteria; order UBA920; family UBA920; genus UBA920. The sequence continues at coordinate 14,068 of CAZSSN010000016.1, read as the reverse complement.
AACTTTTTCTACGGGTAAGCTAAAAAACTCTGCCACTTGCAGAGCCAGTAGTAGGGAGGGGGTGTAATTCCCTTTTTCTATAGCAATAACAGTCTGTCTGGAGACCCCGCAAGCAGAAGCTAACTCCTCTTGAGTTATGCTTTTCTCTGCTCTTAATTGTTTAACTCGGTTGATAATAGTCATTAGCCAAATGTAAATGTAAACGCTTCAAAGTTTCCGTCAGGAATTTCAATTTCCATAGTGTGTTGCCCGCCAACCATAGAGTCGTAAAGCTCATACAGATCTGAATCCTTCACAACAACACCTTTTATTAACTTACCGTCCACATAAACTTTAATAGTAGTTGGTTGATTACTTTGAGCAACCATAAATACTTTTGCGGCATTGAAGTTTAGTTTGATTCTCCCAAATCCCTTTGTATGAATTGCAGCTTCCTGGTTAAATACCCAGCTGCCTTCTAGTGCAAACTGACCTGGCTTTAGCTTTGAAGGAAATGTGTAAATTTGTTGTTCGCCGCTAGGTTTTTCAGTACCACCAAAATTCTTTAATCGGGTAAGCCCGAAGTATATTTCTGGGGTTGCTGCTAAGTTTGCTGGTTCCTGTTGAGGAATCTGAAATTCACCTTCTAAGCCTAGTAGAGTTCGGATTGCCTTTTCGGTCACATCATATTTACCTTCTCCAAAATGAGTGTAGACGATGTTCCCATCTTTATCTATTAAGTAGTGTGCAGGCCAAAACTGATTTTTATATGCAGTCCATGTTTTGTAATTATTATCTTGTGCAACTGGATAGCTAATCCCGTATTTCTTAATTGCGGCTTCCACATTCATCGGAACTTTTTCAAATGCAAACTCTGGAGTGTGGACACCGACAATTTCTAATCCTTGATCTTTGTATTTTTTATACCACTCAGTTATGTAGGGGAATGTGCGAATACAATTAATACAGGAGTAAGTCCAGAAGTCTACCAACACAACCTTGCCTTTAAGTTGCTCCATCTTTAATGGCTCGCTGTTAAACCACTTGTCATTACCAACAAAGTCTGGAGCCGGCCCGTAATTTTTGAATAGCTGTTCTGGTGGGCTATCAACTGTAAGTTCGTCAGAAGAACTTTCTTGGGTCTTTAATGTCACAGGCAAAATAGATTCTCCTGTTTTTTTCGTAGACTGCAAATACAGCCCAGCACCCACTAGTAAAACAATGACGATTAGAATGTAGGGAATAATTTTTTTCATATATAGAACAGCCGTAGCGGATTTTATTTAGGAGCGATAATCTTAGACTCTAAACTAGAGAAATCAAAATTTTCTAAAATTTTTGCTTGTAGGGCAACATCATATTGGAAATATATGGCTACTGCGAGCAAGATAATAATTATACCAAATATTTGTTGAATCTTTGTTGCATAAGGAACTATCGCTCGTACTCGTGTGGTAATAAGCTGACCACCATAAGCAATCAATAGCATTGGAATACCAGCGCCAATTGCATACGCCACTAGTAGAATCCCTGCTTGAGCTATGTTTGTTTGAGTCGCAATCAAGGTTAAGATAGAGCCTAGCACTGGTCCAGCACACGGTGTCCAAATTAGTCCAAGCATTAGACCTAAAACAAACCCACCCAAATTACCTGTGCCTGCCTTTGTGCTAAGTGATGTCGCTTTGGTGCTAAACCCACTTAAGTACGCAGTTACTTTTTCGAAAGGTGTTGGCCACAACATAAATAACCCAAACAGAGCGAGAGCAAATGTTGCGATTGTACGTAGTAGGTTTGGAGAGATGTTTGCCGCGCTAATCAACCACGAAAGTGTGAGAGCTACAATTGTAAACATAAATATGAATCCAATCGCGATGAATAGCGGCCTGGTTTTAGATGTAGATCCAACTGAGCTGCCTAGCAGAATAGGTAAGAGTGGCAAAATGCACGGAGCACCAATTGTTAGGGCCCCAGCAAGGAGCGCAAATAATATTTCAATCATAAAATTAAAGTCGTTCGGACAGAGTTACTTTACGTTCTTGATTAGCAAATCAATGTCACCACTATTCCACTTGGTTATTTGGTTTCCAGAAGCGTCAATTTGCACAAAAGTATGCTGATAAGTTACGGCGTACTTCTTGCGTAGTTCTAAGTTGCTGTCGTAGTCAGTTTTTAAAACTGTCACACCTTTTGGTATTTTATCTAAGTTAGTTTTGAAAGCAGTGTCCGCAGTTTTACAGAAAGGACACCATGGCGCGTGGAAAAATAACACAACTTTGTTTCCAGCCTTTGCCTCGGATTCAGCTAAAGCAGGGGAGTAGTCTTTGTAAGTTCCGGCCTGAGCTGCCATTAATTCACTGCCACTCATAGCATCACTTTCCATTTTAGTATCGCTTTTCATTGCACCGTCGTCTACGCTCATTCTTTGTTCACCGTTCATGGCGTTGTCCACTGCTTTTTCTGTCATGGAGTTGCCAGTCATTTTTTTATCTTCCATCATTTTTGAAGATTCAACTTCAGTTCTGTTTTGGTTAATCATGTAAGCTGCAACACCGCCTACTACTATTAGTCCAATAATGACTCCGATTACTATTTTATTATTCATATGTATATTGTGACCATTTGGTCAGTTATTAATCTTAGATTAAGTCTAGACTGTGAACTTATTGATGTCAAGTTAACTTTACATTCACTTGTGCATAACTAATTGTGCTTTAGCACTCTACTTGACAGAGTGCTAATTTATTTTTATACTGAATTAGAGCTTAATTCGCTCTATATATTACATCAAACACATGATAGAAACAGAAGAAATAACTCCTAGACAAGCCAGAATCTTGGCTGCCATTGTAAAGCTAAACTGTGAAGACGGGGTAGCGGTGGCAAGTAAAGATTTGTGCGATAAATTCGAGTTCGGACTTAGTTCCGCAACAATTCGCAACGAAATGGCTGCCCTGGAAAAAATGGGATACATTCGCCAACCTCACACATCTGCGGGGCGAGTACCTACAGATGAAGGTTTCCGCTATTTCGTAAATCAGCTCATGGATAAAGTGAAGCTAACGATGCGCGAGCAAGAAACTTTGCGCAGCGAAATTGTGAAGCTCCAAGCAGTGAACGCCGAAATCGGTCGTCGCTTAGCAAAAGTCCTTACCGCGCATACTTCACAAGCATCGTTCGCGATGTTCCCAGAAGAAGTTTCATCAGTTGGTCTCTCAAATATTTTAGATAATCAAAGCCTTCCACCTGAAGATGCAAAAGAGATCGCTCAATTCTTCGATAACTTGGAAGATTACGCAGATGAGATGATCGAAGACTACGGCGACAAAGAAGCGCAAGCGTTCATCGGTAAAGAATTAAAACTTTCTACGCGCTCTGACTACTCAATGATTGTCTCAGGACTACAACTTCCGTCAGGGAAAAAAGGTGTCATTGGTTTAATTGGTCCAAAGTCGATGCAATACCCGAAAAATATTACGCTCATGGAATACATCACCAAATTAATTGGTGGCGGTGGCGGTGGAGCGGCAGCAATACTATTAATTTTATTTACATAAATGTTACCAGAAGAACAACACAATGAAGATCCGGCTCAAGAACCGGAGCAAGCTCATCAAGAAGAGCCGACTGATTTGCAGCGCCAACTAGATGAGGCAAAGGAAGAAGCGCAAACAAATCTTTCAGGATGGCAACGAGCTCAGGCTGACTTTGCGAACTATCAGAAACGCGAAGAGGGAAAGCAAAGAGAGATTATGGATTTTGCTAAAGAAGTGACGATCGTAAAGTTGCTGCCAACGCTAGATACTCTCGGGCAAGGTTTGAAACATACTCCTCAGAATATAGATGAAACTTGGCTCAAGGGAATCAACGCAACGCTGGCCCAGCTAGATAAAGTCTTGGAAGAAATGGGTGTTAAGAAAATCGATGCATTAGGAAAACCATTCGACCCAAACTTTCACGAAGCTGTTCGCGAAGTGCCCGGTGACGAGGATAATATAGTCATGGAAGATTTACAAACAGGTTATGAAATCAACAGCAAAGTGATTCGTCCCAGCCAAGTGGTTATTAGTAAGAAAGCTTAATAGAAAGGAAATTATTTTATGTCAAAAATTATAGGAATCGACTTAGGAACTTCTAACTCTGCAGCTGCAGCGTTGGAAGGTGGTAAGGCAGTTATCATCCCATCTGCGGAAGGTAATTCTCTTGGTGGAAAAGCTTTTCCATCATACGTAGCATTTACAAAAGATGGCCAACTACTTGTAGGGGAACCTGCTCGTCGCCAGGCTGTAACAAACCCTGAAGGAACTGTATTCGAAGCGAAGCGCAAAATGGGCACAGACTTCCGTTATAAGATTAACGATAAAGAATATTCTCCAGAACAAATCAGCGCGTTCATCTTGCAAAAGATTAAGCGCGACGCGGAAAGCTATCTGGGTGACAAAGTTGAGAAGGCAGTTATTACTGTACCTGCTTACTTTGATGATGCTCAACGCCAAGCTACAAAGCAGGCGGGTGAAATTGCTGGCCTAGAAGTTGTTCGTGTAATTAACGAACCAACAGCTGCGGCTTTCGCTTACGGCATCGACAAGTCTGGTGCGCAAGATCAAAAGATTTTGGTATTCGACTTGGGTTGCGGTACTTTGGATGTAACTATTATGGAATTCTCCGAAGTAGAAGAAGATGGTAAGACTCAGGCAACTTTCGAGGTTAAATCTACATCAGGGGATACAACTCTTGGTGGAAAAGATATGGACGCTGCTTTGATCGATTTCTTAACTAGCGAGTTCAAGACCCAATCCGGAATTGATATCACTTCAGACAAGATGGCAATGAACCGTGTTCGTGAAGCTGCTGAAAAAGCAAAGATCGAACTTTCTACAACAATGGAAACTGACATCATTTTGCCTTTCATTGCGCAGAATGAATCTGGTTCACAAAACTTAGAAATGAAGCTAACTCGCGCAAAGCTTGAAGATCTAATTAAGCCAATTGTTGCGAAGATGCGTACTCCAGTTGAACAGGCAATTAAAGATGCTGGTCTTTCACCACAACAAATTGAAAAAATTATTATGATTGGTGGACCAACTCGTATGCCAATTGTTATCAAGTTCGTTGAAGACTATATTGGTAAGCAAGTAGAACGTGGTGTTGACCCAATGGAAGCTGTAGCTAAAGGTGCTGCGGTTCAAGCTGGTGTACTTGGTGGTGAAGTTCAAGGTAAAGAAATTTTGCTTCTGGACGTAACTCCACTTACTCTTGGTTTAGAAACTCTTGGTGGTGTACGCACTCCTTTGATTGATCGTAACACTACAATTCCAACTTCAAAGTCTCAAGTATTTTCAACTGCTGCTGACAATCAAACCTCTGTACAAGTTCACGTGTTGCAGGGAGAACGTGAGTTCGCGGCTGATAACAAATCTTTGGGAACCTTTAATCTAGATGGAATTCCAGCAGCGCCTCGCGGCGTACCTCAAGTTGAAGTGACTTTCGACATCGATGCTAGCGGTATTCTAAAAGTATCTGCGAAAGATAAAGCATCAGGAAAAGATGCTCACATTACTATCCAGGGCTCATCATCTCTTTCTAAAGACGATGTAGAACGCATGAAGCAAGAAGCTGAAGCACATGCTTCCGATGACCGTAAGCGCCGTGAATTAGTAGATAAGCGTAATGAAGCAGATACATTAATTTCTGTATCCGAAAAAACTATCAAAGATGCTGGCGATAAAGCTAAGGCAGAAGACGTGACTGCAGCTCAAGCCGCAATTGATGAACTTAAAGAAGTAAAAGATAAAGAAGACTTAGACGTATTGCGAGCTAAAGTTCAAGCTCTTTCTGACGCAATCCAAAAAGTTGGTGCGGCTATGTACGAAGCAGGTCAGGCAGCTCAGCCAGGTGATGTAGGAACAGTAGATCCATCAGAAAAAGAAATTCCTTCAGACGACGAGAAGCCAGTTGATGCAGAGTATACAGAAGTCCCAAAAGATGGCGAAGCTAGTGATGACGCAGGTGCAAATTCTGATGATTCTACAGAAGAAAAGAAATAATATAAAAGAGAAAAGGCGACTTGTGGGTACAAGTCGCCTGGGTGGCCGTAGGTTCGCAAGTCGGCAGGGTTAAATTTGGTAGGTTAGCTTCAAGGCAGATTTATTGACAGGGGTTGTCCCAACATGGACAAAAAGAAATAGAATGCTGATTATCGGACAATAACGATTGTCCAACAGGTGCGGATCCTTCCGCGATTCTTTATTCATAGTTAACTCCCAAAACTACCTTATGGTTATAGTTCCTCCGGGAACTAGTTGTAGAAAACGAACTTCGCTGGTTATTATCGTATCACCCCCAGTACTTAAATTATATACCCGAAACGAACTAAACGTAAACTATCAGGTCAAGCCTCTGGCTGTGCATAACTAATTATTTTCCAGATTTAATGCCACAAAATTATTACGAAACTTTAGGAGTTGAAAAATCCGCTTCTGATGACGAAATCAAAAAAGCCTATCGCAAGATGGCTCATAAGTATCATCCAGATAAAGGCCAAGGCAATGACGCTAAGTTTAAAGAGGTAAACGAAGCATATCAGGTTCTTTCTAATGCAGAGAAGAAGAGTCAGTACGATCAGTACGGGCAGACTTTTGAAGATGCCCAGCGGCAAGGTGGTGGACCAGGCTACGGCGCAGGTCCACAAGGCGGTAATCCATTTGGTGGCGGCTTTGGTGGTTTCGGTGGTGAAGGTGTGGATTTTGATTTTGGTGATATCTTCGGTGACCTTTTTGGTTCTCGTTCTGCAAGACAGGCACGCAATCGTGGCATCGACTTAGAAATGTCTCTTACAATAGAGTTTGAAGAGGCTGTTTTTGGCGTTAAGAGAGAGATCCATTTAGAGAAAAAAGATAAGTGTAAGACTTGTGAGGGAAGTGGTGCAAAACCTGATACAAAAGTTGTTACTTGTCCTGTTTGTCATGGCCAAGGTCAAATAAGAACACAACGCCAAACCATTTTTGGTGCTGTGCAATCCTCTGTGGCTTGTGACCGTTGTGGTGGTGATGGAAAAATTCCAGAAGTGCCTTGTGAGACTTGTAAGGGCGAAGGCTTCTTCCGACAGGAAAAAACTTTGGAAGTTCAGATTCCAGCTGGTATAGATAATAACCAGCGAATTCGCATCAATGGCGAAGGAGAAGTGGGCTATCGAGGTTCTGAGCCAGGGGATTTGTATTTAAATATTCGCGTAAAGCCAAGTAAAGAATTTATCCGTGATGGTCAGACTTTAAAAACTTCTGTACCAATTAGTTTTACTCAAGCGGCTTTAGGTGCAAAAGTAAAAGTTCAAACTTTGGATGGTGAAATTGAACTAAAAATTCCAGCTGGAACTCAGCCAGGGAAAGTTTTCAAAGTTGGTGGTAAAGGAGTTGCTCAGCCAGGTGGTAATAAGCGAGGTGATTTGTTGGTGACGGCTCGCGTAATCATTCCTAATAAGCTTTCTAAAAAAGAAGCCGAGCTTCTAAAGGAACTTGCTGACTTGAAAGGGGAGACGGTGGAAGTAAATAAATCTTTCTGGGATTCAATTAAAGACAATTTTTAAAGTGAAAAAGTACATTGGAACAATTGTAGCTGAGAGTTTGATTAACCCTGAAGTTATTCAAACTTTGGGAATATTGGGATCAGAAGTGAGCCCTAATTTAGGGTGGCACATCTATAAAGTATCTGTTAATGAAGATCGGGTGAAAAGTTTGGCAAAAGAAATCATAGATAATAAGTGGTATATGCATTTTTGGAATGAGCGTGAAATAATTGCCGTGTTTAAAGATAAGACTTTCACATTCAATTCTGATGATAAGCCTAGTCGAATTAATGCAGTAAACTATGGCATTTCGCTCGGTATCCCTGAAGAACAACTTGATTTTATAATTGATTAAAATCGCAGTAATGGCGATTTTTTGTTATCATTTAAGTATGGATTTCTTAAGTTTACCCATAGTAATAATAGTTAATGCGTTCTTAACTGGCTTGTTCACAAAGTTGGCCGATATTGCCAATGATGATGGTTTCAAAGTGGGTAAATTCTTGAATGTATTTCTTGGAGTATTGTGGGGCATTTTCGGGTCTCTTGTTGTTCTGGGAAGTGGTAATATTGGGGCTTTTTATTTTGGTATCTTACTGAGTTGGATTCATAGGTATAAACTAGATAATTATAGTCATGGGATTGGTGGGTCTATAATCTTGGTGGCTATATTTTTTGTTCACCCCTCCTCTGTTTTACAAATTATCATTGCGGCTGTTACTTTTGTGCTTTTCACTGGTTTCGGGTTGATGAGCAGGCATAAATTCTTAGGTAAGAGTATTTTTATTAACTACAATATTTATTCGTTTATTTTCCTTGCTGGGCTAGCTATTTTCTATCCTGAAGTATGGCTGATTTTCTTTGCGTCATTAGCAAATGTTATTGGTTATCATCTAGTAAAAAAATGGTGGAAGCAAAAGTCCCGCTAGTGAAATTTACATGGTATAATATAGAAAAGCCCAGCATCCCTTGTGGGTAAAAACTCCTTGAAACAAAATTCTAAAAATGCCGGATTTTCAAAGTTTAATTAGTACATTCAATTGGAACAGTCCATCATGGGACTTGTTCATTTTAGGTTTTTGGTTAGTAGCTAGTGTACTCTTTGCATTCGCTGCGGGTAGGGGACGCATGTTGTTGATCTTGGTTTGTACTTACATGGCTCAGCTTTTGGTAATCAAGGCTCCTTTTCTGTCTAATATTGCAGCGGATAAACTAAATATCGCTAGTTCTACCATGCCACAGTTGGCAGCGTTTTCAATCTTGTTCCTAGTTTTCTTTATCTTCATGGGTCGTTATGCTTTCCGCTCTACAGCGGATGGACGACAAATCCTCGCCCTACCTTTCACATTGGCATTTACAGTTCTTCAGGTCGGACTGTTAATTAATATTGTAATTAGTTATTTACCGGATCAGGTTCAAAACAGTTTCTCTCCTTTAATTCAATTTTTGTTCTTGCATCCAAACGCGAGCTTCATCTGGTTGCTCGCTCCAATCGTATTCCTAATCCTAATTGGACGCTTCGTTTCCGACCAGCTAGATAACTAGACTGATAAATCATAAACTTGACAAAAAGCCCCTAACTTGTTATAGTTAAGGGCTTTTTTAGTAATCAATTATTTAACAATATGACTGAAAACATTGGGCAAGAATACGCCCCAAAGCCGAATGAGAAGCTAGGCACTACTGCAAGGATAGTAAATTTCTTCTTGAATCAAAAGCAGCTAACTGCGATGCTTTTAGCAATTATCGTTATTGTAGGAACTGGTAGCTTTTTCCAACTTCGCGTGGAAGGTTTCCCAGCAATCACAGTACCAATCGCTGTTGTAACGACAGTTGTTCCAGGTGCTGGCCCGGAAACTATCAATAATACTGTAACTGTTCCGATCGAAAATGCCCTTCGCGATTTAAAAGGTGTTAAAGAAGTAACTTCTACATCCCAGACAAACGTATCACTTATAGTTGTAAGCTTTGACGATAGCGTAGATGTAAACATCGCCATTCAAGATGCTCGTACAAAATTAGCATCTGTAGATTTGCCAGATGGAATTAACGATCCAAACATTGTAGTACCAGACACATCTGGTGCACCTTTCTTCGTTGCTGTTGCCGGTCCAAAAACTCTTATTGAGCTAAAGGCTCAAGCTGCTGAATTGGAAGAAAAGATTCTTCAAGTAGATGGCGTAAAGAGTTTTACAGACATTAGTGGTGTCTCAGAAAAGATTTACATTGAGTTGCCTCCACAGTACCAGTTGCCGGCAATCACTTCTCAAATTGAAAGCGCTAATATTGGATTCCCGTTAGGGGAGAGTGTTATTAATGGAAAAGAAATTCCAATTTCAGGTGCAGCGACATTGAAAAATCTAGAAGATGTTCGCAACCTTTCTATTTCTGTTCCTGCGCAAGGTCCTGAAATACCTTCTCGTACAGTAAAACTTGCAGACATTGCTTCTGTATATATTGGTTTTGATGATGGTGCAAAAGTACACCGTGTTGGTTACTTAGACGAAGCAGATAATAAATTTAAAATTCAACCAGCGTTACTTTACGAAGTACGAATTGACCTGACTGCCGACTTAATTGCTACAGGTGAAGAAGTCGCGAAAGTCGTAGAAGAAACTAAAGCTTCTGACGGTAAAACTGATTTTGCTATTGTTTACAGTCAAGCTACTGATGCTCAGCACCAAGTAGATGAAATTGTAGAAGCAGCTGTCGGATCCAAATGGGATGTTGAAGGTCCAGTTGGATACTTAGGCTACATCTTCGGTGGTATTTGGCTACTAATTATTGGGATGCTTTTGTTCTTAGATTGGCGCAGTGCGTTAATTTCTGCTCTATCTATTCCACTTTCTTTCTTAGTCACTTTCATTGTTCTAGCCCTATTAGGGATCCAAATGAACACACTCGTATTATTCTCTTTTATCTTGGTGATTGGGTTAATTGTGGACCCATCCATTGTGGTGCTCGAATCAATTAAGCGCTACATGGAAATTGGTCTAAAGGGTAAAGCGGCCGTACTTCGTTCAATTGATGTAATCGGTCTAGGCCTGTTCATTGCCGTACTGACTTCTTTAATTGTATTTATTCCTTTCAGCTTAGTTTCTGGTACTTTTGGCCAGATCATTAAGTACATTCCATTAACTGTATTCCCAGCGTTAATCGCTTCATACTTTGTACCTCTAATTTTCTTAACTTGGTTGGCATCAAAGTTCCTGAAGGCCGACGCAAAAGGTACTCTTCATGATGAAGATGACGTTCACACTTTGTGGCCAGTGGCGCGTTGGTTCATTAACACCAATCGCTATATCTTAAAGCACCTTTGGTTGCAGATTACTGTAATCGTTCTTGGTTTAGCTGTGCCAATTGGCGTGGCTGCTATGTTGTTTGCGGGTGGACAAGTTCGCCAGGTACAATTCGCAAGTCCTGACGATGTAGACTTCTTGCAAATTTCTGTACCTCGCCCTGCTAACCAGACAAAAGCTCAGCTAGAAATTCAGACAGCAGGGGTTGAGACTATTCTAAAAGATCATATTACTGAAATTGAAAACTTCTTCTACCAAGACTTGAGTGGCAGTGGTTCAAGCGATTCTTTGACAGTATTCATTACTCTTAAAGATCCTGCTGACCGCGAAAAGAAGAGTCCAGAAATTGCAGAACGTTTGCAAGAACAACTGCAAGAAAAGTTTGATGAACGTGCTCTTGCTCAAGAATTTGGTGCAGGACCACCAGAAGCAGCTTATCCTGTGACTGTAAAGATTTTTGAAAATGACCCTGCTAAATTAAAAATTGCAACGCAGAAAATTTCTGAACAATTGCGAAGCTACGATGAAGTAGCTGGTGTGATTACAGATAGCGATCAAACAAGCAACGAATTAGTCGTATCTGTTAATCAGGAAAAAGCTACTGCGGCAGGAACTAGCGCCCCAGCAGTTTATGGTCAAATCTCTGCTTTATTAGGTGAAAAGACTTTATTCAGAATTGATGAACGTGATGTAGTGCTTCGCGTGGCTGCAGATACAAAACCAAATACAGTTCAAGCGATTCAATCTTTGGTTGTTTTTGGAACAAATGGCCCAGTTGTAGTCGGGGACATCGCTACTGTAGTTGAATCTGCTGTCCCTGGATCTATTCGCCGAGCTCAAGGTGAACGCTATGCTCAGGTAAGCGCTCGTCTAAACGATAGCCGTGATGCAATTAACATCCAACGTCAGATTACTGATTGGTCAAAAGCTAATACTGCTACTTTAGGAGTTTCTAATCGTGCTTTCGAAGACCGTGTTGGTGTAAATGAATTCGAAAAATCTTTCCAAGAATTATTCTTAGCAATTGCATTATCTATTTTGGTAACTTACGTTGTATTCGTAATTTTCTTCCGTTCATTTGTACAACCATTAATTATCTTGTTCGCAGTTCCATTGATCTTCATTGGAGTATTTCCAGCATTGGCATTCTTTGCTGGTGGACAGTTTGGTTTCTTGGAAACAATTGGAATTATTATGGTTATTGGTATTGCCGAGAACGTAGGTATTTTCTTGATTGACTATGCGAACCGTAAAGTAAAAGAAGGTATGGATAAAAAAGAGGCGATTGCAATTGCTTCCGGTATCCGTTTCCGCCCAATTCTGTTAACAAAGATTACTGCTTTGGCAGGACTTCTACCTCTAGCTGTGTTCTCACCATTCTGGCGTGGATTAGCTATTGTAGTTATCTTTGGTATTTTAAGTTCAGGTATTCTGTCCTTGTTTACCACCCCTGTACTTTACAGTTGGTTAACTCGCAATAAGAAATCTTCTACGGATAAAGGTGATGATAACCATGGGAATGGCGAGGTTATCTCAATTGATCCTCCACAAGATGAGTTGCCTTTGGCGCAACAATCTAATTCTGCAATGCCGGGGAAGCTACCTGACTTCAAGCCAAGCACGCCGGACAATCTGCCTGTGTAGGATTTAGTAGCGTTTAAAAATAGCGTATAATTTATTTATACGCTAGAATTTGCACGTTAAATTTGTTAGGAACGGAGGAAAAATCATGCTAAGTATAAAAACTATATTATTTTTTGCGCTTGTCACTTTTGTGTCACTCGCATTTTATCGTCTAATTTTTCCTCGGAAGAAAGCGACGAGCGATTCGACCGAGGCTCTTCCTCCAATTCGGAAGGAAAGCTTGGAAGCGGCTAAAAAATCTACTCAGCAGTTCATAGCCGAGTTGGGAGAGAAGTTGGCTTTGTCTTTGGACTCTGGAAATGTCGAAACCAACTTTGATCTTTACGGTGACATAGTTTCTAGGTTTTCCATTACATTTAGTCGAGGCCCTCTCTGGAGAAATAATTCTGTCTATTTGTGGATTAGGTATCGACAGTCAGGCGGAGATGTTTACCGCATATGGGCCACAGAGCATGGCTACCATGATTATGATGAGTCAGAACTATCTGAGTTCTTTGAAGATGTAAGAAGCGCCCTGCATTATAGGAAGCTGCATTCTAATAATGAGGCAGTGGTCAGGGTTAGCTAACGAAAATTTCACTAAATCCTGTTTTGCCACCTGGCAAAAATTCCGGTTGATATCATTCGGCCATTGTCCGCTTCATCACTTTTAGTTGGAGCGGATTTTTTATTTCCTATTTTATGTTTTAGGCAAAGTTCTCCAAACTCTACAGAACCACCCAATTCAGGTCTGGCTCCAACAGTATCTTCTAAAATATTTCCGAGTGAAATGGCAGAAGAGTTTGTAGCATATCCGTTAATCAACAAAAACTTTGCGTTATCTGAAAGTAGTTGCACGCTTTGTTCTAATAAATTTGGTAAGTCACGGTTGAACTTCCAGGTTTTACCTGATGGAGAATGGCCGAATGCTGGAGGATCCATAATAATCCCGTCATATTTTTCCCCGCGGTTTAATTCGCGTTGAACAAACTTCACCGCGTCGTCTAAAATCCAGCGGATGCTGTCTGGAGCGAACTTGTTTGCAAATTGATTTTCTTTGGCCCAAGCAATTGCGGGTTTGCTAGCATCAACATGAGTGACCTTATGACCAAGGCGAGTGAGTACCATAGTAGCACCACCAGTGTAAGCGAATAAGTTTAGAATTTTCAAAGGCCCACCAGCCGTGTTATTAGCTTGTCCTACAATTTCCGTCACCCATTCCCAGTTACCAGCTTGTTCTGCAAAAATACCAGTGTGTTTAAAAGGTGTAAGTTTGGCAACTAGTTTTACATCAGGACGAAAATATACATCCCACTTTGCAGGGATGGTAGATTTTTTCATCCAACGACCTCTTTCCCCGGCACCAATGAAATCTGCGTTGGCAGCATCCCATTCGCGGGAAGGTAAGCTAGGCTTCCAAATTATTTGAGGGTCAGGACGCTTTAACCGGATGTTGCCCCATTGTTCAAGGCGGTTGCCGTTACCAGTATCTAGTAATTCGTAGTCTAAAAAATTGTTAAAAGTTTCTAATTTCATATTTAAATATTAACATAAAACACCCAGTCGGGTGTTTTTTGGTGGGCTGAAGACCCCAATGCTCGAGTAT
>CAZSSN010000015.1:5098-14874 GCA_964609785.1 uncultured Candidatus Saccharibacteria bacterium | reverse complement strand
CCCAGACCCAGACCCAGACCCAGACCCAGACCCAGACCCAGACCCAGACCCAGACGGCGAAGAAGACGAGGACGAAGAATCTGATGCACCACTTGAAGTCGACATAAAAATTACAGAATTACTTCCGAATCCCAGTGGAAGCGACTCAGGTTTTGAAAAAATTGAGCTATTTAACGCTGGTGAAGAAATAGTAAATCTTTCCGGTTATCGTATTGATGATGTCTCGCCCTCAGACCCTGTTAGTAGCAACGCCCATACTTTCTCTTCGGCAGAGATAGAATCAGATTCGTATTATGTACTTACGATTCCTGTAGGAAAATTCTCGCTTAATAACACGAGCGGAGACGTAGTCACTCTATTCGATGACCATGGAGAAGTTTTAAGCTCTGTAGCCTATATAGATTCATCTCCAGAAGCTAAGTCGTACAGCTATTTTGCGAGTGGATGGGAGTGGGCTAGTCCAACGTTCGGAGAAGAGAATATAGAGCTTCTAACAGAAGAAGATGATGAGGAAACTAGCGAGGAAAGTAGCGAAGAAACAGAAGATTTTGGTCAGTATGATAATAGCAGCCTAGAGATTAGCGAGGTGTACCCAGACCCAATTGCAGGCGGTACAGAATTTGTAGAAATTTATAATGCAGGTGAAGAGGTGGCGCAACTTTCCTTGGTTACTCTTGTAGTTGGGGATAAAAGAAAAGCATTGCCGAAATTTGAACTAAACGCTGGAGAGTATTTTGTAATTGATCAAGAAGAATTGCCGGCGCAGTTAAGAAACTCTGGTCAAACAGTTAAATTAGAAGAAGATTCTACTTTAATAAGTACTGTGACATATGCAACTGCAGTTGATGGCTCATCGTACTCTTTGTTCGAAGACGGCTTCCTTTGGACAATAAATATAACTTCGGGAAAGCAAAATATTCTGCAATTACCAGAGGTTGTTAAAAAAGAAGTTTCCCTTACGGCTGCTAAAACATCTGCCGTAAAAGCCACTACTACAAAATCTGCAGCTAAGACTACATCTAAGGCGGTAGCATCCAAAGCTACTTCAAAAACGCCTACTTCTACTGCTAAAGCAGATGCTGCAGGTTTAAAAGTTGATAAAGAAACTGAAAAAACAGAAGCTCAAGACCAAGGCCAAGATCAGGCTGCTAACACAAAGCAAAAAGATTCTGTGGGTAAGGTTATAGCAATGGGTGCAGCCGCAGTCGTGGCTGGGGTGATTGCGCTATATAAACTGGTATTTGCAGCGGGGATAGAGTAAAATATTAGTATGAGTGCAATAAAAAAAATATGGAAATTCATAGAAATTGGTATAGCCTTTGTTATTAATGGTATAGGCAATATTTTTCTAAAATAACCGTTTTTATTTATGTTATCTTCATATTTATGCTATAATCTTTAAGCATAAAGTAATTAAGCAAACCCACAGATTATATGAGCTTAAATAAATCAGACTTAATAGAACAACTGGCAGCTCGCATGTCAGTTACTTATACCGAAGCCGAACGAATGTTAAATACATTCATTAATTTAGTGTATGAAACCTTAAGAAGTGGCGATAAAGTGAACATTAGTGGCTTCGGTCAATTTAGTGTTTCTCACCGAGCTCCTCGTATTGGAGTTAACCCGCGCAATCCAACACAGAAGATTCAAATTCCAGAACTGAATACTCCAAAGTTTAAAGCTGGTGAAGCATTTAAAGATGCTGTTAAGCTAAGGAATAACAACTAGAGCGCGTTAAATAATCGTATAAAAAAACCACCCTCAACGGGTGGTTTTTTAATGCTAAAAATTATTCTGCGTAATAGTCCATTCCAGGTTCTTCGTAATAATCCTGAGAATATGTGTCTTCATATTTTTCGCTCTTGCCTTCGTTAAATCCTTCATCAAATCCTGCTTTGAAGTCGTCCCAGTTGGTGCTAGCGGCAAATATAGTAGCTATTAATCCTGCTGCTACTAACGCAATGCCCACGCCAGCTGCCACTTTGTAGTACCAATCACCTCTGGTAGTAGCTGGTTTAGCTGCAGGTAGGCTAACTAATTTCTTATATACAACATAACTGAATATTGTAGATAGAGGGTAGATAATAATCATCAGAGGGCTGTAAGACATTCCAGTGGCTGCTATTATTAGAGCTACTGCAATTCCAAGACCGATCCATAGGATGAATAGATTCCACCAGCGGCCTCTAACTAAATCTCTGCTACGGACAATTGCTTCCCAGGTAGATTTCTTTTCTAAGACAGCAACGTTTACTACGAACGCAGTGCTAACGAACATTATTATCCCAGGAACAATGAACAAGGCAAATCCACCTAGAACGGCGAACATTGCTATTACCATTGTTGGTACTAAAGCCCAAGATTGTGCTTTAGCTTCGGATACTAGTTCCAAAACGCTTGGGTTACCAGCACTATCTAAGCTCTTAAGAGACGCAATAAGCATCATCGCGCTTAGCCAGAATACAAGAGCTATTAAAGCTATTAACGCTAGAGCAAGGAAAGCAACTAATAATGCTGGGATTCCTGCTAAGTTGATTATAAATCCAACAATAAATGCAACTATGGTTGCAAAAATTATTGCAATAATTGTGAATAGGGTCACTATTAAGTAAATTCCTAATAGACTCCAAATTTTTGTTTGAGCCAATTGCCAAACATCATTTAGGGTAGTAGCGAAATCGACTCTCTCTACTTTTGCTGGGACGGGCTGAGTGTTCTCAGCTTCTGCAGCAACATTTGTGTTTTCCATATGTTATGAAATTAATTTATTACCATTTTCTCAAAGAGCTAATTACTATTACAAGATAATAAACAGTTCCTTGGAGCGGGTGAGGGGAATCGAACCCCTATCATCAGTTTGGAAAACTGAGATAATAACCATTATACGACACCCGCAGGTAATATATCTTTCACTAACATTATACTAGAAAAATCGCCGCAAGGCGATTTGGTCGGGAACCCGGGACTCGAACCCGGAACCTCTCGGTCCCAAACCGAGTGCTCTAGCCAATTGAGCCAGTTCCCGTAACAGTCCAGACTATGTCTAAACTAAATACTTGGGAAGTATACCTAAAAACACTAAAAAAATCAATAGTTAAAGAAATCTCTTTCGCAATAAATTTTAGATTTTCTTGAGCTCTGTTGTGCCAATATTATCTTATGTTAAATGATTTCAAAAAATGGCATGACATAAAATCAGACCTTTCAAACAAAAAGAGTAGGGTAGTATTTAAGGAGTCCGATATATGGTGGTGTAGTTTAGGAGTTAATCTGGGCGAAGAAGCTTATGGGAAAGGCTCTTTTTTCAGAAGGCCAGTATTAGTTTTTAGGAAACTTTCTAGTAATTCTTTCCTTGGTTTGCCTTTAACGAGTAAAGTAAAAAATGGTAGCTGGTATGTACCTATTATTGTGCATCAAAAAAATAATTGGGTGATGTTAAATCAGGCGAGAATTATAGATAAAAAACGTTTATCAAATAAAATCGTCACTTTAAGCAGTGACGATTTTGAAGTGATACGGCTAAAATTTATTGAGTTTTATGCCTCGTAAATAGTCACACCGCTACCTTACTAGGTAGCGGTGATCAGTGGGAACTCCCAAATATGTTTATATTTTATCACAAGCTATAGTGATGTCAAGATTAGGTCTATACAAAATAAAATCCTTCCCGCTAAGCGGGACGAGGCCGAAGCCGTTTGTAAATTAACTATAGCAAATCTATTCCATTGGTCAACCCTCCAGGTAGTTGACTCATTCCAACAAATATCCTATAATCTAGGAAGTAAATATGATAGTTATCCAACTACCTAAATTATTACTCTCTAGATGCCGTTGCCAGAATTCTACTATTTCGGGCGGCTTTTTTGCTTTTTGTAGGGGTTAATAATAACCATATTTTACTCATAAAACTTTTGTAATATATATGTAACACTATATAAACAAAGGCGTCTGTGCATTTGATACGCTATAAAGCGTATAAATAGCGTATAAACACCCCCAATCCAGTAATTCCAGAAACAGCGATGAGATCCTTAAAAATTAGTTATTAACCTTTCTATAAATTCACCTTCGCAGGTGCCTATAACCCTTGCGGCAAGCAATTGCCCCGTGAGATCTGGCTCCTCGGTCGAACTGTGTTGGAAAAATGGTTTTAGAAAGGATAATTAGTAACCGGTCTTTATATCGGGCCCCACTAGGAACTCTAGAGCCAAGTGGAAAGTTACGGTAATAAAGTTCGTCAAACAATCAATTAATTTGTTTTCCATAGCCATCGATTGTCTCAATTGAATAATCGATTATGCCGCCTTGCTTTTGCCTCTAAATGAACGTAAGAGTAAGAAACGACAACTATGGACAACGGAGTAAACAATGTCTAAATTTATTAACAAAGTAGTTACTGGTGTTTCAACACTTGCACTTGCTGCATCTATGTTGGTTGTACCTTTCGCTACTAACTCTGCTCTAGCTGCTTCAGCTGGTGAAGTATACAAGTCCACAGACGGAACTGTATGGTTCATCACTAGCAACATGACAAAGCGCCCTTTCACATCAGCTGGTGCTTTCTTGAGCTACGGATTCCTATCCTTCTCTCAAGTTAAAGATGCTGATGCTAGCGTAACTGCTCTTCCTACTGGCGATTTCATCGCTCCACAAGATGGTCGTATTTTCTGTGCTACAGAAACTAAGGCTACTGACGTAAAAGGTGAATGTTCACTAATTACTGGTGGTAAGAAAGCTGCTTTCACAAGCTCTACTGTATTCACAGGCCAAGGTTACTCTTTCGCTCGTGCTTACTACGGTGACTCTTCTTTCCTAGAAAAGACATCTAATGTAGACAACGCTTCTGCACAACACCGCCCAGGTACATTGATCAACAATAACGGTACAATCCAAATGGTTGTAACTGGTGGTCTATGGGGTACTCCTTCAATGGATGTATTCAACTCTTGGGGTTGGAACATTGCTGACGTAGTTCCTGCAAACTCTGCAGACGTTCTATTGTCTCAAACTGGTGTAATCCCAGCTCGTATGGCTGGTCAATTAGTACCAACTGCTACTACAGGTCCTACAACAGATCCAAACTCACCTCTAGAAGGTTCTACTGGTGATATCACTGTAACTGCTCTTTCTACATACGGTGATGAAGAAGTTGGTGAAGATGCTGAAGAAGTTCCAGTTTTGGCTTTCGAAATCGAAGCTGGTGACGACTCTGATGTTGATATCACTTCTATTAAAGTTGAATTAGCACAACAAACTGGTGCTGATTCTGCAGATCTTACTGACTATGCTACTGAAGTATCCGTATGGATGGACGGCGACATGGTTGGTTCTGCTGACGCAGAAGACTTCACTGAAAACAGCGATGACTACACTAAGACTATTTCCCTAGACGGTGCAGTTATCCGTATGGGTGAAACAGCTGTCTTTGAATTAGCAATCTCTGCTTTGTCTAACCTAGACTCTGGCGATATTGATACAGATGACTGGCAGATTGGTGTTTCTTCTATCCGTTTCTTGGATGGTGAAGGCGTAAGCACTACAGATGCTTTCACTCTTGATATTGACGACAACGTTGTTGATGATACTCTAGAAGAAGAATTTGACTTTGCTTCATTCGCTACAGCAACTAACGTTGATATGAAAGTTGCTCTAAACAATGATGAAGAAGCTGTTAACCAAGCACACGTTATCGATATCGATGACACTGCTGACACTGACGATGTTGAAATCTTAGCTTTCACTATCGAAGCTGATGGTGATTCTGATCTAAACATCCAAGAAATCCCAGCTGTTATCACAACTACTGGTGAAGCTGATGAATCAGTTCTTCTAGCTAACGCTCAGCTATGGTACGATGGCGACTCTGTTGCTAACGATACTATTCCTGCTGGCGGTGCTGTAACATTTGAAGATCTTGACATTGACATCAATGCTGGTGAAATGGCAGAATTCAAAGTTACTGTTGACATCCAAGATACAACTGGTGCAGCTGACAACGGCGACACAGTTCAAGCTTCTGTAACTACTACAAATGCTGATGACATCGTTGCTGAAGACGAATCTGGCGAACGCGTTGTTGACGCTGATGCTAGTGGTTCTGCTATCGGTGATGCACACGCTGTATACGATGCTGGTATTATGGTTGAATTCGTTTCTGCTTCTGCAGAACGCACATTCACAGCTGATGCTACTGGTGAAGATGACCAAGGTACATTCAAGATCACTTTCGATGTAACTGCATTTGATGGTGATATGCGTATCGACAACTCATCTGAAGTAGCTGATGCAAATGCTGCTGGACAAGGTGTTGAATTCACTGAAGTTGACACTGCTGGTACTCCTGTACTCGGTGCTGACATCCTTGAATCTTCTACTGTAGACTCTGAAGATACAGCTAACACATTTGAAGTTGATGAAGGTACTACACGTACATTCACTTTGACTGTTATCTACGCTGCTGACTCAACTCCAACTGATGGATCAGTTTACGTTAAACTTGATGGTATCAACTGGGGTACAGCAACTGACGATACAAACGCTAACTACTACGAATTTGACTTAGGCGACTACAAGACAGATTACTTGTTCTTGAACGGTATTGCTTAATCAACTTTAGTTGGTAATAGTGATGTAGAAAATTTATTTTCTGCTGAACTAAGCTAGAAAAACCCTCTCCTTCGGGAGAGGGTTTTTTGTATATTAGGTAAATACAATCTTCTAATGAATAAGTAATATTTTAGCAGTTTCAGCGTCTTAGCTTTTACTTACTAATCATAATAATTTAAGCTCTCTGCTATAATATAAACCTATGAATACATCAAACAATATGAAGAAAATTATATATACCGTTATCGGAATTCTTATCGTTCTAGGAGCTTTTTATGCTATTAACGAATACCAAAAGAATAATCAGCCACCTAAACCGTTAACGCTAAGAGAGATTATACAATTAAACGAAAGTGACCGCATTAAAGCTTTGGAAGAGCGTACAAAGGAACTAATTGAAGAAGTTAGTAAGCTATCTGATAGCACAGAAGCTAATATAAAATATTCTGCATATATTAAACTTGCAGAAGCTCAGTTGGAGCTAGGTAAATTTAATGAAGCTCTAGAGAGTTTAAATAGAATTCCTGAAGATAAAAAAGGGAATAGCAGAACCGATGCCGCCTTAATAAGGGTGTATAAAGGAATAGGTGATGCGGTTAAAGCAAGAGAGTTAAGCGCAAACAGCATTGCTGTGTACGATGAAGATCCTGCTGTGTGGCTAGCTCATTTGCAAGCTAACGATTCTCTTCCAAATGAAGAATTAAAAGCTTTATACTTACAAGCTGTATCTAAAACCAAAAGTAACGTAGACATTATGATAAGTTATGCCAAGTTCTCCGAGAAAATAGCGGATAAAGCTACTGCAGTAGCTGCCTGGGAAACCGCTGCGAATGTAGACCCCGCTAACGAAGTTAAGTATCGAGAGGAAATTACTCGGTTAAGACAGTAAAATAAAAACAGGCTTCAATAGTCTGTATAAATAATATTTTCACCTCGCTCTAGAGCTCTAGGATTTTACGAGGATCGATGGGTAATCCCAAATACGTATTTATAATATACGAAATGAAGTTTGTTGCCCATTAAATTTTTTTATAGCTAAGTAAGTTTGACAATAAATTAATCAGTGAGATGTATTAATAAGAGAAGCACTTATGCAAAATATTTTAAAAGGTGCAGTTCCTTTTGAGAAACTGCATAAAAAGTGGATGAAGGATCCTAAATATAAGGAAGCTTATGATGATTTAGATTTGAATTTTCAAATGATAAATTTGATGTATCGCCGAGTGGCCGAAAAAAAGCTTGCCTGGAAAAAGGTTGGAGCCCAACTTGGCTTTTCAACATATGCTTTGAGAAAATTGGAAAGGGCTGAGTTTGATCCATCAGTAAAATTCTTAAAGAACTTTGCTAAGAAAATGGATGTTAAACTGACTATTACATTGTCTTAAGAACCATAAGCAAACAAAAACAGGCAATAAAGCCTGTTTTTAGTAAATTTTCCGCTCGCTCTAGAGCTCTAGAAGTTGCAAGGTTTAGTGGGTAGGTCTCAAATATGAATTCATAATATATAAATTAGGTTTTGTTGTCAAAAATTTTTTATCGCTTAAATTTACGGAATAATATTTTTTGACCATGCGTATGTCCAGAGGTAAAATTAATGTATAATCATTAATTTATAAAGCCATGCGTATTACCAAATGTGACCTTTGCAAGAAAACAATCAAAGAGAGTAGTCAGGAAATTAGTCTATCGCATCACAGTTCTATTGGAACATTAAGTTTCTGCATTTCATGCGCGTTGCCGATAATTAAGTTCTTAAATAAAAACGGATTTCTAGACGAAAGAACAAAAGTAGCATTTGCTGCATCAGCTTAAACTGGCATCCGACAGTATTTTTACTGTGATATTGTAAAGCATCGAAGTTGTAAATAAAGCTTAGCTTTACTTAGAAGTTCTTCGGTTCTAGTAAATTTTGATTAAGTCTGTATAATTAAATTAATTAAATCACATTATTATGAAAAACCTAAAAATTGCCCTAGTGGCAGTAGTCATGGGTCTAACTTCTATCTTTGGAGCATTCACTCCACAGGTAGCAAAGGCAGACTGGCCAACGGAAGTAGTCGTTTCTAGTGCTCAAGCTCGTTTTGAAGCTCAGCCTACAGGTTACGATTCAGCATCAAATAAGTACAAGTATAAGTTCTCCTGGTTAATACCAGCTAAAAGAACTTATTCTTTCACAATCGATGGAAAGATCTACAATGCCGCTGTAACTAAGAATGGTGATGCAGAAACTCCATTTTGGTTTAGTCCAGATGTAACTTACACAATCGGTATTTATCCTTATGCTAATGCCAAAGGTGCTGCAGTAGCTACTGGTACTTTTAAGGCGCCTTCTGTAGCGTCACAGCCTGCCACTGGTAACATTGAGGATGAATATGAGCTAGTTCGCGAATATGTAGCAAACTCTCCAAAACTTCCAACAAAAAACTTGAATAGTAAGGTTGAGTTAAATAAAGCGATCTCGTTCCTTAGCTACATAATGGAGACAGAAACTTTTGCAGAAGTAGTCCCACACACCGACTTCGCTAGCAAAGAAATGCTGGCACAAACCCCATTATTTATAAAGGAAATTGACGGCGATACAACTGAGTATGATGATAATGTTAAGAATGAGAAAGTAAAAATGTTGCAAGGAGCCAGAAATTTGTACTTTATTTACAAGTATAAAATAAAAAACTTAACAACTGGTAAAAGTGAAAATCATTCAGTCGTGTTGATTAAAGAAGGCGATGAATGGAAATTCGACTACATCCAATCACTTAAGATGTCGATGTAGATTATAAACTTGTTAAAACCCTCCACCAGGAGGGTTTTAAATTTACCCAAACTATTAACAAAATAACTTGGCATTTCCAAACCTAATGTGTTATAATTATTTTGTAATTTGGATGTTTTTGAGGTCAAAAATTATTTTCTAAGAAAACCACCAGTGCCCAGTTTTTGCGCAGCAAAAACGTAGCATCTGCCTGGTTTTCGTGAAATATAATTTATGACTATCAACAAAAAGAAACAAAGATAAAAAATGATCACAGCCGAGTTGAATCAACTGCTTACAAAGCAGAAGGTAATCACGGACACAGCTCTCCAAACCTTAGATAAAGAATGGCTTACTGCAAAAGCCAAAACTCCCACCGTTCAGTGGGAGGATTTTTTGCTTGAGAAAAAAGCGC
>CAZSSN010000015.1:0-4998 GCA_964609785.1 uncultured Candidatus Saccharibacteria bacterium | reverse complement strand
AAAGCCAAAACTCCCACCGTTCAGTGGGAGGATTTTTTGCTTGAGAAAAAAGCGCTTACCGAAGAGCAATTATTAAAAATCAAATCAGAAGAATTTGATGTTCCAGTTGTAGATTTGCGCAACGAAAACATCACTCCTGAAATCTTAAATTTAGTTCCCGAACCTATCGCTAGGCGTCACAGAGTTATTAGTTTTGCTAAGGATAAGTCTGTTTTGTCTTTGGCTATGGTTGACCCTACAGACTTGCAGACTCGCGAGTTCATGAAGAAGAAAACTGGCCTGGAAATTAAGGTTTTCCTTATTGCAAAAACCTCTCTAGACTTTGGGCTTTCTAAGTATCACACCAACTTAGAAGGGGAAATTAAGCACATGGTGCGTGAGGGGCAACCAGATGATATTAAAACTACTGGTGACGCCAGCTTAGACGACGAACTTAAGAAAATGGCGGAAGAAATTCCGATTATTCGCGTTGTCGACACTTTACTTGAGTATGCCGTTATCGAAAAAGCATCCGACATTCACATTGAACCGCAAGAGAATGCGGTATCTGTTCGTTACCGCATAGACGGTGTACTTCACGACGCCATGACTTTACCAAAAATGATCCAAGCCGCTCTTGTAGCGCGCATTAAAGTTTTGTCTAACCTAAAAATTGACGAACACAGACTACCACAAGATGGTCGTTACAAAATAGAAAAAGATGGCTACAAGTTTTCTTTGCGTGTTTCGACAATTCCAATTTTTGACGGTGAAAAAGTCGTTATCCGTTTGTTGGATGAATCTACCAAAGCCATGAGCTTCGAACAGCTTGGCTTCTTTAAGAGTCAGATCGACATGGTAACTCGTAACATCCACAAACCTCATGGGATGATGCTAGTTACAGGTCCAACAGGATCTGGTAAATCTACAACCTTGTACGCGGCTCTAACCATTTTAAATACAAAATTAGTAAACATTTCGACCATTGAAGACCCGGTGGAATATAGAATTGTTGGTGCAAACCAAATGCAGGTAAATCCGAAAATCGGTCTAACATTCGCGCTCGGACTTCGTGCGCTGCTTAGACAAGATCCAAACATTATTATGATTGGGGAAATTCGTGACAAAGAAACTGCGGAAGAAGCCATGCACGCTGCCATGACTGGTCACATTGTATTGTCTACACTTCACACTAACTCTGCTGCAGCTGCACCGCCTCGTATTGTCGACATTGGAATCGAGCCATACTTAATTGCGTCCACAATTAACGCGATTATGGCGCAGCGCCTTGTGCGCGTTATTTGTCCTGACTGTAAAGAAAAAATGAAGCTAGACGCTGCTACTGCAGGTGCTCTAAAAAAGCAGTTCGATATGGATAAACTTATTGCCACCTTTGAGCGTGAAGAGATCTTAAAAAAAGTTCCTAAGAAGTTTGAAGATATCGAATTTTTCCACGGTAAAGGTTGTGACAAATGTAGTAACACAGGCTATAAAGGCCGTATTGGTATTCATGAAATTTTAGAAAACACACCAGAGATTCAAGAACTAATTGTTAAACGTTCTACCAGTTTAGAAATTCAAGATGAAGCCGAAAAACAGGGAATGATTCTAATGTGGCAAGATGGTTTCCTAAAAGCCGCTCAAGGCCTAACCACAATAGACGAAATTTTGCGCGTAACTAAAGAGTAGTACTCAAACAAAATGCCAAGTTATAACTATTCAGCAGCATCAAAAACAGGAAACACCGAAACCGGTACTATCGAAGCGGCTAATTTAGTTGCGGCTGGGCACTTGTTAAAAGAACAAGGCCTAATCCCCATGGATTTGGTAGAAAAAAAGGAACGTGATTTTATGGCTAAGTTAACGAACTTAGCTACTGTTCCTCTTAAAGAAAAAATCGCTTTTATTCAAAACCTAGACTTGCTACTTCGCTCTGGTGTATCAGCTCCAAGGGCGATGAGAATTATTGCCAAACAAACAGGTAATAAAAAATTTCAGAATACAATTAATATTTTGGCAGGCAACGTTGAAGCTGGAAAAAGCATGCACGAAGCCATGTCGGATTTCCCAAAAATCTTTTCTCACATTTTTATTAGCATGATCGAAGTAGGGGAAATCTCTGGTAACTTGGAAAAGAGTTTGGAATATTTACGTATTCAGTTGCAACGCGAAGCAGATTTAAAATCCAAAACTAAAGGGGCGATGATCTATCCGGGCGTAATTATTTCTGCGATGGTAATTATTGGTATTGCTTTGGCAATTTTTGTGTTGCCGAGTTTGACCGCGACTTTCAAAGATTTCGACACTCAGCTTCCAATAACTACTAAAATCGTTATTGGCTTCTCCGACTTTATGGCGGCCAATTCTGTCCTAGTAATTGGGGGGCTTTTGGCCATAGTTGGGGGATTTATCGCCTTTATGCGCTCAAGCGTTGGGAAGCGCCTCCTGGACGGTTTTTTGCTACATATGCCTCTTATTAGCCCGGTGGTAAAAAAGATCAATATGGCCCGTTTTTCGCGTATCCTGGGCTCTTTGATGAAGTCAGGCATCTCTGTTGTTCAGGGTTTGAGCGTTACTGCCCAGGCCATGGATAACGTGTACTATCGAGAGGTTTTGGAGCAGGCTGCAGAGTCGGTTAAAGTTGGTAAGCCGTTAACAGAAGCTTTGGGGCAGCACGCTAAATTATTCCCATTCATCGTTACTCAAATGCTTTCCATTGGAGAAGAAACTGGTAACTTGGAAAATATTTTGGATCAGCTAGCAGAACACTTTGAAGCAGAAGTAGATGATACCATGAAGAACATGTCATCAATTATTGAACCACTGTTGTTGTTGGTAATTGGTGCAGTTGTTGGCTTCTTGGCGTTGGCATTAATTAGTCCGATTTACAATATTAGTAATAGCATCTCGTAGTTGGTATATACTGTAATTAGATATGAAATTTAAATTCAATCCATTCGAAAAGAAATATCAGTACATTGGCTTGCACGTTAACGCGCACGCTATTAAGGCGTTGCAGTTTGAACAAAAGCATGGACGCACTTCGCTTCGCGGATATATTAATGCCCCTTTGCCAAAAGGTTTGATGATTGATGATGCTTTTACTGATCATAAAAAACTTTCTGAGTTTATTAAGCTATCTCTTTCTACTCCACAGTATGGAAAATTCAATACGGATAGGGTCGTAGTATGTCTCCCAGAGTCCAAGTCTTTTATTAGAGTGATGGAGATGACTGCGATGGACGAATCGAAAGCCGACACTGCAATCATGTTCGAGGCGGAAGCGTATATTCCAATGCCAATGGATCAAGTCTATTTTGATTGGCAGATTATTAGTCGAAAAGATAAGACCATGAGTGTTTTGGTAATCGCTTCACCGAAGGAATACTTAGATACATTTATGGATGTCATTGAAGGCGCTGGGTTAAAACTATGTGGAGTGGAAGTAGAAGCTCAGAGCGTAGCTAGAGCTTTAGTTCCTTCTGTGGTAGATGAACCAGTTCTACTTGTAGACATGGACGCTTTTAAAACAGCTATGATCATTGTTGAAAATGGCGTGCTGCAATTTACTTCATCGGTTCCCGTTGCAGGAGATGTCTTCACAGAAAAGTTGGCACAGACTTTGGCGATTAAACCAGCTGAGGCCGAAAAACTAAAGCGCGAGGTTGGTTTAGCTAATACTGTGAAGTATCCTAATTTAAAAACTGCTTTGATGCCTGGCGTAGAAGATATGGCTGCAGAAATTAAAAACGTTTTGAAGTTCCACTATGACCATTCGGAGTCTCATATTAATCAGATTCTACTAACTGGCGGGGGAGCAAAACTTCAGCATATTGGTGAGGTGCTTCCGGATTTGCTGGAACAGTACGCACCGGTAGAGGTGACAGTAGCTAATCCGCTAGAGCATCTTGCTAATCTAGAACATTCACCATTAACACCTTACGAGGCGCTTAGTTTTACAACGGCGATTGGTTTGGCTATGTGGGGGATACAAGAATGAAACGAATAAACTTACTTCCAAGATTAAAACAGCAAGAGTTAAGTTACGAGCGAACTCTTTACAGCGTGACCGTAGCAGTTGTAATTGCCACAGTGATTTTACTTATTGGAGTGTTAGTCCAATTCGGTGTGTGGACTTATCTAAACAGAAAAACTCAAGCGAGTGAAGCTGAAATTGAGTTGTTAAAAGCAACGGCTAGTAAAAGTGAAAACGCGGAAGTTAAAGAGAAAATTCAACAAGCCAACTCTCAAATTATTGATTTCAGTAATTTAATGGCCAAGACTCCGGCGTGGTCTGAGGTGATGGCGGCTTTCGTAAAAAATGTGCCAGCAGGCGTAAAGATTACAGCGTTTGAAGCAGATGCTGTGAAGAAAGAAATTAGCATTGCTGGGTATAGCCCTACGCGAGATGCTGTCATCGATTTATATAACAATATTAATGCCGATAAAGATCACTTTAAAAACATCAACTACCCTCTAGAAAACGTCACTCAACCAACTAATGTAAGGTTTATTTTTACGTTTAACATTGCTAATGGTGTGTTAATAAAAGGCGAGCAATCAGTGGAGGGAGCAGAATGAAACAGAAACTAAGCAA
This sequence comes from uncultured Candidatus Saccharibacteria bacterium, assembly GCA_964609785.1. Lineage (GTDB taxonomy): Bacteria > Patescibacteriota > Doudnabacteria > UBA920 > UBA920 > UBA920. The sequence continues at coordinate 422 of CAZSSN010000015.1, read as the reverse complement.
TAAAATAAAGATCATCATTACCGTCTCAGCTTTTGCGGTATTTGCTCTAATGATGTACTTGTTTGGTTTTGGAATTATGGCGAACAAAAACCAAGTAATTTCTGATTCATTAGCACAGCGTAACATTGAGCTGGAAGTCCTACGACGAGAACAAAAAAGTTTTGAGCAAGGGAAGATTGACTTAGCTATTATAGATAAATCACAGTATCCACCAGATGAGCTTTTCAGTAGGGATACTAAGGTAGTTAAAGAAATTCAACAACTTGAATCCGCTGCGCAACGCTATGGATTAGATCTTAAGATTTCAGTTTCAGGATCTGTGAAAGATGCAAAGCCTGTTGAGGGGACAAGCAGTGGGTTATTTGTTATCCCGTATACAATTACAGTTGAGGGCTCACCAAATAATATTCTAATGTTTATGC